>UQXT01000047.1 GCA_900545075.1 uncultured Collinsella sp. | reverse complement strand
CTCCTGCGGCCCCGCCTGACATGTGCGCGGATGTGTCCGCCAATCCGCGGCTGATGTTACGTGCCGCTACGCGATGGTTGCGCTGTAGGAGGCGACGTCCTCGTAGGAATCGGTCAGGTAGGCGTCGATGCCGATGGTCGTGTTGACGAGGTCGTCAAGGCTATCGAGCGTGCCCTTCGAGAAGGTGAATTCCTCGGTGGCGTTGGTGCCGGGCATCAGGTGAGCCGAGAACCAGGGTTCCTTCATGGTGCCGTTGACGTTGGTCTTGCCGGAAGGAGCGTAGAAGGTCAGGTCCTTGTCGCTCTTGTTGGTGATGTTGACGACAAAGCCGATGTCGCCCCAGTCGTCCTTGAACTTCTCGGTGATGGTGATGGTGCACAGATCGTCATCGGCGACGGTGACGGCGGGGGAGATTTCGACACTCTGGACATCGTCGTCTTCGACGGCCTTATCGATCTCCTCTTCCTTCTCGGCCGCCTCGCGATCCTTCTTCACCGTACCGGACAGGTCCTTGTCGGACTTGGTAAAGACAAGATTGCCGTCATCTTCTTCGAGGATGAGTTTGCCGTCCTTGAGCTTCATGTCATGCGACTCGTCTTCGGCGGTGATGGTTACAGTGGTGGCGTCCTTTGCCTCCCATTTAAGGTCCATGACTTCAAGGAACAGGTCGAGGGCGCCTGTGCCGTCCTCATCGAGAATCAGGACGCAGTGGACACCCCAATCCTCGAGCATCTTCATGTACTCATCGGTCAGCTCTTCGCCCTCCAAGGTTCCACCCGAGAGTTCCCAGCTGCCGACGAAGTTGGCCTTGGGGTCTTTGCCCCCGCCGCTGCAGCCCGTCAGGGCAAAGGCGAGCGCCAGGACGCATGTCAGAAATGCGAGTACGGACTTTTTGAACGTTGTCTTCATGGTGTCCTCCTTTATCGAACGAAACCCATAGAAGCAAATGCGGGGGTGGCGGATCCCCCGTCAATTACCAGATAGAGGGGCTAGGGCCGGGGCGTTCCGCAGTTGCTGCAGAACTTGCCGCCGTTTTCGCTGCCGCAGTTGGGGCAGAACCACTTGGCCAGTGTGGGGGGCGGGTGCGGGACTACCGCACTCGGAGCAGAACTTGCCGGTGTTGGTGGCACCGCAGCTGCAGGTCCATGCACCGGCCGCGGGGACAGCGGCAGGAGCCGGTGTGGGGGCGGGTGCCGGAGCTGGCTGCGGGGCGGCCTGCTGCTGTGCCTGGCCGGCGGCGAACAGCTGACTGGCGTTCATGCCGCCCATGCCGCCTGCCATGCCCATGCCCATAAAGCCGGCCATCGCGCCGTTGGGGTTGGCCGCCGCGGCGCGCATCGCGTCGCTCTGGGCGCTGGCGATGTTGGCGGCCGCCATGGTGGGATCACGCATGACCGCGGCTTTCTGCAGGTCCTTGATCATCTGCTCGTCTTCTTGCGAAGCGGCGATGGAGTTGACGCCAAAGCTCACGATCTCGACACCGCGCAGATCGCGCCAGTCAGCGGAGAGGACCTCGTTGAGCGCGCGGGCGAGCTCGGTGGTGTGACCGGGAATGGCACTGTAGCGGATACCCATCTCCGAGATCTTGGCAAAGGCGGGCTGCAGGGCGGTGAGCAGCTCGGATTTAAGCTGGCTGTCGATCTTGTCGCGCGTATAGCTATCGGTCACGTTGCCGCACACGTTGGTGTAGAACAGCAGCGGGTTGGTGATACGGTACGAATACTCGCCGTTGCAGCGCACGGAAATGTCGACATCCAGGCCAATGTTGTTATCGACCACGCGGAAGGGCACGGGCGAGGCGGTGCCGTACTTGTTGCCGATGATCTCCTTGGTGTTGATGAAATAGACGCGCTGGTCCTTGCCCGCGTCGCCGCCAAAGGTAAAGCGGCTGCCGATATTGGCGAACGTCTCCTTGATGGAGTCGCCCAGGTTACCGCTAAAGACGCTCGGCTCGCTGCCAGTGTCAAAGACAAACTCACCAGGCTCCAGTGCGACTTCGATAATCTTGCCGTTTTGCACCACGAGCATGCCCTGGCCGTCGTTGACGGCGATGACCGAGCCGTTGGAGATGACGTTGTCCTCGCCGCGCGTGTTGGAGCTGCGGCCACCGGTGCGTTTGCTGCCCTTGCAGGCCAAGACGTCAGCGGGCATCGATTCGCAATAGATAAATTCCTTCCACTGGTCGGCCATGACGCCGCCGGCAGCTCCCAATCCAGCTTTCAAGAGTCCCATGGTAATCTTCCTTTCTCGTCAAAGGCCGGGTGGTATTGGTCAGGACGGCTAATCGTCCTTGTTGTCCTTCATGACAACGGTGGTCTCGGTGTGGCTGAAGGTGTCGTGCTTCTCGGTCAGGTCGAGCTCTCCGCAGTAGTAATCGGCGTGGGTTGCCTCGTTGGCCGTCTTGAGCTGGCCTACCAGCAACACGTCCGCGATGATTACGATGATCAGCGGCGCGACGATGTTGATGAGGATGCCCTCGACATCAAAGGCGAGGTAGTCCGGATCGAAGGCGTTCTCACCCATGAAGAGGATCTGGGAGAGGACAAATCCGATCACAAAGAACAGTACCGAGGCGATAGCGAGCTTGGGCTTGGAGCAGGGAAGCTCGCCGACCATGCGACCGGTCTGGCCGTTCATGGCAAACAGGTAGCTCTTGCCGTTCCACGAGGTGGAAAGCATCCACACGGGGAACAGGGCGTAGTCACTGTCTTCCCAGGTGTAGTCGAGCTGCTTGCTTTCGACCGTGGCGTCGTCATACTCGTCGACGACGGTCTCGCGCAGGGCCGAGATCGTACTTTCTTCCATACGACGCTCGGCGCGCGCCTTGCAGGTTTCGCAATCCTCGTCGTAGCGGTTGGCGATGTAGCCGGGCATATACGCGACCGAAAACGGGCGCAGCGCGTCGTAGTCAAACGGCTCGATGGCGTCCATGTGGCCGTCGGGCATCTTGGACGATCCGTCGACGGGCACGCGCTCAAACGAGATATTGCCTTTACGGTAGGCGTCGTAGTGGTCGGTGGTCGTGACGGTGCGGTCGGATTCCTCGGTTACGGTCTCGTTGGTTGCGTCGAAGCACACTTCGCCGTCCACGTGGGCACCGTAGAGCCAAAACGGCACGTAGACGCCTTGGACCTCGTCGATGTGGTTGCCGGTGACAAAGCTCTTGGGCAGCAAGATCTTGCCCCTGTAGTGCTCCTTGAGCGCGGCCATGACATCGTCGCGCCCGAGCTTAAACGGAATCACCAGGTCGGGCGAGAAATCGCCCGAGAGCTGGCCGGGTGCCACGGCAGAGTTGCCGCAGTATGGGCAGGTGGTAACGGCGACGGTGCCGTCCGAGACCAGCTCGGCACCGCACGACGAGCAGATGTAGCCGGCGTTTTGAGCCAGCTTCTGCACGGCATCGTCGACAGCAGGCTTGGGGGCCGCGGCTGCGGCATCGGCTTTGGCATCTGCCTTGTCCTGGCGTTCGCGATAGAGGGCCTCGACTTCTTCGACTTCAAAACGCGAATCGCAGTAGTCGCAGACGAGCTTTTGCTCGGCACTGGCAAAGTGAAGGGGGCCGCCACACGCGGGGCACTGATAGTTGACACTCTCGAAGGCCATGATCGGTCCTTTCCGTGCCGGAGGCTAAGCGCCGATGGCGCCACCGCAGTATTCGCAGCGCCCGCTGGCATCGGGAATGGTGGTTGCACCGCAGAAGGGGCAGGTGACCGCGGTCTTGGGGGCCTTGGCGGCAACGACGTTGTCGCGCGTTTCCTGGCGCAGCTGCACCAGCGCGTCGCGGACCTCGGTTGCCTGGCGCTTGGCCTCGCGGTATTCGATGGAGCCGCGCTGATCGATGGTGGAGTCGTTCACGCGCAGGTTGATCTCGGTAAAGTACGGCGTGTTGACGTGGATGGTCAGATTGAAGTCGTAATCCAGGTCGTAGCGCGGCGGGTTGTAGCTCTCTCGCTCGCCGTCCTTGGTCTCGCGATAGATTTCGGTGCGATGCTCGTCGATATCCATATCGCAGCCGAGTACCTGTGAGAACTCGATGATGTCGGGATTGGCGTCGCGCCAGCGGCTCTGCGAGGTAATGATCAGCAGGCCCGCGTCCTCGTCGAGCATGATGTTGGTGCGCCCGGCAGAGAGCGTGCGCGTGGGGTTGAACGACGCCAGGCGCTCGGCATTGGCCTCGCGGTAGGCGAGTTGCTCGCGGATATCGTCCGCGGTGCTGGAGCGATAGCCGTGGAAGTAGGGGGAGAGCTTGCCGGCGCACTCTTTGCACAGGTAGCCTTCGTTGATTTTGGTCTTTCCCAAAAGTCCCAGCTCGGTACCGCAAATCGCGCACTCTTTCTTCTCGAACATCTTGTCAAAGAAGCCCATGGTTGCCTCCCATCAACAGGTAGCGTGTGTCACTTTTGATGATGGGTGAGCGCGCAATCTTTCACGATACCCAGACGGCTCAACGAGTCTCCACAACTGGGACAGATGGCCCATTTTTGACTAGTCGCTGGGGACACTCTTCGGCCACTCATTGGGGACGTACTTAAATGAGTGGCAGTTGGGGAGACTCCATGTCGAATGTGGCGGCTGCCGAATGTGGGCGCCGTCCTTGCTATGCCACGGTCACGGCAACCTGGGCGTAGCGGGTGCAGGGGCGCTCGGCGCGCGTCTGCACGGTAAGGGTGAGCACAAAGCGGTCGCCGGGCTGCGCGTCGGCGGGCACGACAAAAGCGGTGCTCACCGTACATTCCTGCCACAGCGAAAGATCCTGCGCGCCTACATAGCTCGACGGGTCCACGGCGACATCCCAATGTGCATCAAAGCCCTTGCCGTCGGAGTCGACGATGGTCGCTGCAAGGGCGACGCGCTCGCTGGCTGTCGCGCTGCGGTCGGCCGTGACCTCGACAACATGTGCCGGATGCGAACAAGACGCCGGATCATGGGCGCACCATTGCGCGCGGGCGGCAAAGTCTTCCTGATAGGCGCGCAGGTAAGGATTGAGGTTGCTGCTCGCGGGCGTGCCGATGGCGGCAAAACCGGCGGGCGCGTCCGAGTCGGGGTGACCGTCGAGGAACATACGGCCGAGCAGCGTGTCGAAGCCGCGGTCGTCGATACCGCGCAGGCCAAACGGCAGCAGCGGAATATAGGTCATGCTGTCGCCTTCGGCCATAAAGTCGCCGCGCTCAAACTGCATCGCGGGCATGCCCTCTAGGCCCCAATCCAGATGGGCATGCTTGCCAAACTGGAATCGCTCGGGTTCGTTTTCGTAGACCTTACCGTCGCCATAGAGCATATAGCGCGCCATGAGGGGGCCGTTGCCCTGCGTGAGATTCTGCTCGGGCCAAGGAGCCTTAAACAGTGGCAGCGTATCGGGCTGAGCCATCTTGGCGTCGACATAGCCGCCATACATATAAGGCACGCACCAAAAGATGAGCTCGGGAAAGAGCTCGCGCCCATGGTCGAGCCATGAGTTGTCCTGTCCTATGCCATCGGCAACGCCCATCACGCGCACCTTCTGATAGACCCGCTGCTGCACAGCGGGCCATTCGGGCGTGGCGCGATAACGCTCGGCAATGCTCATGAGGGCGCGAACAATGGTGTTCATGCCGCCCCAGCTGAGCAGCCATAACGTACGCGGGTCGTCGTCCAAAATCGCCTGCGCAATTACGCGAGACCCCTCAGTTTCCTCAGTCACATCACCCTCAAAGGCAACATTTCCCACAAAGGTGCGCTCGATCATCTGGGCAGGCGTGGGATACGGCGGCTCACCGGCAGCGTCCGCATTCGCCTGCAACTGCGGCCAAGCCTGGGTATATTCATTACTCCAGAGACTCTCAATCCAATGCTCGGGAAACGGACGATACTCACGAAGCTCGCCGGCCAGCGGATCGGGCTCATGAGGCACAACAGCCCACTCGTAAGAGCGACGCCCCTTAGTCCGCCAATGCGAATTCACCTCGCCCAGCGTATGAACCCCATCCCCAAGAAAGTGATACTGCGAAGCCGTATACACCACAGCCTGAACATCAAGCACATTGAGATACAGAGCCAAATGAATGAGCGAGTTCATATCATCGACTTCCATATCAGTAGTAACAATCACCCGAGTTAGCTCTTGGGACATAGGAACAGCTCCAATCAAAATCAATTCAGCCAGTTACGCGCAAGGCAAGACGGGACCCACGCCCCCATCGCCGTCAATCCGGCGGCCCGCCGGAAGCGTTCGTCCAGCGTTTCGAACAACGTTAACTTAGGGGCCCTGAACTTTAGTTTTGTAAACATTCCGCAGCGCGGGCCCCGTTTATCCGATGCTCCGAAGGAGCAGGATAAGCGGGGCTCAGGCGCGAGGACGTTTACAAAACTAAAGGTCAGGGCCCCCGATGAGATGGCTACCTCGAAACTCTGGCCGACCACTCCCAGCAGCCCACCGGCTCGTCGTCGATGAGTACGTTGCCCCCGTCGAAGTCTTGATAACACAGGTCGTTGAATTGGTGGATCCACACGCCGTGGTTGAACGTCTTCTTGGGCGAGCCATCGGCCTCGCGATACACGCCGGTCAGGTCCTCGACATGGCTAAAGTAGGTGAGGTGCACGTTGGCTCCGGCGTCACGCAGGCGTGCCGTGAGCGGCAGCACGGTCTGCTGCGGCGACACGAGCTCATCGCCCTTGGAGTGCGTAAACCACAGCGGCGTCTTGGCGAGCGCGGCTACGTCCTCGTCCGTGGCGTTGTACCACGGGGCACAGCAGGGAAGGCCCGCGGCGAAGAAATCGGGGCAGTCGGCGCACAGGCGCAGGGTCATAAAGCCGCCGTTGGAAAGGCCGGCAACCACGATGCGGTCGGTGTCGATACGCTCGGCATGCTCGGCGACAAACTCATCGATGAGCGCCTTGAGCACGGGGGAGTAGATGCTCTGGTTGGAGCGACCGAGCTGCTCGACGCCGTTGTCCATCCAAAACGTGGGAGACTGCGGCACGAGCACCCAGGCAAAGCCGCCAAAGTAGCGCTGGATTTGCGCCTGGCTAATGGCTGTCACGCGGTTGCCGACATAGGCGCGCGTGGCGCCTTCGCCCTGCGTGGCACCCTTGCCTTCACCGGCGCCGTGCAGGTACACCACGAGCGGGGCCTTTTGGGGCACGACCGTGGCCTCGGGCGCGAAGGGATTGAAGCAGGCCGAGTCCTCGGCTTTAAAGCTGGGCTCAAAGAAGCCGTACTCGAGCGCGATGCCATCAATGGCAGTCTTTTGCACGGCATTGCTCCAGCCCTTGAGCGCGGGGCAGATGTCGCCGCGACAGGTATCGAAGACCAGGCCGCAGGTGGGGTCGTCGCCGTCGTTGCCGGGAAGAGCCGCGAGCTGCGTGACGTGCAGCTGGTCATCGAGCATGCGCGAGCCCATGACGCCGCCTTCGATCTTTTTGGTCAGGCGCTGCTCGGCGACCTCGAGTGCCACATGGGTGCCCACGGCGAGCTTGCGGCCGTTCTCGTCACACGGATACGCGGCGAGAACGTCGATGTAACCCACGGAGGGCGCGGCATGGTCGGCGCCGTGCTCCTTGCGCATCAGGACCTCACCCGTGCGCTCGTGACGCTCTACATATATATGGAAAGCGTTCGCATCGACATCGTTGGCGCGCACGGTGCAGGGTAGGTCGAGAACGACCTTGCTGATCCAGGGGCCAAAGTCACCCAAGGTGGTGACGGTTGCGTAGGTGCACGATTTGAGTTCCATGAGCTGCCTCCCTTGTGCCGCGAGAGCTAAACGTGTGCGGCAATACAATCTAAACATGTTTAGTGTAAAGCAGAATTAGAGAATAAGCAGATGAACTCGGTAAACGGTCACATCAAACGCTCAATGAACTATTAAACATTCGTTTACCACTATCTAGCAGGGCTTTTGTTGATAAGTCAACAAGGCATTTGGGTGCCAGATTATATAAAATCCCACGTAGACGGCCATCTATAAATAAACGACACTATATGTAATGCCTTGGCATTCAATTACGTTCACCCCCGATTTCCTACCGTTCACCGGACTGCAAACGGCAAAACTGCCACAAATTCAACGCTGCGTGTAAACTAAGTGCGGTAAACGTTCAGTAAACAGATTGTTTACGACAGCGTATCCAAGGGCTCGGCAGCCGTAAGGGGTTATAGCCGCCGGGCCAAAGGCGTGCCTACGTCCAAACGGGTAGACACACGATGATATGGGGAGGGGTCCCATGGCAGTAGATAACAAACAGATTGCCACCGATGTCCTCGAGCTCGTGGGCGGTGCGGAGAATGTTGCCGTCGCCACCAACTGCATGACGCGCCTGCGTCTGACGCTCAAGGATAACAGCAAGGCCGACGTGGAGAAGATCAAGAAGGTCAAGGGTGTACTGGGTTGCCAGTTCGCCGGCAGCCAGCTCCAGGTCATCATCGGCCAGAACGTGCCCAAGGTGCTCGCCGAGTTCGTTGCCATGTCCGGCGTCAAGCAGGGTGCCGCGGTCGACGAGAACCTCGACGCTCCTAAGGAGAAGTTCGAGCTCAAGAACCTGCCCAATATCATCCTCGACTATCTGTCGGGCTCCATGACCCAGCTGATTCCGTTGCTCATGGCCGGCGGTTTGTTCCGCACCATCGCTGCGGTCCTCGGTCCCACCATGCTCGGCGTTCTCTCCGATACCGATCCGACCTACACGTTCCTCTATACCACCCTGTACGAGGCCACGTTTACCTTTATCCCCATCTACCTGGGCTATGCCGCTGCTAAGAAGCTCGGCGCCTCTCCGGTTCTGGGCATGCTCCTCGGCGGCGCTCTCATGGCCCCGTCCGTCGTGAGTGTCGCGACTCAGGAGGGTGGCGGAATCATCTCCGTCTACGGCATCCAGATCGCCGCTGCCAACTACCAGCAGTCCGTCCTGCCGATCATCCTCTCGGTGCCCGTCCTGTACTTTGTCGAGAAGTTCTTTAAGAAGGTCATGCCTGACGTGCTGTCCACGGTCTTCACGCCGTTCTGCACCATGATTGTCACGATCCCCATCGCCTTCATCGTTCTTGCCCCGATCGGCAACGAGCTCGGCAACCTCATCGCCAACGCCCTCTTTGGCCTTGCTGACCTTGGCGGTATCGGTATCCTGATCGTCATGGCCATCCTCGGCGCCTTCTGGCAGCTCTTCGTGGTCTGCGGCATGCACATGCCCGTCATCCTGCTCGCTCAGGTCCAGATCATCGCCGCCGGCTACGATCCCTTCGTCTTCGTTTCTACCAACTGCGCTATGGCCGCTGTCTGGGGCTGCGCCTTCGGTGCCTTCCTCAAGATGAAGAACCCCGACGAGAAGGGTCTTGCCCTGGGTTACGTCATCTCCGCCATCGCCGGCGGCGTCACCGAGCCTGCGCTCTTCGGTATCCTCATGCGCTTCCGTCGCACCATGCTCGGTATGTTTATCGGCGGTGCCATCGGCGCTGTGTTCTCCGGCCTCATGGGTGTTACCTACTACCTGGCCGGCGGTGCCTCCAACTTCCTGGTCTTCACCAACTACCTGCAGGGTGGCCAGATGAACACCGTCTGGGCTATCGTCGGTATGGCGATCTCCTTTGTCATCGCCGCTGCCGTCGTCTTTGCCACTGGCTTCTCCAAAGAGGAGCTCGCCGAGATGGAGGCCTAAGGCCAAGCCATTCGGTCACATGCGACCTTACCTACACGACAGGGCCCCGTCAGGCGCAAGCCCGACGGGGCCTTTCCTGCAAGGTAGACTGATTGGGACGGGAGATGCCCGCCCGCAAGGGCTTGCTAAACGACGGAGGCTTTTGTGCCAAGGTTACCGCGAAAGAATCTGCCGGTTCGCAACTCCTTTATCAAACGAAAGGACATGCAGATGAGTTTGGGAAAACTGACTGTCAACGGTCGCCAGGATGGCTTTTTGTGCGAGGACAAGCCGTTCTTTTGGTTTGCCGATACGTGCTGGAGTGCGTTTACGAGCATCGCCGAGGCCGATTGGGACTACTATCTGGCCCGCCGCGCCGAGCAGGGCATGAACGTGCTGCAGATCAACACGCTGCCGCAGTGGGATCGCTGCTGCCCCGATCTGGGTATTTGGCCCTATGCCAGCGAGGACGGCGTGCATTTTGATTGGTCCCGTCCCAACCAAGCGTACTGGGACCGCGCTGCTGTCATGTGCCGCGCTGCTGTCGAGCACGGCATTCGTCCGGCACTCGTGCTTATGTGGTGCAACTACGTGCCCGGTACCTGGGGTGCCAAGATTGCCGAGCATTGCGGTGCCGAGGTTATGCCGCGCGAGGAGGTCCGTGCCCACGTTGCCCGCGTCGTCGAGAACCTGGGCGAGTTTGACCCCGTCTACGTGGTGACGGGCGATACCGACTTTACCAGCGACGAGGCGATTGCCTACTACGAGGACGCCCTCGACGAAGTCGTCAAGCGCGCGCCCGAGGCGTTGCGCACCATGCATATCAACCGCGGCAACCGCACCATTCCGTCACAGTACCTGGACCGCCTGGACTTTTACATGTTCCAGCCCGGCCACAACTACGAGGGCCAGCCCGAGGCCTGGCGCCTGCCGCAGGACTTTACCGCCAACTATCCCAAAAAGCCGATGGTCAACTCCGAGCCCTGTTACGAGCAGATGGGTGCGTCGCGCAATGTGTACTGGCGCTTCACCGCGCAGGATTGCCGCGCGAGCGTGTGGTCGTCGATCCTTGCCGGCGCCAGCGCGGGTGTGACCTATGGCGCGCACGGTGTTTGGAATTGGCAGACCAGCAAGAGCCAGGGCTCGGTGCTGGGCGAGGGCTTCGATATGCCGTTCCGCTGGCAGGAGTGTCTGCAGTTTGCGGGCGTTTGGGACTTTGGCGCGATTGAGCATGTGCTTGCCGGGCTGGGTGCTACGGCTGGCGACGACGCACTTGACGTGGTTCCGGCGCAGGAGCTTCTCGACGACGCGCGTGAGGCCATTCGTGTGGCGCGCGTTGGCGATCGTGTCGTTACGTACCTGCCACGTACCACAGCGCTCAAGTTTAAGCTCGACGGCGCGCGCGGCTGGACGGCGACGGTCCTCGACATGGAGGACAAGCGCATCGCCAAGCTGCCCGTCCGCGACAACGGTGACGGCACCGTGCGCGTGGCTCAACATCCCTTTGAGCACGACGCGCTGGTGATCCTGACCCCCGGGCGCTAACGGCTCTTCTCCAACATTTACAACCCAGTCCCTTTCATGAGGCTGCGACGGAATGGTTCGTGCATGACAGCTTTAAGCTGTCAAGGGGGAGCCATTCCGTTGCACTCATTGGGGACGTACTTAAATGAGTGGTAATTGGGGACGTTCTTTGGGAGGGCGGTTTGCGTGGCGGTTATGTGACCCGCGGTGAGACCTACGTCGACGATATGTTGCTTCGTCTGACCAAAGTAGAGGCGTAAAACAGAGAGATAATCGGCTCCGGGCGCGATTTGCCGCATGACCATCATAAGGGGGGGCGGCTCCTGTGGTGGTCGCGGCGATGCGCGTCCGGGGCTATGGCGTGTGAGGGGCGAATATGCAGGAGTTCTTTGGAATCGATGTGGGCGGTACGGCCGTTAAATGGGCTGTGCTGGGCGAGGATTTTTCTATCCGCGAGCGCGGGAGCCTGCCGACGGGCTTTACCACGGCTGAGGAGACGGTTTCGGCGCTGATCGGGCTTGTCGAGCCGTACCGTGAGCGCGTGAGCGCCGTAGGCGTGAGCGCACCTGGCGGTATCTACGAGGGAGACGTCACGGGAACGATCCATCGCGGCGGTGCGCTCACGTTTATGGACGGCTGCCCACTGGGAAAGCTCATGCGCGAGGCGCTGGGGGTGCCGGTTGCCGTCAATAACGACGGTAAGTGCTGTGCTCTCGGTGAGTATGCGGCTGGCGCCCTGCGCGGGACGCGTTTTGGCGTGGTGCTCGCTATTGGCACGGGCATCGGCGGCGGTATCGTCATCGACGGCAAGGTCCTGCGCGGCGCGCACTGCTTTGCAGGCGAGTTCAGCTTCTTGCGCAACGATGTCACGACTGCCGCGAGCATGGAAAACTCCTTTGCGGGTTCGGGCGGTTGGCGTGCGCTCCGCGATGCTGCCGTTGCCGAGAAGGGCCTGCCTGAGGGTTCTCCGGTGGACGGCCGCCGCGTCTTTGAGTGGATCGCGGATGGCGACAAGGCGGCGCAGCGCGCGCTCGACCGCTACGCTCGCGCCTTTGACGGACAGCTCATCAACCTGCAGGCCGTGCTCGACCCCGAGGTCTTTGTGATCGCAGGCGGTATCTCGTGCCATCCCGAGCTCATCGATGCCCTGCGTGCGCAGATGCCGCTGGCCCTCGCGGGTTACGAAGGGACCCTTGCCGGCATTCCTGTGCCGCAGATAAAGGTGGCCGAGCTCGGCAACGACGCCAACCTTTACGGTGCTGTCCAGGAGGCCATGCGCCTGGTGTAGCGCGAGCCAAACGAGGCTGTTGAAAAAGATGAAGGCCGGCGTGAACCGCCCCCATTTCCTTAGCACAGGAAATGGGGGCGGTTTAATTTGAGGCGGGACTTTTTGACCGCCTGATGGGTCGCGCGCCACGATTCGGGTGTCACAGCAGCTCGCTGTGGCGGGCAATGTAGCGGCGCTTTGCCAGCTGGGTGAGCGCGATATAGGCGGTAACGATGCCAATGAGCAGCCCAAAAAAGCTCGTGGGCAGCGTCATGAGGCCGAGCGCATCGGCGATGGGGCTTGCCGGCAGCCAGGTGACAAGCGCCAGGCCTAGCACGGTGAGAGCGCACAGTGCCGGCGCGGCGTGGTCACGTGGGCTCGGCAGGCGCGGGGAGCGCAGCATGTGGATCACGAGCGTCTGCGACCACATGGACTCGATAAACCAGCCACTCTGGAAGAGCGCGGCAAAGGTCGCCATACCCGCGACGTTGCCCGTCCCGGAGAGCTCGGACCAGCTTGCGCCCACGGTGGCGGGGCACACCACAAAGAAGAGCGCGGCGAAGGTCACGATGTCAAACAGCGAGCTCACGGGGCCCAGCTCGAGCATAAAGCCCTTGATGGACGCGGCGTCCCAGGAGCGCGGACGGGCGGTCCAGACGTCATCGACGGTGTCCCACGGTAGCGTGATGCACACGATCTCGTAGACGAGCGACAGCAGCACCAGCTGTAGGGCACTCATGGGCAAAAACGGCAAGAACAGGCTCGCGACGGTCACGGACAGCACGTTGCCAAAGTTGGAGCTCACTGTGGTCTTGAGGTACTTGAGCAGGTTGCCGTAGGTGCGGCGGCCTTCGATGATTCCGCGTTCGAGCACGCCCAGGTCCTTCTGAAGCAAGATGATATCGGCGGATTCCTTGGCAATGTCGACGGCCGAATCGACTGAGATGCCGCAATCGCTCGCACGCATGGCGGCGGCGTCGTTGATGCCGTCGCCCATAAAGCCCACGGTGTGGCCGAGTAGCTCGCGCATGACGCGCACCAGGCGCGCCTTCTGCAACGGCGAGAGCTTGGCGAAGAGGTGGGTTTCTCGGCGCGCTCGGCAAGCTCGGCGTCGTCGAGCGCATCGATCTCGGAGCCGAGCAAGACGTTGCTCGCATCGATGCCGATCTGCGCGCAGACGGTGGCGGCGACGCGGTCGTTGTCGCCGGTCAGGACCTTGACCGCTACGCCCTTGGCCTCGAGGGTGGCGACGGCGCCCGCGGCACTCGCCTTGGGCGGATCGAGGAAAGCCAGAAAGCCCATCAGCACCATGTCGCATTCGTCGGCGATGCCAAACTCGCCCACGCAGCGCGGATTGGTTTTCTGCGCCACGGCAATTACGCGCAGGCCCTCGGCGTTAAGATCGGCGATCTGTTTGCGAATCTGGGCGAGGCTCTCGTTGGTGAGCAGCTGGGCGATGCCATCGACCTCGACAAAGGAGCAGTTTTCGAGCATTTCCTCGGCAGCTCCCTTGGTAACCATCTGGGTTTTGCCTTGGGCGTCGGAGACAACTACGCTCAGGCGACGGCGCGAGAAATCGAAGGGAACCTCGTCGACCTTGGTATGGCGGTCGCGCAGGCTCTGGCCCAGCATGGAATTGGGTGCGACGGTCGAGGGCGTCACATCGGCGCGGTCGATAACGGCCAGGTCGATAAGGTTTTTGAGGCCGGTCTGGAAGAAGCTGTTTAAAAACGCATGGCGCAGCACACGCGTGTCCTCGTTGCCGTCGGCGTTGAGGTAGCGCTCGAGCACGATGCAGTCTTCGGTGAGGGTGCCGGTCTTGTCGCAGCACAGGACATCCATCGCGCCGAGGTTTTGAATCGCCGGCAGCTCCTTGACGATAACCTGGCGACGGGCGAGGTCTTTGGCGCCCTGCGACAGGCTCGTGGTCACGATGACGGGAAGCATCTGCGGCGTGATGCCCACGGCCACACTTGTGGCGAACAGCAGCGCGTCGATGACATTGCCCTTGGTGGCGGCGTTGATGGCAAAGACGGCCGGTGCCATAACGAGCATGAGGCGTACGAGCAGCATGGAGACGCTCGAGACACCGCGGTCAAACGCGCTCTTCTCGCCGCGCCCGTTGAGCATCTTGGCGATGCCGCCCAGGTAGGTGTCCGAGCCGGTGGCAACGACAAGTGCCATGGCGGTGCCGTTTTGCACGGAGGTGCCGGTAAAGACGATGTTCTTGCAGGCAGAGAGCGGCAGCGCGGAGCCGTCGGCACCATCGACGACGGTGATGGCAGCGGTCTTCTCGACGGCCTCGCTCTCGCCGGTGAGTGCGGACTCGATGACAAACAGGTCGCGCGCGGTGATGACGCGGGCATCTGCCGGCACCATATCGCCGGCAGAGAGGCGGATCACATCGCCGGGGACGAGCTCGTCGAAGAGGGTCTCGATGCGCTCGCCGTCGCGCAGGACGGTGCAAGTGTTGGAGACCAGGTCCTTGAGGGCCTCTGCCGCATTGCCGCTGCGGGCTTCCTGGATAAACTTCATACCGCCCTATACCAGCAGCATGATGCCGATGACGATGACCGTGGAGGGGTCGCGCTGCGGCTCGGGCACGGCGAGCACGTCGATGTAGAGCGAGACCAGCGCGAGCGCGGCGAGGATGCCGGCGAAGGGATTGATGAAGGCGTCGGCGATGCGGCGGGCGAGCGTCTTGGTCGGCGCCTCGATGGTGTTGGGGCCGGCGGCATCCAGGCGCTCGACGGCGTGCTCAGCGGTGAGACCGTTTGCCGTGGCGTCAAGCAGTACGAGGGCGTCCTCGGCACTATGGGTGGTGGCGAATATGGTGTTCTTGGACAGGCCGGTATGAGCGGCGGGGCGCGCCGTGCGGCGGCGCTTGGAGATGGCTTCGAGTACCGTAACGGTTTTGAGCATCAGCATAGGGTCCTCCTTGTTGAAGGGAGTTAGCGTACGTGTCGTATTTGCTTCAAAAAACCTAGATGTCGCTCACGTCAAGCTCTTGAGCCCACAAAGGGTGCAGCGCGCCTTTGTGGTGGTTTTGGCGATCTGCCGGTGGCGTTTATGCGTATGCGGAATCCTCACGGCGTGCCGAGGGCGACATGCAGGTTTTTCGACTAGGACTGCCTTCCATGGCACACCTCCTAAAGGCCGAGCGCAGCGCGCTTTGGGTATCTCGTACCCCTTTTTAATCCGCCCGTATTCTTGATGAGGGGGTTTGCGATGTCAACCCCATTGTTCGGAAAACCATTGCCCCCGACAAAGCCTTTACAGAATGCCGTGGCTCCAAAGCGCGCCCGCATCGATGCTTCGCCTGCGCTAAACTGGAAGGTACGTACGCGATTACGAGAGGAGCCCGCATGGAGGCTTACAAGCAAGAGTTCATCAAGTTTATGGTTGAGTCCGACGTTCTTAAGTTCGGCAGCTTTACGCTCAAGAGCGGCCGTCAGTCCCCGTTCTTTATGAACGCCGGCGCTTACGTGACGGGCTATCAGCTCAAGAAGCTGGGCGAGTATTACGCCCAGGCCATCCACGATAACTTTGGCGACGACTTTGATGTGCTGTTTGGGCCGGCCTACAAGGGCATTCCCCTGGCCGTCGTGACCGCGATTGCCTACCACGAGCTGTACGGCAAGGAGGTCAAGTACTGCTGCGACCGCAAGGAGGCCAAGGACCACGGCGCCGACAAGGGCAACCTGCTGGGCTATGAGCCCCAGGACGGCGACCGCGTGGTCATGGTCGAGGATGTCACCACCAGCGGCAAGTCCATCGACGAGACCTATCCCAAGGTTAAGGCTGCTGCCGACGTCGAAATCAAGGGCCTGATCGTGTCCCTCAACCGCATGGAGGTCGGCAAGGGCGGCGTGACCACCGCGCAGAAGGAGATCGAGGCCAAGTACGGTTTTCCCGTCGCGAGCATCGTTTCCATGGCCGAGGTCGTCGAGACTCTCTACAACCACGAGATCGACGGCAAGGTCGTCATCGATGACGAGCTCAAGGCCGCCATCGACGCTTACTACGAGCAGTACGGAGCTCGGGAGTAGATAGTTACGCGGGTTTACCAACCCGCGTAACCAGTTGACGCTGCGCGCCGCCCAGGGCGACAATTTGTCATTCAA
>UQXT01000046.1 GCA_900545075.1 uncultured Collinsella sp. | reverse complement strand
CGGTCTTTCATGCAGCAGGGGCTCTCAATGTTTTTATGTCCTGCTCATATCGTCTGGTAGGTGGAATTACCCATAAGGCAAGTATGTTTCTGAGTTATTTCATGTTGACCCATTTGAGCGCGATAGGGTATAACTCTACTCAACCGCTAGGGATTTTATTGAGAAAGGTGTTCTACCATGAGCAAGAACCTCTCCCAGCAGGTCGTTCTCGACCGCCGCGGCTTCGTTGCCGCCACCTTCGCAACCGTCGCCGGCCTTGGTCTTGCCGGCTGCTCTGACACCAGCGCCGAGGCCGACAAGGGTTCCGCCACCGGCTCCTACAAGGGCTCCGAGGATACCGAGGCTTCCACCACGCTCGATGCCAAGGCATTCGACAAGCTCGTCAACGACGGCCCCAAGGCTGATGACGACGCCATCGCCGCCAGCACCTGGGCCACGGCCGTCAAGGACGCCGGCGTCTTTAATATCGGTGGCGTTCAGACCTCCACGCTCTTCTCCCTCCTCAACGAGAAAGACGGTCAGACCCGCGGCTTCGATGCCGGTATCGCACAACTCCTGTCCAACTACATTCTGGGCGAGAACAAGGTCGAGATTACCCAGGTGACCTCGGACACGCGCGAGTCTGTCCTGCAGAACGGCCAGGTCGACGCTGTCTTTGCCACCTACACCATCACTGACGAACGCAAGAAGCTCGTCTCCTTCGCCGGCCCCTACTACTACACCCAGCAGGCCATCCTGGTGCTCGCCGATAACGACGACATCAAGAGCGTCGACGACCTGGCCGACAAGAACGTCGCCGTCCAGTCCGGCTCCAACGGCCCTGCCATCCTGGAGGAGTTCGCCCCCAAGGCCAGCCAGCAGGAGTTCAAGACCGACGAGGAGGCCCGCCAGGCACTCCAGCAGGGTCGCGTTGACGCCTACGTCATCGATAACAATATGCAGCAGAGCGCCCTGGTCCGCGAGCCCGGTAAGTACAAGATTGCCGGCAAGCCCTTCGGCAGCAAGGAGCCCTATGGCATCGGTCTGCCGCTCGATTCCGACGGCGTCGCCTTTGTCAACGACTTCCTTAAGAAGATCGAGGACGACGGCACCTGGACTGAGCTGTGGCAGATCTGCATTGGCGACCGTACGGGCGACACCAATGTTCCCGAGCTGCCCGAGATCGGCGCCTAGGCAGCGAGCCTGGTAACGGCCGCAACGAAACCATACGGAAACGCATGATGCGCTTTATTGCGGTAAACTGTTTCCTCACTGAGTTGTCGGGGCTTCCGTACACACGGGAGCCCCTTTCCTTATCGGCGGGAGGTCCGCATGAGTCTCTCCGAACTCTGGTCGCTCTATGGCCAGAACTATATCGACGCGCTGCTAGCAACCTGGGGCATGACGCTTGAGTCGTTTGCCATCGCCATGGTACTGGCCGTCGCCGTCACCGTGATGCGCGTGTCGCCGCTCAAGCCACTGCGCGTCTTTGGCGACCTGTATGTCCAGGTCTTCCGTAACATCCCCGGCATCGCGCTGCTCATCATCGTCGTCTATGCGCTGCCGCCGCTCAAGGTCGTCCTGCCCTACCGCACCTGCGTTATCGTCGCCACGGTCCTTTTGGGCTCGGCCTTTGGCTCCGAGAACTTTATGAGCGGCATCAACACCGTTGGCGTCGGTCAGGTCGAAGCCGCCCGTTCGCTGGGCATGAGCTTCAGCCGCATCCTCGCCAAGATCGTGATTCCGCAGGCGCTGCGCTCGAGCGTGCTGCCCATGACCAACCTCTTTATCGCCGTCATGCTCACCACCGCGCTCGGCAGTCAGGTGCCGTTGCAACCGCAGGAGCTCACCGGTGTGGTGAGCTACATCAATACCCGCTCGCTCGGCGGCGTCGCCGCGTTCTTTATCTCGGCGCTCGGCTACCTGGGCACGGCCTTTGTGGTGAGCCATATTGGCAACTACATCGATAAGAAGGTGAGGATCCTCCGATGAGCAAGCATTCCTCCCCTGCACTCACCATGCGCGATGCGCTCTACGAGGCTCCCGGCCCCAAGATGCGCGCCAAGATTCGCATCGGCACCGCCATCTCGCTTGTTGCCGTCGCCGCGCTCGTCGCCCTGGTACTGCAGCGCTTTTATGTGACCGGCCAGCTTTCGGTCCACTATTGGTATTTCTTTACGCACCTCACCACCTGGAAGTTCCTGCTTGCCGGCTTTGAGGGCACCGTTAAAGTCGCACTCACCGCCGGCGTCATTGCGCTGGTACTGGGCTTAGCCCTTATGCTCGGCCGCACCAGCGGCATCAAGCCGCTGCAGCTGGTCTGCCGCGTGCTCACCGATTTCTTCCGCGGTGTGCCGAGCCTGCTGTTCATCTACTTCTTCTTTTTGGTGCTGCCCCAGTACAAGATCTCGCTGCCGTCGTTTTGGATGCTCACGCTTCCCGTCGCGCTCGCTGCCGCCGGCGTGCTGGCCGAGATCTTCCGCGCCGGTGTCAACGCCGTGCCGCGCGGCCAGGTCGAGGCGGCCCAGGCACTCGGTCTCTCCAAGGCTAAAATCACCTTTAAAATCGTGTTGCCGCAGGCTATTCGGTTTATCATTCCGTCCTTGATTTCGCAGCTTGTGGTCGTAGTCAAAGACACCACCGTCGCCTACGTGGTGAGCTACCCCGACCTCATGCAAAACGCCCGCGTGCTCATTACCAACTACGATGCCCTCGTGTCGGTCTACCTGGTGATCGCAGTCATCTACATCCTCATCAACGTCGCGATCAACAAGGCCGCTGTCTACGTTTCGCACAAGACCGGTGCGACCATCATCCGCTAACGCTTTACCATTTCGAATCATAAGGAGCCGAGCACCATGGCACAGAGCACCTCTTCAACCGGCAATCAGCCGCTGATCGAGCTCAGACACGTCGATAAGCACTATGGCGATCTACATGTCCTCAACGACATCAATCTCTCGGTCGACCGCGGCGAGGTCGTCGTCGTGATCGGGCCCTCGGGCTCGGGCAAGTCGACCATGTGCCGCACCATCAACCGCTTGGAGACCATCGACTCGGGCGAGATCCTCATCGAAGGTCAGCCGCTTCCGCAGGAAGGCAAAGACCTTGCCCGCATGCGCGCCGAGCTGGGCATGGTATTTCAACAGTTCAACCTGTTTGCACATATGACGGTGCTGCAGAACGTCATGCTGGGGCCGGTCGATGTACTGGGCGTGTCCAAGGAGGAGGCTCGTGAGCGCGCCATGGACCTGCTGAGCCGCGTGGGCGTGGCCGAACAGGCCGATAAGGTACCCGCACAGCTCTCAGGCGGCCAGCAGCAGCGCGTAGCCATCGCTCGCTCGCTTGCCATGCAGCCCAAGGCCATGCTCTTCGACGAGCCCACGAGCGCCCTCGATCCCGAAATGATCAACGAGGTGCTCGAGGTCATGGTCCGTCTGGCCCAGCAGGGCATGACGATGATCGTCATCACGCACGAGATGAACTTTGCCCGCCGCGTGGCCGACCGCGTCGTGTTTATGGCCGACGGCCAGATCGTGGAAACCGGCACGCCTGACGAGTTCTTCGACCGCCCCCAAACCAAGCGCGCCCAGGACTTCCTCAACTCCATCAAGGGTCACTAACCCAATTGCCACGCGGGCAAATTCATCAGTAACGTTTGCCCCGCGTCACCCCTGTGCCATGTCCACCCGGATTCGAAAGCTACGCCCATGATCGGAACCCGCACCTCATCGTCCTACACTCCGCACGTCGACGTCGATCCCGCCGACCGTCCGCTCATCCTGGTCGCACCACGCTGGGAAGAAGCGAAACCCTATTTGAGCGAGACGCTCTCCCCCAACGAGGAAATCGCAAGTGTCTTTGTCGATGCCATTCTTGCCGCCGGCGGCCTGCCGCTGCAGATGTCTATCACCGAGGACATTGAGGTTATCCGTCATTACGTCGATATCGCCGACGGCATCGCTATTCCCGGCGGCCCGGACGTCAACCCCAAGCGCTGGGGCGACGAGCGCCCCTACGACCCCACCCTCTGCTGCGAGATCCGCGATAGCTTTGAGTTTAAGCTGGTCGGCGAGGTGCTCCGCGCCAAAAAGCCGCTCTTTACCACCTGCCGCGGCACGCAGTTGCTCAATGTCGCCACTGGCGGCACCCTGTGCATGGACGTGCCGAGCCTGGGCGCTCGCGAGGGCCGCACGCAGTGGCGCCATACCCACGTGCTCAACGACCCCGTGCATCCCGTCGAGGTCGTGCCGGGCTCGTTGCTGGAGCGCGCGCTTGGCGGGCACAGGCTGATCCAGACCAACTCCGCACACCACTGCTGCGTCGACCGTCTGGGTAAAAGCACACGCTTGGTCGCCAAAGCAACCGACGGCGTTCCCGAGTGCATCGAAGTCGAAGGCCAGCCGTTCTGCCTGGGCGTACAATGGCACCCTGAGTACACGTGGAAGACGCTCGAGACCGACTTTAACCTGTGGAAGT
Source organism: uncultured Collinsella sp. (assembly GCA_900545075.1). Classification (GTDB taxonomy): domain Bacteria; phylum Actinomycetota; class Coriobacteriia; order Coriobacteriales; family Coriobacteriaceae; genus Collinsella. The sequence continues at coordinate 12,444 of UQXT01000046.1, read as the reverse complement.
CGTTTGTCGAGGCTGCTGCCAAGGTAAAGCAAACCCGCTAGTTCGCGAACCGCATAACAGATAAGGGCGCCCCGCCGGCCACATGGTCCGACGGGGCGCCCTTTTGCCTATACGCGGCAGGCACACAGCCCAAGGCTCGCAAGCTCTTATTCAGCCGCCTCGCGCAGGGCCGACATCGTTGCCGCATATTGCTGCTGCAGCGCATGCATTCCCTCGCGAGCGCCGTCAACGGTATCGGCGCCGCGCAGCGCCTCGGTCACCACGACCGCCGGCTCGTACAGATTATCGAATCCCAGGTTCTGGCTCACGCCCTTGAGCGTGTGCGCTGCCATAAACGCACCTTCGGCGTCTCCCGCCGCCATGGCGGCCTCCAGCTTGTCCATACTCTCGTCATCCAAAAACTTGAGGGCAAAGCGGGCAAGCATTTCCTCGCCCATCAGCCGAGCGCACGCGTCATCATAATTGGCGCCGATCTTCTCATACGCCTCACGCATGGAAATCATGGATTAAAACTCCTTTGGTCAAACTAAATCGTAGGAAACGCGACAACGTCGGCGGGGCGTGCCAACGTCTCGGCAATACGGTCTTGCACCTCGAGCAGACAGTCGAGCAACAGCGGGTTAAAGGTGCCGCACTTACCGTCCAGGATCATCTGGATAGCCTCCTTGTGCGGGATAGCGTCCTTGTACACACGCACGCTCGTCAACGCATCGTACACGTCAGCCACCGAAACCACCTGTGCGGCGATGGGAATCTGGTTGCCCTTAAGGCCATCGGGATAGCCCTTGCCGTCCCAGCGCTCGTGGTGCCAACGCGCAATCTGGTACGCATATTCCATAAGCGCATTGCCGACGTGATGTCGGCCCAGCTCAAGCAACATGTCGGCGCCCATCGTGGTATGCGTCTTCATAATCTCGAACTCCTCGGACGTAAGGCGTCCGGGTTTGTTGAGAATCGCATCGTCAATCGCCATCTTGCCGATATCGTGCAGCGCCGAAGCCAGGGCAATCGTGGAGCGTTCCTCGTTGTCGAGGGAAATGATGTCGCTACGCTGGACCAGACAGCCAAGCAGCAGCTCGGTCAGCTTTTCGATATTCGTAACGTGCCTGCCGCTCTCGCCATTGCGAAGTTCCATGACACCGGCCATGATGTCGATGAGCATGCGACTGTTCTTGACGCGCTCGTTGTACTGCTGGGACAGCAGGCTCGTCAGGCGGCGCTGTTTGGCGTACAGACGGATAGTGTTGCTTACACGACGGCGCACGACACGGGCGTCAAACGGGCGGCTGATATAGTCCGAGGCGCCCAGCTCGTATGCACGCAGAACCACATCGTCGGATTCTTCGCTCGAAATCATGATGACAGGCAGATTGTCAACAACCGATCGGCGCGACAGATCGGCCAGCACCTCAAAGCCGCTCACGCCCGGCATGACAATGTCCAGCAGCACGAGCGACAACTCATCGCCATAGCGGTCGACCATATCGAGCGCCGTACGACCGTTGTCGGCCTCCAGGATGCAATACTCGTCCTTGAGCATCTCGTTGAGAATGGCTCGGTTCATCTCGGAGTCATCAACAATAAGCACCAAAGGCTTTTCGCTTTGGAGGGCTTCGATGGAATCGGCATCGGTCACGACCGTACCGGCTTTTGCCTTAGCGCGGCTCAATAACTGGACAGCGCGGCCAACGCCCTCATCGACCGTCTCGCCATGAATGCGAACGCCACCAACACATGCTGTCAAGCTCACGTACTCATGGCCCGGAACAATCGTGGAACGAACGGCATCGGACACCTGATGCAGGCGACGGGTGAAGTCATCGGAGGGAATATTGGGCATGACGACCACAAACTTGTCGCAGCCATAGCGTACGAGCTCGTCAGTCGAACGAATTCCGCTGCGTATGGCCGTCGCCACAGCACCGAGCGCAAGGTCGCCGGCATGACGGCCACACGTATCGTTGAAGACCCTAAAATCATCAAGGTCGATCACCGCAACGCCGGCATTCATGCGGGCGTTGCGGAGCTTTTCCTCGTAATATCGGCGATTGCGCACACTCGTCAGCACGTCGGTGTAGACAAGGTCCTCTTCTGCAGTCTCTTGTTCATCGATCGGACGCACCATCAGCAGGACGTGAGCCTCGCCCTCGACCTTCAGAGGGCGCAGACGGGCGCGGTACTCAACACCATCGTTGAGCAGTTGCTCCGACACCTCATCGGAGTCTGCCAAGGCCTCAAGACTCGACTGACGCAGGCAAGGGCAGCGATCGCCGGCGAGCAGGCAGTTAGGCTCGCTCTTAATCTGATCGGCCGACAGCAAACGTACCACGGGGTAGGTCTTCGCGACACGGGCAACCTCGGCGGCAGCCTCCTCGTCGGTTAGATTGACCTCGTGATTATTGAGCATATGGGGCCCTTTCGATAGTTTCGCATGGTAGCGGTGGGTTCCAAATGCTACAAGGGTAACACCTTGCCGATGCAGGTAAGCACGTGAATGCTGTTACATTTTTATGAGTTGGCAGACGGCGCGATTGAAGCCGCAGACGTGAGGTTTTGAGCGCCTTTGTTAACACGGCCGAAACGTTTGCGGGTGAAGGCTGTTTTGATTTTTACGGCTGCTAGAGCCCCAGGATGCCACGGACAGTCTGGGCAGCCGCTGCCGGGCGATCACGCAGGCCGTTGTGCGCGCCGGGAACCATTACGAGTGGACAGTCCAAAAGCTCAGCCGTCATCCTCGTGCCCGCCTCGCGGGGCGTGCCAATCGAGAGCTTACCCAGGAGCACGGCGGCCACCGTTTTTGACGCACGAACGCTATCCCAATCGGGAACGCAGGTCATAGTAATCCCGTATTCATTGGCCATGAAGCAACGACCATTGCGCAGGGCATGTTTGACTTCCGCTTCGGTCGTCCCAGGAGCCTCGGGGTCCAAGTCGCCGAGGGCTCCCAAGAAAAGCCGGAGCGCCCTTGAAACCTTTCCAGCCGCAATCATATCGAGCAAAACCGGAGCTGCACCCATGCCGACGCCTTCGGCCGACACGGCCGGCTCATGCAGAATCGCACGGGCGACGAGATGGGGTTCGGTGCGAAGAAGCTCCAGCGCCACCAACGTGCCGGCGCTGTGCGCAAGCACATTTGTCGGAGCGCCAACGCGCTCGATCACGGCTCGCAGATCGGCGGCCTGAGCGGCAAGATCATAGCTGCCGTCTGCCGCATCGCTGCTGCCACCACAGCCGCGGCGGTCGTAGGCAATTACGCGGTAATTACGACTGAGCTCACAAGCGATGCCGTCGAAAAATGTGCCGTCGACACAAGCGCCGTGCACGCACACCAAGGCAGGAGAATCAGGCGACACATCCGGGCCGGCATATTCGCGACAGGCAATCGTGGTGCCCGCATTCTCGACCGTAAAATCCATGTTGTGCCCCCATCATCAACGCCCATCCAGTTGCACGTCAGTACGGTTGGATGGACCCGCATTGCCTTACGCCTTGTTAACAGATTAACTGTACCCGACCCAAGGCTTTTCATGGCACGGCATAATGGGCGACGCGAAAAAACGAAACTTGCAAAGCAAGAGCCCGCACCTTGTTTTGGAGCCGATGCTATGCTTAGGCACAATTGTCTTGAGGAGCATATGCCTATGTCTACGTTTTTGAATGCCAGCCCCATCTTTGGGCCCGTTCGCAGCCGTCGCCTTGGCCTCTCGCTCGGCGTCAACATGATGCCGGCCAGCGGCAAAATCTGCACGTTCGACTGCATTTACTGCGAAAACGGCCTCAACGCCGAGCGCCCCTGCCATGAGCCGTACAACACAGCTGCCGTGGTACTCGACGCGCTCGAGGCAAAGCTGCGCGAGATGGCAGCCGAGGGCGAGCTCCCCGATGTAATCACGTTTGCCGGCAACGGCGAACCCACCGCCGCACCGGAGTTTCCGCAGGCCATCGCCGGTGCTGTCGCGCTTCGCGATCAGCTGGCCCCAAACACCAAGATTGCCGTGCTTTCCAACGGCACGCGCGCCGACCGTCCCCAGGTGCACGATGCGCTCATGATGGTCGATGACAACATCCTCAAGCTCGATACGGTCGATCCGACATTTATCCAGCTGCTCGACCAGCCCGTTGGCCCCTACGATGTAGAGCACCAGATCGAGACGTTCGCGAGCTTTAACGGTCATGTCATTATCCAGACGATCTTTTTGACCGGCGAGTATCGGGGCAAGCCCCTCGATAACACTAGCGAGGAGTACGTTGCCCCCTGGCTCGCGGCGCTTGAGCGCATTCGCCCACAAGAAGCAACCATCTACACGGTAGCGCGCGAGACACCGGTCGCCGGCCTTGCCAAAGCAGCGCCCGAGGCGCTCGACACGATCGCTGCACGCGTGCGCGCCCTCGGCATTCCCTGCCAAGTGAGCTACTAGCAAAACCACGCAGCAGCTAGTGTCAGCCATCCCGCTCCATCAGTTGCGGTGATATAGTTCCTATTTATGCTGTTAAAACGCTTAAATAGGAACTATATCACCGAAACTTTTATGGACGCGTGGGTGGGCTATACTAGCTGCGGATGAAAGGAAGTTAGCCATGTTTGACAACGGACCCGTACCCGGCCGCAACGACGCCTGCTGGTGCGGCAGCGGTAAGAAATACAAAAAATGCCATAGCGCCTTTGATGAGCGCCTCGAGCGCTTGTGGGAAGAGGGCTGGGAGGTTCTGCCCCGCACGCTCTACAAGACGCCCGCCGATATCGAGGGCATCAAGCGCTCGGCAGCCATCAACGTGGGCGTGCTCGATTATGTGGGCGAGCATATCTCCGCGGGCATGACCACCAACCAGATCGACCGGATGATCTACGACTACACCGTCGAGCACGGTGGCACGCCGGCCGACCTCAACTACGAGGGCTATCCCAAGAGTGTGTGCACTTCGATCAACGATGTGGTCTGCCACGGTATCCCCTGCGATGCGGACGTGTTGCACGAGGGCGATATCATCAACGTCGACTGTTCCACGATCTTGGACGGCTACTTTAGTGATTCGAGCCGCATGTTCTGCATCGGCGAGGTCTCTGCCGAGCGCCAGCGCCTGGTCGACGTCACCCGCGCCAGCGTGGAGGCGGGCCTGGCGGCCGTCAAGCCATGGCTGCCGCTGTCCGTTATGGCCGAGGCCGTGCAAAAGACCGTCGAGGACGCCGGCTTTAGCGTGGTGCGCGAGTACGGCGGACACGGCATCGGCAAGGAGTTCCATGAGGACCCGTTTGTGGGCTTTACCACCGAGGCGCCCGATGTGGACACCATCATGGCTCCGGGCATGGTCTTTACCATCGAGCCCATGGTCAACGCCGGAGCGCCCGACATTAAGATTAGCAAGGGCGACGGCTGGTGCGTGCGCACCAAGGACGGTAGCGATTCGGCGCAATGCGAGGTACAGCTCGTGGTGACCGAGGGTGGTTACGAGCTGCTGAGCTGGTAACCGTGCGGACGCCGGATGCTAACGGGCATGCCCGTCTTGCATCCGGCGTTTTATTTGAACGTTTTGCCTGATAAAACATGCCAAAATAAATCTGTCCCCTTTTGGCAGGTTGGGCGGAGAGGACTGCTTGTGAACATTCTGGTTTTGTTGCCCGTCAACGATCGTCACCGCGCGATCCTCGAGTCGAGCGCTCCGGACGAGGACTTTATCTACACGAGCGCCGACGCCGCCACACGTGAACAGGTCGCCGATGCCGACGTGATCCTGGGCAACATCGACCCTGACATGCTCACGGCATGCGAGCATCTCCAGCTGTTGCAATTGCAGACCGCCGGCTATGACGATTACTTGGCCGCCGGCACCGTGCCAGCCGACGCCAAGCTGTCTTGCTCGGTGGGCGCCTATGGCCAGGCCGTGAGCGAGCACATGTTTGCCATGGTTCTTTCCATGATGAAGCGCCTGCCCGGCTACCAGGACCTGCAGCGCGAGCATCGTTGGGAGGACTTGGGCCCGGTCACCTCGCTCAAAAATGCCAACGTGCTGGTGCTGGGCGCGGGCGACATCGGCGGCCACTTTGCCACGCTCTGCCGCAGCATGGGCGCACACGTCCGCGGCATCAAGCGCCATCCGCTCGTCTACCCCATTGTGTTTGAGGATATGGACGGCATGGACGCCCTGCCCGAGCGCCTGGTCGAGGCAGACGTCGTCGCATCCTTTATGCCCAGTACGCCCGAGACCCGCGGCATTGCAAATGCCGAGTTCTTTGCCGCGATGAAACCGGGTGCCTTCTTTGCCAACGGCGGCCGCGGCGATCTTGTCGTTGCCGACGATCTGGTTGCCGCTCTGGAATCGGGACATCTCGCCGGCGCCGCGGTCGACGTCACCGACCCCGAACCGTTGCCTGAGACAAGCCCACTGTGGGATGCGCCCAACATGCTCATCACGCCGCACGTCTCCGGTTGGTTCCATCTGGCCGCCACGCTCAACAACGTCGTCGACATCGCAGCGGAGAATCTGCGTCACCTGCAAGCCGGCGAAACCCTGCGCTGTTGGATTGAACATTAAGAATTACGCCGTTTTACAAACGGCGTAATGAGCCGACGCTGCGAGCCCGCCGTTTGGCCAATCTGCCGTTCAATTTTAAAGGCGCGACCAGAAGGTCAGCGCCTTTTCATTTCACGGCACTTTGGCTCAAACGGCGGGCTCTCGCTGACTTTTATTCGACCTGCGGGATCTGACTAGCGCAGGCTCTGCCTATGAAGTCCTAGCAGTTCCGTCTTGTCGTTGGCGTTGAAGCATTTGCCCAGATAAAACCTGCCAAAATTAACATCCCTTTTTGGTAGGTTTTAGAGCTCCACACTTTCGGCGCCGTTGATGGTTAGGTTTCGCTCGTAGAAGGCGGTGAGGGCGCGGATGGCGTACATGACGTCGCGTACGCCGCCGGTCTCGTAGCTTGAGTGCATGGCAAGCTGCGGCAGGCCCACGTCCACGGCATGCATGCTCGCCTGCATATTGGACAGATTGCCGAGCGTGGAGCCGCCGGCCATATCGCTCTTGTTGGCAAAGGCCTGTGTGGGCACGTCGGCGTCATCGCAGATGGCCTGGAACACCGCGCGGCTAAAGGCATCGGTGCAGTAGTGCTGGTTGGCGGCTTCCTTGATGACGATGCCGCCGTTGAGCACCACCTGGTTGCGGGCATCGCACTTCTCGGCGTGGTTGGGGTGCACAGCATGTGCGTTGTCGCAGCTCACGAGCATCGAGGCGGCAAGTGCGCGATGATACGACTCTTCGTCAAAGCCCAGCGATCCGTTAATGCGGCGCAGCGCATCGGCCAAGAACGTCGACATGGCGCCCTGCTTGGTCTCAGAGCCAACCTCCTCGTTATCAAAGCAGCAGAAGACCGAAACGTCGTGCGCGTTCTCGGCACCCAAAAATGCCTGTAGCGAGGTATAGGCGCAAGCCAGGTCGTCAAGCTTGGGCGTCGAGATAAACTCGTCGGCCCAGCCCCAAATGCGCGCATCCTGACGATTGACCAGGAACAGATCGCGGCCCAAAATCTGCTCGGGCTCGACGTCCAGCTCGTCGGCAATCAGGGCGTCAAAGTCGCCCTGCTTAAGGTCACCGGCGCTGATGAGCGGGCACAAGTCGACGGCTCGGTTGGGAGCAAAGCTCTCGTTAACGCCACGGTTCATGTGGATGGCAAGGCTCGGAATAATGGCGACCTCGCGCTCGGTGGCAAGCAGGCGGCTCTCAATACGGTCGCCCTCGCGCACCAGCACGCGGCCCGCGAGCGCCAGCGGGCGATCGAACCAGGTGTAGTCGATCATGCCGCCGTAGGCCTCGGTGTTCAAGCGCAGCGTCTCGCCCGCGCCGTCAAGCTCAGGCACGGCCTTGACCTTAAACGTCGGCGAATCGCTGTGCGACGCCGTGAGCTGAAAATGATAGTCACCGGCAACGCCGTCCTCGCCCCACGTCGCGGCCAGGTCCTCGCCCACCTTAAAGGCAACAACGCTCGAGGTGTTGCGCTGCGTGTAATAACGCCCGCCCGGCTCGATGTCCCACGCCGCGTTCTCGGGCAGGTAGGTAAAGCCCGCCTCGTCGAGCTCGGCCATAATGGTCGCCGCCGTATGGAACATGCTGGGGCACGCCTCGATAAAGTCGATAAGGTCGTTGGCGGCCTCGATATCGTCGGCCGTCACGTGCGCGCGCTCGGGCGTTTCCTGATCCGTCATGCTCTCCCCTTTCGCTGGGTTGATGGTCCCCTCCAGCATACCCCGCCACGCCAGCGCCGCACTCTTCATTCCGTGCTTAATTCCGCACCGCTCACCAAGTTGAGCCATCATGCCCGCGCTCCTTTTGCGACAATTGCGCCAACAGGACGAGAGGAGCCGTCATGAAGCCACGTAACATTGCCATCACCTGCGGTGTCGCGGGAGTCGCCGTCGGCCTTGCCGCTGCCACCGGTATCGTTTATCACAAGCAAATCAAGTCCGCCGCGTCGCTCAAACGCTTGACCGGCTACGCGGATGGCTATGACCTGTACGCAATCGACATCGCCTACGACTACGATCTTGATCGCATCATCGCCGCTGGCGTGCGCGACGACCAGGCCTACATCGATGCCGTGGTGGCGCAGGTGCTGCCCGGTGTGCCGGTACATGTCCAGGCGCCCCAGTTTGCCTGCAGCGCTTTTGTCGCCGTAGATGTCAAAGGCCGCGTGCGCACCGGTCGCAATTACGACTTTAAGGACGACACCTCAGCGCTGCTGGTGCGCAATCACCCACGCGGCGGCTATGCCTCCATCGGGTTTGCCGCCCTTAACAACCTGGGCGATAACACTCCGCTTGACTCCGTCGCCGGACGCGCCGCCGCACTCATGGGCCCGTTTGCCCAGCTCGACGGTGTTAACGAATGCAGCGTGTCCATTGCCGTACTCACCCTGGACTCCAAGCCCTGTGACCAGGACACGCAGCGCCCCGTCATCAACACTTCGCTCGCCATCCGTCTGGTGCTCGACCGCGCGGCTACCACGCAAGAGGCAGTCGACCTGCTTTCCGCCTACGACATGCACGCCATGGCAGGACGCGATTACCACTTCTTTATCAACGACGCCGCCGGTGACGCGCGCGTAGTAGAGTGGGATCCGCACGATCCGGACTGCGCTTTCAAAGCGACTCCTGTACGCCAGGTTACGAACTTCTATGCCTGCTATGGCGACGAAGTGCTGCCCAACCAAAAGAATGGCGAGCTGGGCCATGGTAAAGAGCGCGCCGTCGCAATCGCCGATGTCCTTGACGCCCATGTCGGCGCCCAAGACGAGGCAGTCGCTTGGAAGGCCCTACGCGCTGCGGCGCAAGAGCCCAATCCGGAAGACATCACCAGCAACACGCAGTGGTCGGTCGTCTTTGACAACACCGAGCCCGCTGCCGCCATCACGCTGCGCCGCCACTGGGGCGACATCGATGCCTTCGCGCTGTAAGGAGCTGGCACCATCGTCCTTACGCTGGCCTGACGTTGCTTACATTTCCATACATTTGAGCTAACACGTTTTACCCCCGTATCAACAGTGTGCGGGGGTAAACTTATGCGCATGTTATAACTTGCCCGGAAGGATTCATCATGCTTAGGATCGGTCTTCTTACCAGTGGCGGCGACTGCCAGGCGCTCAACGCCACCATGCGCGGCATTGTCAAAACGCTTATGACCAATAGCGAAGAACCTATCGAGATCTATGGTTTTGAGGACGGCTACCAGGGCCTTATCTACAGCAGGTTCCGCGTCATGTCGCCCGCCGATTTTAGCGGCATCCTCACCCGCGGCGGCACCATCCTGGGCACGAGCCGCACGCCGTTCAAGCGTCTGGATATTCCCGAGGCCGATGGCGTCGAGAAGGTACCCGCAATGGTCCACACCTATCATAAGCTGCAGCTCGACTGCCTGTTTATGCTGGGCGGCAACGGCTCCACCAAGACCGCCAACCGCCTGCGCGAAGAGGGCCTCAACGTTATCGCCCTGCCCAAGACCATCGATAACGACACCTGGGGCACCGAGCTGACGTTTGGCTTTACGAGCGCCATCGACATCGCCACCAAGTGCATCGACGACATCCACACTACCGCCTCGAGCCACGGCCGCGTGTTTGTCATCGAGATCATGGGCCACAAGGTTGGCTGGATCCCGCTGTATGCCGGCGTCGCGGGCGGCGCGGATGTCATCTTGATTCCCGAGATCCCCTACGACATGGATAACGTCATCAAGACCATCGAGCATCGCATGGAGACCGGCAGCCGCTTTACCATCGTGGCCGTCGCCGAGGGCGCTATCTCCAAGGAGGACGCGGCGCTGTCCAAGAAAGAGTACAAGAAGAAGCTCGCCGAGCGCACGAGCCCGTCAATCGTGTACGACATTGCCAAGGAGATCGAGGCCAAGACCGGTCGCGAGACCCGCGTCGCCATCCCCGGCCACACGCAGCGCGGCGGTCAGCCCGACGCCCAGGACCGCATCTTTGCGACCCAGTGCGGCGTCGAGGCAGCGCTCGGCTGCCTGCGTGGCGAGTTTGGCTACATGATTGCCCTGCGTGACGGCAAGATGTGCCACATGCCGCTCGAGGATGTCGCCGGCAAGCTCAAGTTTGTCGACCCCCAGAGCGATCTGGTGCGCGAGGCCAAGGCGTTGGGCATCAGCTTCGGCGACGAATAGCCTCGGCCGAAACTGCTCTCATCGGAGGCCCCAGGGCTTACCTCCCAAATCGTCCTCGGACATGTCAGGATCCCGCCGTGTGCTTCGCGCGGCGGGATCCTTCCGTCCTGCGGAAAGATTTGGGAGGTAAGCCCTGGGGCCTCCTGCGGTAACTAGGGAGGCCGTGGCTATTCGTCTTCTTGCTGCGGGTGCCTGGGGTAGGATGCGGCGTGCATTTTTGGGAGTATTCAGCAGCCGAGGGTGCCTGCATACTGGATTTTGGGCGAAAGGCAGGCACCATGGGCCGCATCCTGTAAAAAAACGAGCGGCTCTAGAGGCGTTGGGACTCAGAATCGGGGCTTTCAGCGCGGTTTTGTGCACCCGCCCCCGCGCCCGCGGACCCCGGGATGCTGAATACTCCGGAATTTGCACGGCGCCCCCTGGGGTACCTGTGGGCAAAAAGCAACCGCCCCGTCAAAGTATGCATTTGGCGGAGCGGTTTATGCAAAAATACTGCTGCGGGCGCGTCGGCAGCTCGCTAGAACTTGAATCCCAGGACAGGTTACTCGGCGCTCTTGAGGGCGCCGACCATGTCGATCTTATTGAGAGTTCGGTTGGTGGCGAGGTTGACGATGATCGTAAAGCCGAAGGAAAGCACCACGGCAAGCACGTAGCTCAGCGGCTTGACCTCCACCTCGAAATACAACGAGGGCATGTTGAGCGCCATCGTCAGCATGCCGCCGACGAGCCGGCCGAGCGGCAGACCCAGTATCACGCCCATGACGGTGAGGATCATCATCTCACGGTTCACGTAATGGTGCACTTCGCGGTCGAAGAAGCCGAGCACCTTGAGCGTAGCCATCTCGCGCACGCGTTCCGACACATTCGTGTTGGCGAGCGTGAACAGCACCACCAGTGCCAGACCGCCGGCGAGCGCCACAATCAGCGCCACCACCGCGCCCATGAGGTCGAATTTGAAGCTGTCGGCCATATGCGCGCAGCTTACGGCCTTCATCACCGAACTGTCCTCTTCGAGCGATTCCGCATAGTCGGTTTGCGAGGCGTCGGAGCCGGAAAGCTTGGCGAGCATGGCGTTCCACGTCAGAGCCTCGGAATCCTTGGAACTCTTGGAATTCTTGGTGTTCTTCCGAGTCGAAAAGCTTGGCGTAGTAGGTTTCGCTTACATACACATCCGAGCCGATGAGGTTGCGATTCACCGCGCTCACCTTCGCCGTCGCCTGCACGCCGTCGCCGTTGGTCAGTCGCACCTTGGAACCGGCCTTGACGCCCAGCGCGCTTGCCGCCGACTGCGCGACGATCACGCCATCGTCATCGAGTTTCAGCGAACCGGTTTTGCCGACGCCGGACGTGCCCAGCATGCCGGACGAGACCGGCTGCAACGTGACCATTTCGCCCAAATCGGACAGATGCTTTTCCGGCACCGCGACCAGCTGGATGCTTTCGCTGCCGCTGCTGCCGGCCTTGCCGCTGTCACCGTCGCCACCGCCCGAAATCGCCAGATCGCCCGATTCTATGCGCACGTCAAGCGACGACGTGACGCGCCCGTCTGACGCGACTTTCGTGCGCATCGCCGACGCGTCCGAATCGTCGGAAACCACCATCAGGTCGTACTGGTAGATGTCGCGGTATTGCTTGATGCCGAGGTCTGCGACGGTGTCGTTGATGGCCAGGCCGCAGACGATCAGCGCGGTGCAGCCGGCGACGCCGCCGACCGTCATGATGAGGCGCGATTTGAAGCGGAAGATGTTGCGCGCGGTCACTTTGCTGAGGAAGCCGATG
>UQXT01000045.1 GCA_900545075.1 uncultured Collinsella sp. | reverse complement strand
ACGTGGCCGCCGTTCGGTAGAACGGCGGAACAGAGTTATTCGCCGGGCAGAATATTTGCGTAGAACTCCGCCCCGTCGTCCAGACGCAAGATCCCGACGCGGCCGAACTCGGAACCGGTGGCCGCCGCGCAATCGATATCGATGCGATCGGGCACGCCGGCGGTATCCTCGCCACCCAGGCGCACAATCTGCCCGCGGCCCGACTCCTCGTCGAGTCCCGCCAGGCCGCAGACCTCGCAATAACGCCCGAGCGACACCGTGGGCGTGTGGCCGCTCACCACGACCGGACCCTTGCCCTCGGCAGAAAGCAGCCCCGTCGGGGCATCCCAATAGCCATGGCGAATCCAGAGCAAGTCATCGGACGACTGCACGGCGAGCATTTGCTGCAGCAGCTCGCGATCGGCACCGACCGCCCCCCTGCCGTCGCCGCAATCGACACCATGCTCAAGCAAAAACGCGCGCGCCGCCTCGGTCTGAATGCCGGCGTGCACCAGCAGATACGGTCGCTCGGCAGTCTCTGCCACTGCATAGAGCGGCAGGGCAGCAGCCCAGCGCACCAGCTCCTCGTATTCCTCAAATTCCATTTCGTTGAGCTGCTGGCGCGTGGTCCAACCGCCGTTGATATCCCAGGTCTCGGCATCGAGCGGGTCCTGGCCAATGATCGCGTCGAGCATAATCTGCTCGTGGTTACCCTTAAGCACGCGAGCGTTGGGCAGCGACCGCACCAAGTTGATGACACCGACCGGATCGGGACCGCGGTCGATCATGTCGCCCAGCACATACAGCGTGTCGTCGGACGTCAGCGAGATCTTGGAAAGGGCCTCGTCCAGCGCGCGCACGTGCCCGTGAGCATCAGATGTCACATAGATCGCCATGGAACGCCTTTCCCTGCATTACGGCCGAAGCGCGATGCCACGACTAAAACTTCAAGTTGAACTTAAACGTTACCCATTGTACTCCGTTGCAATAAAGCTGGAAAGGGTTTCCGAGCAGAGGCAAAGACGGCAGCCGTCTATGACGATATCGCGCACGCCCGCAATCCAACCCCATAAACCCACCATCTTTGGGTACAAATAACCGCAGACAACTGACCGTGCCACGCAAACCACCCAGGAGCGGACACTATCCATGAACCAGATACTTCTCTTTATCGGCCTCGTCATTATTCTGTGCCTGACCATCAAACCCGTCGGCAAAAAGCTCCCCTTCCCCACCCTGCTCATCTTTATCGCGCTCGGCATGCTGTTGGGCGTCAACGGCCCGGCACACATCGACTTTAGCGACTACGCGCTTACCGAAACCGTCTGCAGCACGGCGCTGCTGTTCATCATGTTCTACGGCGGCTTTAACACCAATATCGATCGTGCCGAGCCCGTCGCCGCGCCGGCAGTGCTGCTGAGCACGCTCGGCGTCGTCATCACCGCCGGCATCACCGGCGTGTTCGCACACTTCGCGCTGGGCTTCGACTGGATCGGCGGCCTGCTGCTGGGCTCGGTCGTGGCGTCGACCGATGCGGCGAGCGTCTTTAGCGTGCTGCGCGAGCACAACCTCTCGCTAAAGGGCGGCACCGACTCGCTGCTCGAGGTGGAATCGGGCTCCAACGACCCCGTCGCCTACATGCTCACCGCGGTGCTCGCGACCCTCGCGGCGGGCGGCAATATCGACATTCCCGTGCTGCTGGCCAAGCAGACCATCTTGGGCGTGGGGCTGGGCTTTGCCATCGGCTGGACATCCAGCCGTCTGATCGAACGTGCACACGCAACGGCCGAGGGCGCGCAGACTATCTTTTTGTTCGCCGTGGCGATCGTTGCCTACGCGCTGCCGAGCTACCTGGGCGGCAACGGCTTTTTGGCCGTATACCTGGCCGGCATTGTGTTGGGCGCGAGCGACATCACCGGCAAGGTCGAGATGGCGCACTTCTTCGATACCCTTACCGAGATGGCCGAGATGACCATCTTCTTCTTGCTGGGCCTGCTCGTCACGCCCGCACGCCTGCCGCAAATGCTGCTACCGGGCCTGGCGCTCATGGCGTTTATGCTCTTTGTGAGCCGCCCCGTCGCCGTGGGCATGCTGCTGGCGCCCTTTAAGACCAGCCCCCGCCAGGTAGCGCTCGTAAGCTGGGCGGGCCTGCGCGGCGCGGCTTCGGTCGTGTTTAGCCTCTTTGCCGTGGTGGCCGGCGTTCCCGGTGGGCACGACCTGTTTGACCTGGTGTTTGTAATTGCCGTGTCGAGCATTGTGGTGCAGGGCTCGCTGCTGCCGGCGGTGGCGAAGAAGCTCGATATGATCGATGCGACCGGCGACGTGCGTCGCACCTTTAACGACTACCGCGACGAAGACGGCATGTCGTTCGTCAAGCTCAAAGTAGGCGCTGGACATCCGTTTGCCGGACGCTCGCTCGCCGACATTGGCAGCGCAACGGACATGCTGGTGGTCCTGGTACTGCGCGACGGTGCGCACCCGGTGTTGCCCAACGGCGATACCGTAATTGAGGAAGGCGACCTATTGGTGATGGCTGCCCCGACGTTTGAAGAGCGTGCCGAGGTTACGCTGCGCGAGGTCACCGTGACGCCCCACGGTCACCTGGCCGGCCAGCGCCTGCGCGATGTGCCGCAAGGCAAGCATCCGTTTATTGTGGTGATGCTCAAGCGCGAAGGCCAAACGATCATCCCCGACGGCAACACCCTCATATACGCCGGCGACGAAGCCGTCATCGCCACGCTGGCGTCGTAGCCATCCCCACCCATAAGTTGCGGTGAAATACGGATTGAATAGGCCTTCTACCGGCTCAAACGGTCCCTATTTCACCGCAACTTATTTAGGGAATGGGGTTGAAGTTCAATCGCGGCTACCAGCCTTCGTCCGCGCCGTAGTCGTAGTCCGTATCGTCGCCCGCGGCAAAGTCTCGGAGGTCGAGGCCTTCGCGTTCGGCTCGGGCTAGGAGCTCTTGGGGCGACTCGTCCTCGATATCCACTACGTCGAGCATGGCGGCCGGAAAGCCCACGTCGGCTGCACTCCCCGCGCGGTCGAGCAGGCTCTCGCGCAGCTGATCTACATCAACGTCTATCTTCATGATGAAACCTCCTACCGGCCAATCGCGACCGAACAAACCGCACGCCCAAATGGGGTGCAATAAACCCCAGATACGGCCATAATAAAACAATGAACATCAGGGAGGTTACGGACGATGGATAAGCTCGATGCCATGACGGCACAAGTTAGAGACTTTTGTGATGCACGCGACTGGCGTAAATATCACACGCCAAAAGAGCTCGCCATCGGCATGGCAACTGAGTCCTCCGAGCTCCTTCAGCTCTTTCGTTTTATGAGCGACGAGCGCATTGCAGAAATGTTCGAAGACGCCGAGCAACGTCAAGCCATCGAAGACGAAATTGCCGACACGCTCCTTTTCCTCCTGCGTTTCGCAGATTTAAACAGAATCAATCTCCCAGCTGCGCTCTCGTCCAAACTCGTGCGCAATGGCGAGCGCTGCCCCATCAACGCATCATTTGTCGAATACAGAAAGGCGGGCCACCGTGAGTAATGAGTTCGCCCTTCGACAATACACGCTTCCCCTGCCCCAGCCCTTTGAGACAAGCGAATCGCTTCAGGACTTTGGCACGCCAAAGCCTGGAGCCCATCATGACGAGAGTTGGCCCGTCCTTTACATTCTTACCAACAGCAGAAACAAGACGGCATACATCGGCCAAACAACCAACTACCAGCGCCGTATGAAACAACACGCTGCAAACGTGGACAAGGACTTCGACCGGACCCTTCTGATCGACAATCCCACCTTCAACCAATCCGCAACGTTCGAGTTCGAGAATCGACTTATTGAGCTGTTCTGTGCTGACGAAAAATACCAGGTCACCAATGCCAACAACGGCTATGCCCAATTCGATTATTTTGAGCGGCCTCAGTATCGCCAGAAGTTCCGAGACCTCTGGACAAAGCTTCGCGAAGAAAACTACGCGATTCATCCGATTGAAGAGCTCGAGAACTCCGATCTGTTCAAGTTCTCGCCTTTTAAGACGCTTACGCCCGACCAATACGAAACGATCGAGACGATTTTTAAACGTCTCGAACAGGAGCATGAAGACGTAAAACATGGCGGCTCAAAAAGAGAACGTATAACCGTCGTGAATGGCGCGCCGGGAACAGGTAAAACAATCCTCGCCATCAGTCTCATGTTCAAAATCAAAAATGAGCCCAACCTTTCCGGCCTGCGAGTCGGTTTTGTCACCCCCATGGATTCCCTGAAAAAGACCCTCAGGAAACTCACGCACTTCCTTCCAGGGTTAAAGCCTGGCGATATCTTGAGCCCCAGTGACGTAACCAAAAATGATCGTTATGACATCCTACTTGTCGATGAAGCACATCGACTGGGTAATTATCTAAGCATGGGCTCCGGCATCAAGGCCTTCTATAGCACCTGTGATCGTCTCGACCTTCCGCATACGAGCAACCAAGTTGACTGGATATTCAAATGCTGCGACAAGGCATATCTGTTTTATGACCCCAAGCAGCAAGTCAGGGCATCCGGCCTCAATCGAGACGGTCTTGAGCGGCGACTTAACCAACTCGAAGAAGAGGGCATTGAAACTGAAGAGTTCAGCCTAAGCACGCAAATGCGAGTACGCGGCGGCGATGAGTATCTCGACTTTGTATATGATCTACTCGACAACAAGGCGTACATGCATGCCGGCATGAAATTCGAAGAACTCTTTTCATTGGAGCCTTACGATTCGCGAGCCGGGGATCCGGACAGCGATACCCCCAGATACCAGTTTGGAATCGTCGACCAATTTGAGGATTTCTGTTCCCTGCAGCAAGCCAAGGAAGAGGAAGTTGGTCTATCCCGCATGACGGCAGGTTTTGCGTGGAAGTGGGAAACGAAGAAACACAAAGACGCGTTCGACATCGTCATTGAGGGCATCCCTAAACGTTGGAACTCGAGTCAAAAGGATTGGGTTAACTCCCCCAACGCCGTCAACGAGGTCGGATGCATCCACACGGTGCAGGGCTACGACCTCAACTACGGCTTCGTAATTCTGGGGCCAGACATTTACTACGACAACGACAAAGGGGGCGTCTGCGTTAACAAGGCAAACTTCAAAGATACCGTCGCAAAGAAAAAGGCAAGCGACGACGACCTAAGAAAGATTATCGTCAACGCCTACTACGTTCTCATGACGCGTGGCATGCTGGGAACGTTTCTTTATGTATGCGACCCGGCGCTCAAGGAGTATTTGTCACGGTATATCCCGGTGATATAGACCTAACGCCCGCCCTCCCCCATGTAACAATCCTGTAAATCATAGCGGCGCACTCGAGTTTTACCGTGATGCGGTCGCGCCCGGCGCTCCACTGTGCTAAAGTATCCCGAACGTTCAAACGACTACGAGGGGAACTAGAAGATGGCACGTGTGCACAACTTCTCAGCTGGCCCGGCCGCACTGCCCACAAGCGTGCTCGCCGAGGTCGCCGACGAGATGATGGACTACCGCGGTTGCGGCATGTCCGTGCTCGAGATGAGCCATCGATCTAGCATGTACCAGCAGATCATCGACGACGCCGAGGCAACCCTGCGCCGTCTGCTGAGCATCCCCAACAACTACCGCGTCCTGTTTTTGCAGGGCGGCGCCACGCTGCAGTTTGCGGGCATCCCCATGAACCTCATGCGCCGCGGCCGCGCCGGCTACGTCGTGACCGGCAACTTTGCCAACAAGGCGTACAAGGAGGCCGCCAAGTACGGCGAGACCGTGCTGCTCGCGAGCTCCGAAGACACCAATTTCGACCACATTCCCAACATGGCCGACATCAACGCGCGCATTGCCGCCGAGGCCGCGGGCGACGGGCTCGACTACGTCTACATCTGCCAGAACAACACTATCTTTGGCACCATGTTCCACGAGCTGCCCGATTGCGGCGACGTACCGCTGGTCGCCGATGTCTCGAGCTGCTTTTTGTCACAGCCGCTCGACGTCGAGCGCTACGGGCTCATCTACGCCGGCGCGCAGAAAAACGCCGGCGCCGCGGGCGTGACCGTGGTCATTGTGCGCGACGACCTCATCGCCGAAGGCCCCGCCTTTGCGCAAACGCCGCAGTACCTGGACCTCAAGACCCAAGCCGCCAAGGGCTCCATGCTCAACACGCCCAACACCTTTGGCATCTACGTGTGCGGCAAGGTGTTCCGTTGGGTCGAGCAGACCGGCGGACTTGCCGCCATGGCCGAGCGCAACTGGGCCAAGGCCAACCTGCTCTACGACCTGCTCGAGCACAGCGAACTGTTCCATGGCACCGCGCAGGCCGACAGCCGCTCCATCGCCAACGTCACCTTCCGCACCGGCGACGCCGAGCTCGATGCGGCCTTTGTCGCAGGCGCGGCCGAGCACCAGATTCAAAACGTCAAGGGCCATCGCCTGGTGGGCGGTATGCGCGCCAGCGTCTACAACGCCGTAACCATGGAGGACGTGCAGGCACTGGCCTCGTACATGAAGGACTTCGAAGCGCAGCATAGTTTGAGTCCGCGATCTAACTAGCCCGCAACGCGCGGACGACTAGCCACTTCAAACCACCTGTTTAAACCAAACCTGCTAAGGAGTTTTCCATGCGCAAGATTAAGACCATCGACGACATCACCAAGGACGGCAAAGTCGAGTTTGGCGAGGGCTACGAGTTTGTGGGCACCGCCGAGGAGGCCGACGCCATCCTGATGCGCTCCACCGACCTGCACGGCTACGAGCTGCCCGAGGGCATCCGCGCCATCGCCCGCTGCGGCGCCGGCGTCAACAACATCCCCGTCGAGGAGTACGCCAAGAAGGGCGTCGTCGTCTTTAACTCCCCCGGCGCCAACAGCAACGCCGTCAAGGAGCTCGTCCTGGGCATGCTGGTGCTTTCGAGCCGCGGCGTGGTGCAGTCTATGAATTGGGTGCGCGACAACGCCGACGACCCCGAGATCCAGGTCGATGCCGAGAAAGCCAAGAAGGCCTTTGTGGGCCGCGAGCTCAAGGGCAAGCGCATCGGCGTCATCGGTCTGGGTAACGTGGGCTCCAAGGTCGCCAACGCCTGCGTCGACCTGGGCATGGACGTCTACGGCTACGATCCGTTCATTTCCGTCGAGCACGCGTGGGTGCTGAGCCGCGAGGTGCAGCGCGTGGGCACGCTCGAGGACCTCTGCCGCGGCTGCGACTACCTCACCGTGCACGTGCCCAGCAAGGCCGACACCATCGGCATGATCAGCACCGAGCAGATTAACCTGCTGGCACCCGACGCCGTGCTCATCAACTACGCACGCGAGACCATCATTGACGAGGACGCCGTCGACGCCGCCCTGCGCGAGGGCAAGCTCAGCTGGTTTAGCTGCGACTTTGCCACGCCCAAGACCGTCAAGATGCCCAATACGTTTATCACCACGCACTCGGGCGCCGGCACCGGCGAGGCCGAGGCCAACTGCGCCGATATGGCCATCAGCGAGCTCAAGGATTACCTGGAGAACGGCAACATCGCACATAGCGTCAACTACCCCGCCTGCAGCATGGGCAAGGCGCGCGCCGCGAGCCGCATCGCCTGCCTGCACGCCAACGTGCCCAACATGATCGGCCAGATCACGGCGATCCTGGCCAAGGACAACGCCAACGTGCAGCGTATGACCAACGAGTCTGCCGGCGAGAACGCCTACACCATGTTCGACACCGACGAGCACCTGGACGGCAGCACCATCGAGGCGCTCAAGCAGATTCCGTCGATGTATCGTGTGCGCGTGATCAAGTAGCGTCGGCGCCAAGCCTGCCAGACAGGCCAGGAAGTCCATTCGCCCCCCGTTTTCACGAAACGGGGGGCGAATTCGTTGCTCCGGCTGGTTTTGAAAATGCTACCCTGTACAAGTTTTTTCGGATAATCGACAGTCATACTCAAATCACTGAGCGCACCTGCTTTTATAAACAGCTTTATCAGGGGTTTTAGTAGCTAAAAATCGATCTCTATATGCCAAATTAAAGTTGACTGTCCATTTTCCGAAATAACTTGTTCTGGGTAGCACTTTTAGAGCCAATTCCGGGGAGCAATTGAAGCCTTTTCGCAACTAAAACCCTGGTTCCCGCGACCGTTTTCCACCCGCGCGGCTACATTCCCGCCCAATCGATAAAAATCTCCTCACGAAGCCGCCGTTCGAGCTCCTGCTGCCGCGGCGTCTTGTCTTTCAACGGCATATCGAGATAGGACATGATGAGTTCCATCACTACGCGGAAGGCATCGGAGTCGACCAACTGACCATAAGTCATCAGTACGACAGGATATCCCATGGTTTGCAGGGCCGTCGTTCGATCGGAGTCCGAGATCTTGGATTCTATGGATCCGTGAATGGCTTTACCTTGACATTCAACCAAGCACTCTCGGCTGCCGTCCTTATTTGACAGCAGGATATCGGCGTAGCGCCTATCAAGCCCCGAAATCAGGCGGGCGCTGTGCGTCATGCGAATCTCGACATTATTGGTGAGGTGCAGCCCTTCGCCGCCGCGCAGCCTCGTAAGGCCAAACAGCATCGAAGCTTGGACCTCAAGCGGCGATGCCACAACCCCCGTAATGCATTTTGCGGCACGTATGAACGATTTAGCACCACGGAGCCCCTGGATCTTATTGGCGTACTCCGTTAGTTCAGAGAACTCGATCAAGGGAGGTCGTTTCCACAAGTCCGTTGGATTCCCCGAGGCATCCTTTACGTTTTCCCAGCTCAACCGTGCGTCACCCCACCGGCCCCCATATGCCTGTTCAAGTGCCAACTTTACCTGGGTCGCAATCTTGCACACGGCAAAGGTGCCGCACATCTCATACATGAACATGATCAGACGCTCGTTTGAGACCGAGGAAGCCAGGGTCAGCAGGGTAAAGAGCGGGGACGCGACATCAAGGCCAAACTCTGTTTGCCGCACGGAGTCAAACGGCCTCTCCCCGTTCCAAACATGCCTGACAATGCGACCGCCCTTACGTCCGCAGCCGCCCTGTGCCAACACGTGTAATGGTGTGCCCAGGAAATGCTTGACGAGCGGATGCTCACAAAGACGCTCCCTGCGTGGATCGTCCACAGAATCGGGCAGGTCCGGCATTATTGCCAAAACCTGTGGAGGTATCCGGTGATACCGAAAGGCAGATATGTCGCACAGCATGTCGTCCATGAAAGGTACGTACCCACTACGTCGTTTGCGAGCCCGCCCGGACGGCAGACGCGATGGCTCGGCCTGCGAACGGTAAATACTGCTACGTGCACGTCGCGAATCTGCAGGTGGCTTTCAATCGGTTTGGAAAGCAGACTGATTGTATGGTTGATGAGGACTTTGTCTGGCCGCTTGCGCAGGAGCTTGTGAAGATTGACAGCTCGGACCCCGGCGCGTATAAGGGCGAGATCGAACAACATATCAAAGACCTGGTCGAGACATATGTTGCCAAACTCGATTCGCCCGTGCTGGACACCGCAGAGATACGCGAGCTCGAAGTGTTCCCCGGGCGCCGCAACCTTATGATTACCGTGTCGCCGATGACGTGACGGACGCAGACACGACCGTCGGTTTCTTTACCGGCTACACCGACACCGCCGTCATTGCCGGCAAGACAGGTAACCACAATTGCATGAGCTACGGCCCCGGCTCGTTGGTGCTCACGCATAAGCCCAACGAGCCGGAGCCCATGCCGATATCGTTCGCTGCCAGAACGTGCTCATCGCGCTTGTCGACAACACGCTCTGGGACGCAAGCGTCCAAGTTGGGGCATAATAAGCCGCGAACAAACCAACTCACGCGTTAGGACCGCCCATGAAAGCACTTCCGTTTCCCTGCATCCGCCCAGCTCAGGACCGCGTGCTCGAGGCGCTGCCGCAGATGGGCGACATCCTAAGCGGCAACGACGCCCTGCGCGGCGCCATTGCCGACGGGCTCGTGCTCAAAGATCCGGGCGCGGCGTATTACGTGTACGAATGCTCCGGAGAGCCAGGGCGCGTGACGGGCGTTGTGGCAATTTGCCCGGTCGGCGTACTGACGGGCGACGGCGCGACCCCCGCAGATGCGGCCGCAGCCGCCCGTGCAATCGCCGAGCTTAAGGTGCAGCCGCGCCCCGTGTCGCTCGCCTACGAGGCCTCGCCCGTTATGGATATCATCCTCGGTGCCGCCAAAGAGGGCGCGTCGCTCTATGCCGTCACCGACCCCGCCGGCATTACGCACCGCGCGTGGGAGGTCAAGCGCGAGGACGCCGTTGCCGCCATCCGAGCCATGCTCGACCAGGCACCGGAGCCGACGCCGGCAGACGACCCCACCTATGCTGCCGCGCTAGCAGGGGCGGCGCAGCTCCTGGCAGACGAAGCCCGCGCAGCCGGCTCCTACACGGGCAAAGAGCCGTTCAACTTTACCGTTGCCGCGTTATTCCCCGCCGCGCAGGTTGCCGGCGGCGCACCGCAGGTTCCGACCGGTTTGCTGACCCACCAGATCGCACGGTTCTAACAGGGCCTAAACGCCCGGCACAAAGACTCGGCAGCTCGACAAACAAGGTGCGGGGATACATGCGCATGCATCCCCGCACCTTTCGCATCGAGCAATGATGTCGGCAATCCGCATCGCCACGCCCGCGCTACCCGCGCTGCGGACCCGCTGCCGCCACGAGCGGCTCAAGACCCAGCTCGCGCGCATAATCTTCTTGCGTAAAGACTTCGACCAGTTCAAACGTATCCGTCGCATCGTCAAACGCAAAATGCAGCACCGAGCAGTTGCCCGGAACGCGCTCGCGCTCGTCGGCCGCCGCTCCCCTCACGTGGTCCAAAAATTCCTTGATGGACGAGGCGTGGCTCACCGCGAGCACGCACTCGTGGTCCGGACGTCGCATAAGATCGGTCAACGTCGCCACCATGCGCTCGCGCACCTGCATCTGCCCCTCGCCGCCAAATTGGCGGTAGAAGTCACGCCACGGACGCTCGGGCATGAGCATCACGCGCTCGGCCTCAAAGTCGCCAAAGAACCACTCACGCAGGCCGTCCAGGCGCTCGTACGCCAAGCCTGGCCACAAGTTGGCGATAGTCTGCTCGGTGCGGTGCAGCGTAGAGGTGTAGGCGTGGTCGGGCTCGATGCCACGCGCTCGCAAGAACATGCCAGCGCGCGCCGCCTGCTCGCAGCCCAACTGCGTGAGCGGCGAATCACTCCAGCCCTGAATAATGCGCTTGAGGTTAAATATCGTCTGTCCATGACGGACCAGATACAGGTCTTTATTCATAGGGGTCCTTTCGTTCGTTACCAATCAAGGAGCGAAAACGCCCCGTCGCAATAGCCAAAATGAAGCACGGCACCGTTGTCGGGCTGTCCTCCCCCGCCGGCCACATACTCAAGAAACTCCTGGCAGGCTGAGCCGTGGGAAACCGCCAGCACGCAGTCGTGCTGCGGCCTGGCCATGATGCGGGACAGCGCCGCGACCATGCGCGACTGAAGCCGCACTTCCGACTCGCCGCCAAAGGCCACCGGATAATCGCCCCAGGGCTGCGGCGGCATCTCGCGATTTGATGTGCCCTCCAGCGAGCCCAAGTGCCACTCGCGCAGGTCGTCGACCGGCTCTACGGGAAGGCCCTCGCCAACGATAAGCTCGGCCGTATGCCGCGCCCGGCCCAACGGCGAGGAATACACATGATCAAAGACCACGCCACGCGCCGCAAACGCCGTACGCGCCGTCAGCGCCTGCTCGCGCCCGCGCGTCGTAAGCGGCGAATCGTGCCAGCCCTGCAAAATGCTCTGCACATTGAGCTCAGTCTGCCCATGCCGCACCAAATACAGATCGGCCACAAGCCCTCCCCTCGCACCACCGCAAAGGGGACAGGCACCTTTGTAGTGGTTTTGCCGCCGGATCGCGCCGCAACGACGCAGCTACACCAGCACGTCGGCAAGCGGGCGCTTGGGCACGTGATGCACCCGCGCCTCGTCGCGCCAGTAATTTATAGAGCCGTCGGGGTTGGAATTGATCGCGTCGATAACCTGGGTCTCGGCCGGCACGCCAAAGGCCATGATCAGCTTGAGCTCGTATTTGTCGTTATCGAGCCCCATCGCATCGATCGCGTGGGGCGTAAAGGCCTTGAACATGCAAGCCGCTACCTCGGGCGTTGCGCTGCGCGCGGCGAGCATCATCGTCTGAGCCGCGATGCCCGTGTCGACCTCGGTGATAGGCGCGGCGGGCTTGCCGGGAACGGTGCGCTCAGCAAGAACTGCGACGTAGCCGGTCGGACGCTCGCCCTCGGCAGGGCCTGCCCAGTCCTTGAGCGCGCCGGCCCATGCAAGCTCGTCAAATAAGCTCGCACACTTCTCGGCATCGCTCACCACATGAAAACGTAGGCGCTGAGCGTTGGCGCCGCAAGGGGCCAGGTGCGCCAGCTCTGCCAGCTCGAGCAAAAACTCGCGCGGCACGCGCATGGACTCGTCAAAACGGCGGCATGTGCGGGCGCGACGAACCAGCGCATCAAACGTTTCCAAGCCAAGCTTTTCGCGGCCTTGCTTTGCCATCGACTCCACGCTCGACGGCGCCGCGGGAACAGCTTCGTTCATAGAGACCCCCAATAAAAGGCAATTGTTCTTAGGAAAATCTAACCTAAAACGCAGGCAATAACGAACAGAGCCGCAATGTTCTACACCTGTTGAATAGAATATCGCGACACAGGGAACAACGAAAACAAATCGGGGCCTTTGGGTTACACTTCGCCCTCCCCGACCCTTACGCCAGCGCCTTTAGGCGATACTGGTTGTAACGATTAAGGCTTACGCCACGCGGAAAGGAGACCTCATGGGCATCTTTAAGAACGATGACAAGCAATCGAACGCGTTTGGATTTGACGAGAAAAGCATGGCAGGCAAGGCCGTCAAGGCCGTGCGCTGGATTTACGCCATCACGGGCGTCTTGGCGCTCGTCGCCGGCATCGCACTGCTGTTTGCGCCCGCCAAGTCCCTCGTCTTCCTAACGACCGTCCTGGGCTTCTACTTTGTAATCACGGCCGCGATCAGGCTGTTTACCGCTGTTTTCGAACCGCTGCTGCCCACCGGTTGGCGCGTTACGAGCATCATCGCCAACCTGCTCATTATCCTGGGCGGCGTGGTGATCCTGCGCAACCAGGCCTTCTCGGCCGCGACACTCACCACGCTTGTAGTGGTCGTCGCCGGCTTTGGCTGGATTGTCGAAGGTGTCATGTCCATTCTGGAATCCGAGCTTTCGTCTAACCGCGCCCTCGCTATCCTGAGCGGCGCGCTCTCCATCATCGCCGGCGTGTTCGTGTTTATCTATCCGCTGTGGTCGGCAAAGATGCTCGTCATCTTTAGCGGCGCCGCGCTCCTGGTGTTTGGCGTGACGCTGATTATTCGTGCTATCCGCTTTGGCAAGCTGGTGCGCTAGATGCCGCGAACGCTGTTTATTGATGCTGACGCCTGCCCGGTCACGCGTGAGTCGATCGACTGCGCGCGGCGGGCGGGCGTCGCCGTGGTGATTGCCGGCAACAGCACGCAGAACCTGGAGCGGCACATTCGCCGCGACGACCCGCGCGATGCCGAGCACGCGCGACGCGGCTTTTGGGTCACCACGCTCGACGTGAGCGTGGGCGCCGATAGCGCCGACTTTGCCATTGTCGAGCGTCTGCAGGCGGGCGACGTGGTCGTGACGCAGGACATTGGCCTGGCGAGCATGGTGCTCGGCCGCGATGCCGCCGCCATCGGTGTGCGCGGGCGCGTGTACGACAAGGCGACCATCGACATGCAGCTGTTTATTCGCCACGAGGAAAAGAAAGTGCGCCGCGCTGGCGGTCACACCCGCGGGCCGGCGGCTTTCACCAGCGAAGACTGCGCCCACTTTAAGCGCAACCTCACCGAGCTGCTCCGCTAACCAAGGCAGATTTTAGGACATGCATAAAATCTGCCTTTTTGTTTTGGACGGTGTGAGCGCTCAGGATCCATGGCTCAACAAAAAACGGGCTTCAAAATGCCATGCGCCGCCGCATTGTGCAGGCGCCGAGCATGGCTATTTTGAAGCCCGTTTTGTTAGGCCTACTTAGAGGCCGAAGGCAGATAAAACGAGGCCCCAGCCAGCGCCGATGACGTACATCATGATCAGGAACACAGCGTTTTCGCGGGCGCTGCGGTTGGTGCGGAACAGCACCAGATAACCCACACCGGCAGAGATGAGCGTGCCGGCGAGCATCGGTGCCAGCTGCAGCGCGCCCTCCAGGTACAGCTGCGTGATGACCACGCTCGCCGAGCAGTTAGGAATCAGCCCGACAAGCGCCGAACCCAGAACGGCGAGCGTCTCGTTGCCGCGCAGGAACTGCTCGATTGCGGACTCGCCAAAGGTCTCGAGCACGGCGACCAGAATCAGCGTCACCAGGAAAATGAATACCGATACCTGCACGGTATGCGAGATGGCGCTGCGGATAATCGACAGGACGGGCGCACCTTCGTGTGAGTGGGAGTGACCGTGGTCATGATGGTGTTCATGCTCGCCCTCATGACCGCAATCGTGGCCATGTCCGTGTTCGCGCTCGTCCTCATCCTCGTCTTCATCACAACCGCAATGGTCGCGCTCGCACAGCTCATGGATGTGGTCGGCGCTCACGCCCGCCTCGGCAACCTCGTCGATGATGTCACCGCCGCTGTGGTCGTCATGCGCGCAGTTAACGTGCGCCGGATTGACAGTGGTCCCCAACACGGTACGACGAATCGCCGCATGCGCGCGGGCGTTGCGACGCAGGCCACGAATGGCAGCATCCACGATAAAGCCCGTGACCAGCGCGATCAGCGCTTTCGAAGCCAAAAGCATCGCCATAGTCTGCACGGGAACCTGCTCAGCAAGTAGCAGCGGAAGCATCTCGTCGGAGGTCGAGAGAAACACCGCCACCAGGGTCCCCAGCGTCACGACGCGACCGGCGTACAGCGTTGCCGCCATTGCCGAAAAGCCGCACTGCGGCACCATGCCCAGCAGCGAGCCAACCACGGGGCCAGCGGCGCCGGCACGCTTAATGGCGCCGTTAACGCGGTCGCCCGCAACATGCTCAAGCGTCTCGAGGACCAGATATGTCACCAACAAGAACGGCACCAGCGAGAGCGTGTCCTTGCCGGCGTCGAGCAGAATATCAATCAGCAAATCCATGACGGATGGAACCTTTCGTGTCTTTCGGCAGCATTGTAAAAGTCCTAGCGTTCAACTAGGGTATTGTAATTGTCCTAGGCGCGATGCCAGTAGTTGCCCATGGTAAACTATCATCTCGCCATAACTCGACAAACCCGAGCCGCACGACGCGGCCCGTCCAAGGAGCAGTTATATGAACGTTTCACAAGCACTCGAATACGAGCGCCAGCCGTTTATCCCCATGTTTATCTACGGCGACCACGGCGCCATGGAGTCCGAGCGCCAGAAAGGCGAAGAGGCCCTCAAGGTGCTCGAGACCGAATACTTTACCGCCGAGGACGACCCCGGCTTCGATTTTGCCACCGTGCGCGACCTGGCCGACCGCAACCGCGACCTGTGCGACCAGATTGGCGAGGCGCGCCTGCGCAACGTAACGCCCGCGACGCTTTCGCGCGGTCTGTCCGACGCCGACGCCTGCGCCGCCATCGGCAAGATGCAAAAGCGCACCGCCGCGTCCGTCATGCGCGAGATTCGCGGCGACCGCGACGCGCTCGGCGTCGCCTACGCCCGCAAGCCCATTCAGGGCACGGTGCTCGGCATCGACATCGAGACCACCGGCCGCGCACCCGAGCGCGGCTATATCATCAACGTGGGCTGGGAGATCATGGAGCTCACCAGCGACGCCGTCCCGCACGACGCCGAGGCACACTACTGCGGTCTGCCCGATATCTACCGCGGCGAGGATGTGCCGTTGTCGAATATCCACCACATCACCTGGGACGACATCGACGGCAAAACGCCGTTCCGCGAGAACAAAGAGCTGCAAAAGCAGCTGCTCAAGCTTATGAAGAAGTACCCGTACATGGCGCACAACGCCGCCTTTGAAGACAGCTGGTTCAAGATCCACTTGGACGGTTACGCCGAGGCACGCCGCGCCGGCAAGATCATCGTCATCGACTCGCGCCAGATCTGCCGCAGCCTGGACGCCGACGTGCGCTCGCTCCCCCGCGAGTCCGCGCCCGCCGCGCTCGAGAACTGGGCGCGCCGCCGTGGCACCCTCGCCGCCGACGCCAACGAGCAGCATCTGGGCCTCGACGACACCGACCTCATGCTCCGTACCGTCCAGGCCGAGTTCAACCTCAAGAACCTGTTTGCCAAGTAGAAACGCCTGCGACAAACCCCGGGGGTAGATCACGAGCGGCCTCGCAGCGGAAAACCCCGCAGCGGGGCCGCCCTACGTTCCACAGATAGATCTGCCATCACAAATTCTGAACCCTCATTTTGAACGATTTCGGCCAATTCCCGACACGTAATTCGTTGTCGGATGGCGATGCATCGATATCAAATGTGCAGCAATTGAGTATTTCTATGCTATAGCCAAGCTGCGAAAACTTTTATTTAGGGCATACCAACCCATAATTGCGTCAAGCTTTTGGTCAGCATTTGGTTAGACCTCTAAAACGACTTTTTCACTCAGCGCCATCAACACGGCATTAGCTGACACGATATATACCATGAGTATCGTATTGTCACATACCACTGCAAAAGCGGTCTACCAGGCCGCGCATTCGGTGTCTGCGAAAGGCATCGAGTCCTGTAACCCTGCCGCGATTTACGGATCATGTCCCACCGGAACGCTCCTTGACGCAGCCGCAGAATGGCTCACCAAACATGATGTTTCCCTCGACGCGAATGATTCCCTCGAGGTGATGGTGTTTGATCGCAGGAATGCGCGCCATGCAATGAACTGTCAATGCCACGTTTCTTCAAAACGATTCTCGAACTCACGCTTTATAGAGCTTGAAGATGGCATCT
>UQXT01000044.1 GCA_900545075.1 uncultured Collinsella sp. | reverse complement strand
AAAAGTGCTTGATTGGTGCGGTCGTCGGCATAACCCGTGCGCATCATGTAGCGCATAAGGGCATGACGGGCGTTTTTGGATGCCATATCGAGTAATCGATGCTTTTCGCCGCGCTGAGGTCTATGGAGATGGCAGGAGCGTTCACGCTTGGCCGCAAGCCACTCCCCCAGCGCTTCCGCGTCCTCAAGCTCAACAGAAAGGTTGATTTCAGCTGGAATATCAGCCGTCTCGTCGTAATAGCGCTTAAGAAAACCCGACTGGAGTTCTTCCCCATCGACATCGAGGCCCTTATCGAGAATAAACTCACAGGTTCGAACCGTTCGACCCTCGCGCACGACAAAGACGCAGGCAGCCGAGATAGTCTCCTCGCGATAAAAGCCAATGACATCGATATCGACACTGGACGGAAATACGACCTGTTGACGATCATCCAGGCCCCTGATGACATCTAGACGACGCTTGACGCGTGCCGCACGCTCAAAATCGAGCGCCTCGGCAGCCTCTGTCATCTCGGCCGTGAGCTCGTCGACGACATCCTTGCGATGGCCAGACAAAAAGCGCTCGACGCGCTTAACGTTCTTGGCATAGTCGGCGGGAGAAATCGCACCGACACACGCTCCCGGCCCTCGACCGACATGATAGTCAAAGCAAGGCCGTCCGTTTTGCGCGCAAATCATATTAACGATGTCTTCTTCGCCCTTGTGGGACTCGACGATACGCCGACACCGACGCCATTCCGCACAGGATGCCGAGCAAATGGGAATGACCTTACGCAGCGTATCAATGGTCTCACGCGCCGCGCGGCTGTCGGTATAGGGACCAAAATAGCGCGTGCCGGGCTTATGGCGCTCGCGCGTGTATTTAATAGCGGGAAATAAATCGCTTTTAGTGATGGCGATAAAGGGATAGCTCTTATCGTCCTTGAGGTCGACATTAAAGTACGGATGGTACTGACCGATCAGATTGCGTTCGAGCACCAACGCCTCGTGCTCGGTCTCCACCACGATATAGTCGAAACTCGCCACCAGCTGCATCATAAGTGGGATCTTCTGACGCTCATCTTGCAGCGTTACGTATTGGCGCATGCGGGCGCGCAGGTTTTTCGCCTTACCCACATAGACGACATCGCCCTTGGCATCTTTCCAAAGGTAACATCCGGGCTGCGTGGGAACGCGCGAAACCTGTTCGGCAAGCGTTGGAATGTTATCGTGACCCGCCACGTTTGCCTACTTGCGGCGAAGCAGCGAGGAGACCTCGGGCACCTTAAAGGTGATGGCCAGGCCAAAGGTGACGGCGAGCGAGACGATGCCCGCAGCGCAAACATAGCCCAAGGTAATCAGAATCGAGCCGCCGAGCGCGCCGAAAAAGTGCTCAAGCGCCCACATGACACCGGCACCCGCAGCCGCACCCAGGCCTCCAAGCAAAAGGCCAAAGAAGCCGCCATGCAGAATAGATTTGACCTGAAGGCCATGCAGGCGACGGCGCAGCCACCATAGCGAGCAGCCAACCAAAATCACGTAGTCGACGACATACGAAAGTGCGATCGCAGGCATGCCGTAGCCAAGCACCACACCAAACAACAGCACCAAACCGACCTGTCCGATGGTGGAGTAAAGACAATAACGACCGAAGGGCTTCATATCGAGCAAGGCCGAGAAGCTCTTCTGCATAAGCACAACCGCTCCGTAAAGTGGCAACGAAGGAGCCTGGTAAATAAGGAACTCCGACACCAATGCAACACCAGACTCATCGAACTTGCCAGTGCAGTAGATCATATTAAGCGGGCGGGCGAAGACGATCAAATACAGCGCAAATGGAATCAGGAAGAAGAGAATCTGAGCAACGCCGTTCGAGATGCCGCCGCGAATGCTATCGTAGTCTTGCTCCTGAGCATCATGCGAAAGCTCGGTATAGAGCGCCGTCGAGAGCGAGACGGCGATTAGAGCATAAGGCAGGGTATACCACAGGCGCGCGTAAGCAATGACAGAAGGTCCGGTCTCGGGCTGCACCACCAGCGCGGCGGCATTGATAATGGAGGTCTGGACAAACGTGCACACCGTGGCGAGCAGCGTCGGGATACCGAGCGCAATCGTCTGGCGAAGCGCAGGATCCTTAAAGTCGATATGGATATGGGGATGCACGCCGTACTTGCCAAGCGCGGGAATCTGGCAGGCCATCTGGACAAAGACGCCGAGGGTCGTGCCAGCCGAGATCAAGATGATGCCTGCATGCTCGCCAAATTGCGCGGACACGGGTGCAAAACCAATAAAGCTGGCGATAACGATCACGTTGTTCAAAACGGGGGCGAACGTCGACCAAAAGTAATCGCGATGCGCGTTGAGAACGCCCGAGAACACCGAGCCCAGACCATAAAACAATATCTGGATGGCAAAGAAACGGAACATGAACGCAGCGGTATCCATGCTGCCGCCGTCACCCGAAAGGAACGATTGCGTCCAAATAAAGCCCGGAGCAAACAGGGTGCCCAGCACCGAAATGACGCCCAGCAGCAAGAGCAGGATGCCAAGCAGGTTTCCAACATATTCATTTGAGGCTTCACGGCCCTGCTCACGACGGACGCCCATGTACACCGGCAAAAAGGCGGTAACCAACATGCCGCCCATCACAAGCTCGTAGAGCATGTTGGGCAGGTTGTTGGCGACCTGATAAGAAGATGAAAGCAGCGACATGCCGATAGCGGCAGCCATAGCCCAAGTGCGGATGAAACCGGTGACACGCGACAAAATGGTCAGTACGGTCATAAGGCCGGCAGACCGACCAACCGTGGAGTAGTCGGACGAGCCCATATCGTCTACGTGATCCTGAGATTCCATGTGAGACTCAGGCTGCGGCTTAATCTCATCCACAGAGGAAAGAGGCCTGTCCGCTGCAAAGGGGTCATCGACTAAGATCGCATTGTCGCCAGACGCGGCATGATCCCCAAACACCGTATCGACTTCCCGTGTGGCAGTACCTCGACCAGAAAACGACAAGGGATCCCAATCGTCATCGCCGTCGACCGTCACACCTTCGACGGGATCGACAGAACCGAGCGGAGACCATTCGTCATCAGAAAGTAACGGTTCGCCATCATCTCGGGCGTCCTGTGTTGCAGGACGGACGGCAGCCGCGTCCTCATGCGGACTTTTCCCTTGTGCAGCCATCAAAAACACCGCAGTCTCATCGGGACGCGGGGCATGAGGCGTATCCAAAGCGCTGGACGTCCGATCCACGCCTGTACGAGCAGCGGCCAAAAATACTGCCGTCTCGTCGGGTCGAGTCGAGGAAAGAGGCGAATGAGAAGGCATCGAACCGGCACCGGCGGCACGCAAATACACCGCTGTCTCACCCGGGTCGGCGGCAGCCGACCAGGCTTTACGAATCTCATGCTCGGCCGAAGCCAGCTCAGGCGAAGACGCCGAGGGAGTCGGCCCCTTTGCAAAATGAGCCCCGCGCTTTGATTCTTCCTGCGGCATCGCTCAGTCCTCTCTCGTAATCGGGGCGACCTTGGCCCCACAAAATGCAATTAAGTCGTCGGGTGCAACCTCAAGCTGGTAGCCGCGCTTGCCTCCCGAGATAAAAATGGTATCCCAAAGGACACATGTCTCATCAATCAGCGTCCGATAACGCTTTTTCATACCGACAGGACTACAGCCACCGCGCACGTAGCCAGTCGCGGCAAGCAAATCTTTCACGTGCATCATGGCGAGAGATTTCTCCCCTGCGGCGCGCGCAGCAGCCTTCAGGTCAAGTTCGTCGGCAACGGGAATACAGCACACGACATGGTCGTTGGACGGCGTCGTGCAGACCAGGGTCTTAAATCCCTGGCCGGGCTCCTCACCAAGCTGTTCGGAAATCGCAACGCCAAGGCCCACTGATTCATCGCCATCGTCTTCGTACGTATGGAGAACATAAGGGATGCCGGCGCTTTCCAGCTCGCGCATGGCGTTGGTCTTCGACGTCTTCACGGCCTTCGGCATGGCATGTCCTTTCCCTCATATACAAACGCAATTTTTAAGTATATGTCCATTTGCGCGGCATACGCTATCTCGACAAAGAGAGCGCCACCGAATCGCAAGGAATCGGCGGCGCTCATGTTTCAAAAACACCTATGTATTAGGCATCGAGTTGCGCTTGACGCTCCCTATCGCGTTTGAGCAACGGCGCCAAGAACTTGCCGGTATAGCTCTGTGGGCATGCCGCAACCTGCTCTGGCGTACCCGAGACCACGACAGTTCCGCCACCGTTACCACCCTCGGGACCCATATCGATCAGGCGATCGGCGACCTTGATGACATCAAGGTTGTGCTCGATCACCAGCACCGTATTGCCCGCATCGACTAGGCGCTGAAGCACATCTAGCAATTGGCGAACGTCCTCAAAATGAAGACCGGTCGTAGGCTCGTCCAAAATATAGAACGTCTTACCCGTCTGAAGACGATGAAGCTCCTTGGCGAGCTTCACACGCTGCGCCTCGCCGCCCGAGAGCGTCGTGGCGGGCTGACCCAAGCTCACATAACCTAGGCCGACGTCATACAGGGTTTGAAGCTTTCGCTTGATCTGCGGAATATTCCCAAAGAAAGCCAGTGCCTCGGCCACGCTCATGTCGAGTACGTCCGAGATAGTCTTGCCTCGATAAGTAACCTCGAGCGTCTCGCGGTTATAGCGCTTGCCGCCGCAAACCTCGCAAGGAACATAAATATCGGGAAGAAAGTGCATCTCGATCTTGATCTGGCCGTCGCCCTTGCACGCTTCGCAGCGTCCACCGCTCACATTAAAAGAGAAGCGTCCTGGCGAGTAACCACGAGCCTTCGACTCCGGCGTGCTCGCAAACAGCGCACGCAGGTCGTCCCACAAACCAATATAGGTAGCGGGATTCGAGCGCGGTGTACGGCCGATTGGCGACTGATCAATATCGATCACTTTATCGATGCACTCGATGCCGTCGATTTTTTTGAACGGGCCCACGGGACGCGTAGAGCGATGGATAGCGTTGGTGAGGGCTGGTGCAATCGTATCGGTGACCAAGGAACTCTTTCCCGATCCCGATACGCCGGTTACGACGGTAAGCGTGCCAAACTCAATCTTGGCGGTAACGTTTTTGAGGTTGTTGGCACATGCGCCCGTAATCTTAAGACAGCCACGTCCGGGGTTGCGGCGTTCATCGGGAACTCGAATCATTCGCTTGCCGGTTAGATAGGCACCCGTCATTGATTCGGGACACGCCATGATGTCAGCGGGCGTTCCCGCGGCGACTACGTGCCCGCCGTTGACGCCCGCGCCTGGACCCATATCGATCACATAGTCGGCAGCGCAAATCGTGTCCTCATCATGTTCAACGACGATAACGGTGTTGCCGATATCGCGCAGGCGCTCGAGAGTCTTGATCAGCCGCTCGTTGTCGCGCTGGTGAAGACCAATCGAAGGCTCGTCCAGAATATAGAGAACGCCCATGAGGCCAGCACCGATCTGCGTAGCCAGGCGAATGCGCTGCGCCTCACCACCGGAAAGCGTCGCCGAAGCACGATCGAGCGTCAGATAATCAAGGCCGACATCAACCAGAAAACGCAGGCGTTCCAGGATTTCCTTGACGATTCGACCGCCGATGAATTGTTGACGCTCGGTGAGCTCAAGGCCCTCAAAAAACTCGAGCGACTCGCGGCACGACAGGCAGCAGACCTCATAAATGGACTTGCCGCCCACGGTGACGGCGAGCATCTCGGGGCGCAGGCGAGCGCCATGGCAGCTCGAGCACGGCTCCTCGCGAATGTACTTCTCCAGGCGCGCCTTAGTGTTCTCGTTGGTCGTCTCGGTATAGCGCTCGTACAGGATATTGCGCACGCCCGAAAACTTGGTGTCCCACTGACTACGACGACCGTCGAGCTTTTGATAGTCGACCGAGATCTTCTTGTCGCCCATGCCATCCAAAAATGCACGGCGCACCCGCGGAGGTAGGTCTTTCCACGGCGTATCCGCGCTCACCTTAAAGTGCTTGCAGACCGCGGCGAAAATCTGGGGGTAGTAGTTCGAATTGCCGAACAGGCTTCCAAAGACCCCGTCGGCAATCGACTTCGACGGGTCCTCGATCAGCGCCTCGGCATCGACCGTTTTCTTAAAGCCCAGACCATCGCACTCGGGACACGCACCATAGGGCGCGTTGAACGAAAAGTCGCGGGGTTGTAGGTCGTCGATGGAGTGCCCGTGCTCCGGGCACGCCAGGGCCAACGAATACTCCAGCAGCTCGCCCTCGGTCCCCTCGGGAGCATCACGATCGGGCAGCATGTACACGTTCACATTACCGTGCGCCAAGGCAGTCGCCTGCTCAACAGACTCGGCGATGCGGCCCAGAGAGTTTTCCCGAATCACGATGCGGTCGACTACGACCTCGATATCGTGCTTGAACTTTTTGTCCAGATCGATGGGGTCGTCGAGCGAACGCACTTCGCCGTCAACGCGCACGCGGCTAAAGCCCTCAGCCCGAAGATCCTCGAACAATTTTGTGTACTCGCCTTTGCGCCCGCGTACCACCGGTGCCAGCACAAACGCACGACGACCCTCCCCCGCCGCCAGGACCTTATCGGCGACCTGGTCGGTGGTCTGGCGTTCGATAACGCGACCGCACTCGGGACAGTGCGGCGTGCCCACACGTGCAAAAAGCAGACGAAGGTAGTCATAAATCTCAGTTACGGTACCCACCGTCGAGCGCGGATTCTTGGACGTCGTCTTCTGATCGATCGAAACAGCTGGCGAAAGGCCGTCGATCGAGTCCAGGTCGGGTTTGTCCATCTGGCCTAAAAACTGGCGCGCATAGCTCGACAGGCTCTCCACGTAGCGGCGCTGGCCCTCGGCATAGATCGTGTCAAACGCCAGCGAGCTCTTGCCCGAGCCCGAAAGGCCGGTAATGACCACGAGCTCGTCGCGCGGGATGGAAACATCGATATTGCGCAGGTTGTGTTCGCGCGCGCCGCGGATAACGATAGAAGAATCAGACATGGAAGCTCCTTGCCTCCTATTGCATCGAATCATACTGCCGATGAGTTTAGCGCACTCAACGCGCACAGATGTTCGTAATACAAGATTCGCAGACCTTTAGCTTTGCGTATCGGGTGCTTTGTTTCTCGAAATGCCGTGGAAAGGTTATAGTAATCTAATACTGAACTTAATTTTCTGTAACAGAGGAACGTCCGTGACCGAAGATATCCCCCTTGAAATCACTTCGAGTGACATGGCCAATCTGCCCATATTCATCGCCGTCCTTATCGTGGCCACCGTCGTCGTGCGCGTGTATTTTTCAATCAAACACAATGAAAAGCCGCCCATTGCCCGCGTCTTTTGGTGCGCGACGCTCCTCATCCCGCTCGGCATGGTAGCTGCATGGATTACGAATCAATTGCTCGTAAATGAGGACAATTCCCTATGGGTCCTTTCTTATTCGGCGCTCGGTGCAGCCGCCGTCATACTTCTTGTCGAGCCCTTGGTTTCGGGACTTATCGACCAAACCGATCTTGCGACGGGAACGATTGCCTGTATTTGCCGTGACATCCTTGTCATCGCCGCTGTTTCAGCGCTCTCGTTCGTTTCACTCGAAATTGCCTGCAACGAAACGTTCTATCGCATTCCCGCCAACTCATTCGGGTTTTCCGTCGGGCTGCTCGCGACGGTTCTGCTCTCCCTTTATTTGCTGGGACAGCGTCATGGAGGCGTCATGGCCCTCGTGCCCGTCGTCTGTTGCATCCTTGGCATTGCCGAGCACTTCGTCATAACGTTTAAAGGCGAGGCCATCCTGCCAAGCGATATCTTGGCCCTTGGCACCGCAATGGAAGTGAGCGAGGGATACGAGTTTACCTTTACCGCCGGAATCGTAACCTCTCTCGCCCTGCTGGAGATTTCCCTGGGGCTTCTTTCGCTTATCCGACCGAGAAAGCTCCGTACGCCCACCCATGTCTTCCCCGCAATCGCCGCTAACCTCTGCGCTTTTCTGCTAGTGACCGTTGTGGGGCTCTCGGGCTTTTCCAGCATCGACTTGGAGCAGGCGCTGAATTTTGGATTTGACCGTTGGCAGCCCATCACCACGTATGCGTCTCAGGGTTTTATCACTTCGTTCACCGAAATGGTCAACGAGTTGCCCATTGAGAAGCCCGAAGACTATACGCCCGATGAGGCGCAGAGCATCGAGCAGGAGCTCGCCGCCACCTACGACAGCACATATGGCTCGAGCGAGCAGCGCGCGGCGGCCGTTGCCCAGTTCAATGAAATCAAGCCGACGATTGTTGCCGTCATGAACGAGAGTTTTAGCGACCTTTCGTGCTTTGAGCAGCTCCGGGCGGCCGGGTACACCGGCCCCGCATTCTACAACTCGCTTCCCGACACACTTGTTCGCGGCACCATGCTCGCTTCGGTCGCCGGTGGCGGAACGGCGAACTCCGAATTCGAATTTTTGACCGGAGCGACAACGGCCTTTGTCGGATTAGGCAAAATCCCCTATCAGCTGTATCAGATGAATGGCGTCAACAGCCTGGCAAAGGACCTTAAAGAGCTTGGGTATACCGCCACCGCTATGCACCCGCAAAACCCCGTCAACTACCATCGAGATAAAATCTATCAGCAGCTGGGCTTTGGAGACTTTCTTTCAATCGGCGATTTCGAAGGTGCGCCCTATTACCATGCCGGCGTATGCGACTACGCCACCTACGACAAGATACTCGACCTGCTTAGAACCGACGAAGCCCCACAGTTCATCTTTGACGTCACGATGCAAAATCACGGCGGCTACGACTATGGCACCGTTCCCGCCGAGGAGCTGACAAACTATTGGGTCGAGGGAGCCAGCGAGGGTGCCAATAGCGCGCTCAACACCTATCTTACCTGCATCAACGCATCCGACCGGGACCTCGAGTACTTTATCAACGAGCTCCGCAATATCGGCAGACCGGTTGTCCTTGTCTTTTTTGGCGACCATCAGCCGAGCGCCGCAACGACCCTCAACGACGAGCTGTACCCTCAGGAAGATACGGCAAGCCACGCTTTCCGTATCTATCAGTCGACATATTTTGTCTGGGCTAACTATGAAATCGCCGGCAATACCGAGCTCAACGTCTACGACACCGTCGGGGCAAACGAGATTGCAGCCATTACCCTTAATAAGATCGGCGCCCCGCTCACCGACTATCAAAAGGCCCTGCTTGCAACAAGGTCAGATGTGCCCACCATCAATGTCGCCGGCTATCTCGGTGCCGACGGGCTGCGCTACGACTTGGAATCTGAAGACAGCCCATACGCCTCGACGATCGACAAGCTGCAGCGCATGCAATACCTCGAGTTCGCTAGCAAAGTTCAGTAAGCCCGCCCATTCGCTTGGAACCATCGTATTGCAAGCACGCTCGGCCCAAATGCATCGCAAATGACTCCCGCTCGCAAACGAGGGTACAATGACGCTCGTGTCACATTGCGGGGCCCCGGCCCCAACATATACAAAGGAGTCATACATGGGTTGCGAGCACGCACAGGCCGCCGGCGGACAAACGTCGCCGTCGCAATTTGAGGAGAACACGCTGTCCGAGGTCAAGCGCGTCATCGCCGTGCTTTCCGGCAAGGGCGGTGTCGGCAAGTCGTTTGTCACCGGTGCCATCGCCACCGAGCTTGCCCGTCACGGCCACAAGGTCGGCGTCCTCGATGCCGACATCACCGGCCCCTCCATCCCCAAGATGTTCGGTATGAGCGGACGTCACGTCCATGCCCTTGGCAACCTTATGCTGCCCGAAATCTCCGAGCACGGCGTCAAGGTCATGAGCTCCAACCTGCTGCTCCAAAACGAGACCGACCCCGTCCTTTGGCGCGGTCCGGTCATCGCAGGCGCCATTAGGCAGTTCTGGAGCGAGACCTCGTGGGGCCCCATCGACTACCTGCTGGTCGACATGCCTCCGGGAACAGGCGACGTCGCGCTCACCGTCTTCCAGTCGCTGCCCGTCGACGGCATCGTCATCGTCACGAGCCCGCAGGATCTGGTCTCGATGATCGTCGCCAAGGCGGTCAACATGGCCGAGAAGATGAACGTCCCCATTCTGGGCATTGTCGAGAACATGAGCTATATTGAGTGCCCCGACTGCGGCAAGAAGATCGAGGTCTTTGGCAAGAGCAAGCTCCCCGAGGTCGCAGAGCGCTATAACCTCGACATCTTGGGCAAGCTTCCCATTAATCCGGCACTCGCCGAGGCCTGCGATAAGGGCGAGGTCGAGACCGTGCTGCCCGATGGCATGTTGCCCAAGGCAGTCTCTGCCGTCGAGGCCATTACCCCGCACGAGACCGACGAGGCCTAAGTGAACACGAGCGCCTTCTATGACGTCCTGGTAATCGGCGGCGGGGCTTCAGGTCTCGCCGCCGCCATTACGGCCGCACGCGCTGGCAAAAGCGTCTGCATCATTGAGCGCGATGTCGCCTGCGGCCTTAAGCTCCTTGCGACCGGCAACGGCCGCTGCAACCTCTCCAACGAATCGATTGATCCTCAGCGGTATAACCACCCCGCATTCGTCGAATCCGTTATGGGCCCCCAGCCCGAACAAGAGCTTATGGGTTTCTTCTCCTCGCTGGGCATCATGACAACCTCCGAGGAAGGCCGGCTGTACCCGCGCTCCCTTCGCGCCGAATCGGTGCGCGACGCGCTTCTCAACGTTTGCGACCGCCTAGGTATCACCTTAATCTGTGGAGCCAACGTTGCCTCGGCGCACAAAGCTTCTGAAGGCTGGACACTCCAAATAGACCGTCCAGCGCGGACGCTCAAGGCAAAAAAGCACGACGACCGAAAATCGGAACTCCGCTCGCTTCGGAGGGCGCTCGCCGATGTCCCTCGCAAGAACGCGACCCTGCAGGCACACGCCGTAATTATCGCCACGGGCGGCAACCCCACCGGTATCGCCGATACGTTTAGCCTCCCCCTCACTTCGCTGCGCCCCGTCCTCTGCCCCGTATCGGCAACGGTCGTTGGCGATCGGGCGGCACTCAAGACGTTAGATGGTCTGCGCGTCCGCGCCCGCTTGACGCTCGCCCGCAACCACAGTGAACTCTGGCACGAAAACGGTGAAGTGCTGTTTCGAACCTTCGGCATCTCGGGCGTCGCTGTCTTCAACCTCTCCCGTCGTATCCAGCGCGGCGATACGATCCTGCTCGACGTTTTCCCCGACCTCTCTAAAGACGAGCTGCTCGATATGCTCAGCCGACGCGTTGAACTGCTCGGCCGCTTTTCGCCCCACGACCCCCGCTGGCTCGATGGCATGCTCGCTCCGCAACTCTCCCACGTCGTCTGTACGGCGTTCGAGCAGTACCATCCAGGCTCCAACGATGTCATCCATCTGGTCTCCATCCTCAAGCACTTTAAACTGCTCGTCGAGGGAACGGCCGAGGAGCGCTCGGCACAGGTCACACGTGGCGGCATACCCATCGAGACCATCTCGATACCCAGCCTTCGCGCGAACGATGCAGCTGATGCCCCGCTTTGCGTCTGCGGCGAAGCACTCGATATCGACGCCGACTGTGGTGGCTTTAACCTTGCATGGGCCTGGATTTCGGGCATTCGCGCTGCAAGTAACCTATAGCCGCGCAGTTATAATCAAAACGCATTCGGGCCGTCTGGGACACCGGACGGCCTCTTTCTTGCATCTAAGGAGACCTCGATGATCGAAATCACCCAAGTCACTGCGTCGCTCGATGAAGCCGGTGATGAAAATGCTTGCCTCATCGTTGGCAAGCGAGTCGTCAAACGCGTCCTACGTTGCAAAGACTCTGAGATCAAGTCCATCGAGCTCCACCGCAAGTCCATCGATGCCCGCAAAAAACGTGATGTTCATTTTATCCTGAGCTTTCGTG
The DNA here is from genome assembly GCA_900545075.1 of uncultured Collinsella sp. GTDB lineage: Bacteria > Actinomycetota > Coriobacteriia > Coriobacteriales > Coriobacteriaceae > Collinsella. The sequence continues at coordinate 5,191 of UQXT01000044.1, read as the reverse complement.
TTGAGTTGACGAGCCCAGACATCGAGCAGACAGTGCTCGGCAGCGTTGCTGCGCGCGACCGCTCACGCGTGCGCACGATAGAAGACAATGAGCCTTCATTCCCCTCCCCCGTTTCCGGCGCACCCAAAGAGCGCCCCGTCGTCGTCGGTGCCGGATGCGCCGGCCTTTTCGCCGCACTTACCCTCGCCGAAGCAGGTCTGAAGCCCTTGCTCATCGAGCGAGGCGATCCGGCACTTCGCCGCTCACAGGCAATCGACCTCTTCCTGAAAGAGCGCATCCTCGACCCCGAGAGCAATATTCAGTTTGGTCTGGGCGGCGCGGGGACCTTCTCGGACGGCAAGCTCAATACGGGAACAAAAAATCCCGCCCATCGCCTTATCCTGGACACCTTCGTCGAAGCGGGCGCACCCCGAGACATTCTGTGGGATGCCAAGCCGCACATTGGCTCCGACGTCCTTCCCACAGTAGTCACCAATATTTCCCAGCGCATCGAACGACTTGGAGGTGTCGTCCGCTATCGAACAAAGCTCGTTGACATTCGCGCCGACGCGTCCGGCGCCATCGCGGGCATCGATGTCCAGACGTCTCAACATGCCGCGACTGAGCAAATCACCACGAAGCACCTTATCCTTGCCTGCGGCCACTCCGCCCGCGACGTATTTGAGCTCCTCGAGGACCATAACGTAGCCCTCGCGCAAAAAACCTTTGCCATGGGCGTTCGTATCGAACACCCGCAACGTGATATCGATCGGGCGCAATATGGCCCCGCGGCGGGTCATCCCGCGCTCGGGGCGGCCCCCTATAAGCTCGTTGCCCATCTTCCCAACGATCGCAGCGTGTTCTCATTCTGCATGTGTCCCGGCGGACAGGTTGTCGCCGCCTCTTCAGAGCCCGGCCATCTGTGCGTCAACGGCGCCAGCCTCAACGCCCGCGCCGGCCGCAACGCAAACGCCGCCCTCCTCGTTAACGTCACGCCCGACGATCTCCCCAGTGACGATCCTCTTGCAGGCGTAGAACTCCAGCGCATTTGCGAGCGGGCTGCCTATCGCCTAGGCGGCTCCAACTGGAACGCACCGGCACAGCTCGTCGGCGATTTCCTTGCAGAACGCGCCAGCACGACATGCGGCAAGGTAAAGCCTACCTATCCGCTCGGCGTGACTTGGACAGCGATTGATGAGTCATTGCCGCAACATATCATCGAATCGCTTCGTCTGGGAATTCCCTTACTCGGCAAAAAACTGCGTGGCTACGACCATCCCGATGCCGTCCTCACCGGTGTTGAGACGCGCTCGAGCTCTCCGGTCACTGTTACTCGAGACCGGGAATGCCACGCCGTATCGACCCCGGGGCTCTACCCTTGCGGCGAGGGGGCCGGATATGCCGGCGGAATCATGAGTGCCGCCACCGACGGCATCCGTTGCGCCAAAGCCCTCATCGCTGATCTCTAGTCCACTAAATAGCACTGTCCCCGAACTCCGCGAGGAGCTCGGGGACAGTGCTTTATTTCTTAAACCGCGCGCCCTGGCGTTTTCTGCCCGAAGCGAACGTAGAGCCTTTGCGGGCCTGCGAGCGCAAGCGCTCAATCGTCTCGTCCTCAGTCGTGCCCTCAAGCATCGCCCTTATCTGAACGACCGCATCGCGCAGACGCGCTGCTTCTTCGAAGTCCATGGCGGCAGAAGCATTGCGCATATCTTCCTCCATGGTCTCAACGATCCGTACAAGTTCATCATGTGGAAGTTCCTCGAGCTGCTCAGCAATCGTCTGCTCGGACGGCACCGCCTCCGGCACAGCACCCTCGCCGTTTTCATCGGGCGTATAGAATGCTCCGTGGCCCAACGAATCGCCCTTCGAACGCCCCTTGGAACCAACGGTTTTCTCCGCCTCGGCAATAAAGCTCGAGATGTCATTAATGGCCTTGCGAACCGTCTTGGGCACAATGCCGTGCTCTTCGTTATAGGCCATCTGAATCTCGCGACGGCGCTGCGTCTCCTCGATGGCTTCTTTCATCGAATCGGTCACAACGTCTGCATACATGATAACCTCGCCGTCGGCATTACGGGCCGCACGGCCAATCGTCTGAATCAACGAACGGCGGTTACGCAAGAAGCCTTCCTTGTCAGCGTCGAGAATTGCCACCAGCGAGACCTCGGGAAGGTCAAGACCCTCGCGAAGCAGGTTAATGCCAACGAGAACATCGATCTTTCCCTCGCGCAGCGTTCGCAAGATCTCGACACGGTCCATCGTCGCTGTATCGGAGTGCATATAATTGACCTTAATGCCGGCATCAAGCAGATGGTCGGTCAGGTCCTCGGCCATGCGCTTGGTGAGCGTGGTCACCAGCACGCGCTCCTTGCGCACCACGCACTCGCGAATCTCGTCCTCAAGATCGTCAATCTGCCCACGAACCGGACGCACATCGATCTTGGGGTCGAGCAGACCGGTCGGACGAATAATCTGCTCAACGTCGTTCTGGCTAACCCGCAGCTCATAGTCGCCCGGCGTGGCCGAAACGTAGATGAACTGGGGAATCCTCGCCTCAAACTCATCGAAACGAAGCGGGCGGTTATCAAGTGCCGAAGGCAGACGAAAACCATGCTCCACCAGCGTCACCTTACGCGAGCGGTCGCCTTCATGCATGCCGCGAATCTGCGGCACCGTTACATGGCTCTCGTCGATGATGCAGAGCATGTCCTTGGGAAAGTAATCAATCAGGGTAAACGGCGGCTCGCCCGGTTTTCGGCCGTCCAGATGACGCGAGTAGTTCTCGATGCCGTTGCAAAAACCCATGGTCTCGAGCATCTCGAGATCATAATCGGTGCGTTGCTGCAGACGCTGTGCCTCGAGCAGCTTATCAGTCGCCTTGAGCTCGGCCACACGCTTCTCGCACTCTTCGCTGATTGATTTCAGAGCCGCCTTGACCTTGGGTTTCTCGGTCACGTAGTGCGATGCCGGCCACACAGGAATAGCCTCGTACTCACGAAGCATTTCACCGGTGACCTCATCGATTTCGGCGATAAGCTCGACCTCATCGCCAAAGAACTCAAACCGCAACGGATGCTCAGCATAGGGCGGATATACGTCGACGACATCGCCACGCACGCGAAACGTACCGCGCGCCAGGTCATAATCATTGCGATCATATTGAATATCGATGAGCGCATGGATAAAGTCATCACGTTCGAGCGGCACTTTCTTGTCGACATTCGGCGCCAACCCCGCATAGTCCTCAGGAGAGCCAATACCATAGATACAGGATACCGAAGCAACGACGATCACATCGCGTCGAGAGAGCAACGAGGCGGTCGCCTGATGGCGCAGCATCTCGACTTCTTCGTTGATCGAAGAATCCTTCTCGATATAGGTGTCGCTTTGCGGCACATACGCCTCGGGCTGATAGTAATCGTAATACGATACGAAATAGACTACGGAGTTATTGGGGAAGAACTCCTTGAGCTCGCTTGCAAGCTGAGCGGCAAGGGTCTTATTGGGAGCCATGACAAGCGTCGGCTTGCCCAAGGCCTCAATGGTTTTGGCCATCGTAAAAGTCTTACCCGAACCAGTCACACCCAACAAAACCTGATAGCGGTCTCCGTCCCTCACACCCTGCACAAGCGACTCAATGGCCTTGGGCTGGGAACCAGCAGGCTCATAGGGAGAAACGACTTCAAACGGCACCTCAGCGCCTTCAACGCCAAAGCGTTTAAGTTCACCGCCAACGCGTTCTACTTCAAATTCCGCCATGGATACTCCTAACTCATACATCTGCAGTATACGCAGGCGGCGGGCTTAATCCTATACGAACCGATCGGGATAGAGAGTCTTATAGCGAACCCAAGCATTATTGACGCGAATCAGATAAGCCTGCGTCTCGGGAAATGTAATCGCGTTGTGAAGCGATGTGTCCTGCTGAGCCCACCCGTCAACATTGCCCATGCCGGCGTTATATGCGGCAATAGCGCTGTCCGTTGACCCGTTAAAATAAGTTAAGAGATATGAGAGGTATGCACAGCCAAACTCGATATTGGTTGCGGGATCGTCAAGATCGTCAGCCGCATACCTACTCCCGTCAACAAGGCCCTTGGCAATCATATCCTGAGCCGTCTCGGGCATCAGCTGCATCAATCCCTGAGCTCCTTGATTCGATTCGGCATTGGGATCCCAATTCGATTCAGACTTTATGACAGCACACACCAGATACGGATCAAGATTGTGCGAAATGCTCGATTGCTTTACGTACGCCTCGTGGTCAATCGGATACAAAGGCTTAAAGAAGGCGGCAGGAGCATACGAGTAAACGAGCGAAATAAGGCCGAAGACGAACACAACGGCAAGTGGCGCCACGCGATACCACGTAAAGAAACGTGTCTTAGGCATCGGACTCCTCCTTATCCGCTACATCCCCGTAGCCATGGCGTGCAAGCCATGCATCCAGTTGTTCAAAGAGCGAATTATCACCTGCCGCATTATCGATTACCGTCGTAGCGAGATTGCAAAGCGAAGCCTCATCAGGTTGACATGCAGAGCGAGCATCAAAATCAGAGGACTCCATACCACGATGAATAGCACGCTCGCGACGAACTGCTAAAGGAGCGCTAATAACCAGAATTTCATCAGCTAGGCCAAAAGCATCCTCAAAACCAGTCGGGGCAGAAACCTCGACAACCGCAAAGGGATAACGGGGGGACGAAACCGTGCAGCAAACCGGATCGAGAATTCTCAGCGAGAGTTGTTCAATGAGAACGGGATGGACAATACCGTTGAGCCGTGCGACCGTATCTGGAGAAACGAAGGCTCGAGAAGCGAGGATGTTGCGACGAATGCCGCCTTCCTCATCCAATATGTCCCAGCCGAATTCTTCAGCGAGAGCATTAACAATATCGGAGCCCGGCACATACAGCGATTTGGCAAGCTCATCCAGATCGATAAGCATGGCGCCATGAGATTCGAGATAGCGACAGGCAGTCGACTTACCCGAAGCAATATTGCCCAAGACAAAAACGGTAAACATCAAGTCCTCCCTAACGCCAATGCGAGTTATTATCGCGCAAATACAAAAGAAGGACCCAAAATACAGGTAAACAATGGGAGTACTTATTAGAAGGTATGAGCCTCGATATAAACGCAAAAAAGGGGGAGGCCGCGAGGCCTCCCCCTTCTCAATTCTCGCTGACGGCTCGGTGCCGTCCACCGG
>UQXT01000043.1 GCA_900545075.1 uncultured Collinsella sp. | reverse complement strand
AGCTCGGCGGGTATGTCGTGCACGGCCGTTTGATTGAGCCTGTTGGTCGTGACCGGGCATCCGAGCTTGTGCCACTATGCCTGATGTTTCACGACATCGACCGACCCGTGCGCGGTTGGCATCACATGACGAGATTTGTCGCCATGGGGTATGCCGTCCTCGCGCTGGACGATGAGACTATTGGATCCAACGATCTGCAGCAGGGGATTACCTCGCCTGCTTTTGTCGAGCGTGTCCGTTGGGGCTGCGCGTTGGCGAAGGTTGCGCGCAACCTTGATGGCATGGATCCCGACCGCATCTTTGCATGGGGCGAGGGCCTTGGCGGCGGTGTCGCGCTGGCGGTTTCTGCTCTGGACGAGCGGGGCCTTGCCTGCACGGCGCTTGCCAATCCGCTTCCCAGCGGTCTCGAGACGCTGTCGCCTCGGGTTCGTGGCTCGGTGCTCATGGGCACATCGCTCATGGATACCGTGAGTGATCCCAAGGGCCAGTTTGCCGTATTCAACGGTCTTGAGTGTGACCGGAGGCATATCATCTATGCCAAATACGCTCACGAGCGCATCAATGCGTTCGAAAACGAAGTCGTCGACTTCTTTAACCAAACGTTCTATTCGTGTTCTTTGGCCTAGACGGCCTGGACACCGCCAACAAGAGTGGGCGGCATAGGGCTGCCCGCCAGACAACTAAGGAGATTCTTGTGGCAACTCAGAAATTCACCGGCGTTATCCCTCCCGTCGTTGTTCCCGATACCGAAGATCACCAGCTCGACGTTGCCTCCTTTGAGCGCAGCATCAACCGCATGATCGACGCCGGCGTCGATGGCCTGTTCTTCCTGGGCTCCTCGGGCGAGGTCGTCTTCTCCACCGACGAGCGCCGTCGCCAGATTATCGCCGAGGCCGTTCGTATCGTCGACCACCGTGTGCCTGTTCTGGTCGGCATCATCGATACCGAGACCGAGCGCATGATCGAGCACGGCAAGGTCGCTCAGGAGCTGGGCGCCGATGCGCTCGTCGCCACCTGCCCGTTCTATGCCCTGCAGGGCATGACCGAGGTCGAGGAGCACTTCCGCATCCTTCACGAGGAACTCGACCTGCCCATCTTCGCCTACGACATCCCCGTGTGCGTCCACACCAAGCTTCCCTGGAAGCTTCTTGCCAAGCTCGGCGCCGAGGGCGTCCTTGCTGGCGTCAAGGATTCCTCGGGTGATGACATCTCGTTCCGCTACCTCGTTCAGGAGAACGAAAAGAACGGCCATCCGATGAGCATCCTCACCGGTCACGAGGTTGTTGTCGACGGCGCTTACCTCGGTGGCGCCGACGGCTCTGTCCCGGGTCTCGCCAACGTTGAGCCCGAGGGCTACGTTCGTCAGTGGAAGGCCGCTCAGGCTGGTGACTGGGCTACCGTCAAGGCTGAGCAGGATCGCCTCAACGAGATTTCGCACATCTGGGATGTCACCTCGGGCGTCCAGGGCTATGCCGGTGGCGTCGGCGCCTTCAAGACCGCTATGAACCTCATGGGCATCTTCGACAGCCCGACCATGCCGCGCCCAGTGAAGGCCATGACCGGCGAGAACGTCGAGGCGATTCGCAAGGTCCTCCAGGACAACGGTCTCCTTTAAAGCTTTCCCGGGCACCCGACCTCGCCGTTCAACCGTGCGGCCATGACCCATTAGGTCAATGGCCACACGGTTTCTCGGCGATCTCGGGCACCTGGAAAACCTTTACCGCGCTGTGACGGCTAGCCTGACGGCGCATTTCCTGTAGTTGTTTTTGTCTCCGAAGGAGAACGACATGGAGAACAAGTACGTCTGCTCTGTCGATATCGGCGGAACTAAGATCGCGACTGCCATCATGGAGTACCCGGCTGACGGCGGTGTGCCCCATCCCGTTTTTGAGGCTGAGGTTCCCACCGAGGCCCAGGAGGGTGGCGAAGCGGTCTTCCAGCGCATCGAGGCGTCTATCAAGGCAGCTCTTGAGGCAAACCCCGATGTCGAGGTCCTCGGAGTTGGCATCGGCGCTGCCGGCGTCGTCGATCCCAAGACGGGCGCCATCGCGTATGCCAACGAGATCATGCCCGGCTGGTCCGGCGTTCAGTTGGGGCCGCGTCTGCGCGAGGACCTCGGTCTTCCCGTTGCCGTTGTAGGCGACGTGCAGGCTCATGCTCTGGGCGAGGCCCACTGGGGCGTCGGCAAGGGCAAGTTCTCCGTCTTGTGTCTGGGCATCGGTACGGGCATCGGCGGCGCATATGTCGAGAACGGCCGCGTGATGCAGGGTTTCCATGGTGCTGCCGGCCATATGGGCCACATTGAGTGCTCGGCTGCCGCCGGCATTCCTTGCGCCTGCGGGCGTTCCGGCCATCTGGAGTCGGTTGCTTCGGGCACTTCCATTGGTCGTATGTACGATGAGCGTTTTGGCCGCGTCGACCCCAGCCGTCCTTCGGTCGGCCGTGACGTGAACGACCTGTGCCGTGCGGGCGACGCAAAGGCGACCGAGGTTATCCATGATGCCGGCTTTGCGCTGGGCGCCAGCCTGGGCTCGCTCGCAAACATTCTGGATCCGGAGGTTATCGTGCTTTCGGGCGGCGTGATTCACCAGGGTCCCGATTGGCGTTCACAGACGTGGAAGGATTCGGTACACGAGGGCTATGCCAGCCAGGCGCTCGATCCGCTTCAGGACACGCCGATCCTCATCGGTTCTCTGGAGGGCGACGCGCCGCTTATCGGAGCCGCTGAGCATCTTCTTGCCTCGTTAAAGTAAACGTATCTGCTGTAGGAGCCTCCCGAGGCAACACGCCTCGGGAGGCTGTTCTGAGAAAGGTTACAGCCTTATGACCGTCGATCCTTTGATTCAATCCCTGAAGGGTAAGCTCGTCGTGAGCGTTCAGGCGTATATGGGCGAGCCGCTTCGTACGCCCGAGACCATGGCTCAAATGTCTCGCGCTTGCGAACTCGGCGGTGCCGCCGCCATTCGCTGCCAGGGTCTTGCCGACATTGCCGCCATTAAGGGTCGCTGTGAGGTTCCCGTCATCGGCCTGTGGAAGGATGGGCACGAGGGCGTTTACATCACGCCGACGCTGCGTCACGCTCGCGCCTGCGTTGCTGCCGGTGCCGATATCGTGGCGATCGACGCCACCGATCGTCCGCGCCCCGATGGCAAGACGGTCGAGGATACTTTCCGCCCGCTGCACGAGGAGGGTGTGCTCCTGATGGCGGATTGTGCCACCATCGAGGATATTCGTCGTGCTGTTGACATGGGCTTCGACCTGGTGTCCACCACGCTGTCTCATGGTGTTGCCGCTATCGATTGCTCCATGGCCGACGGTCCCGATCTGCCGCTCCTGCGCCAGGCGACTGAGGAATTCCCCGGCCTTCCCATCATTTGCGAGGGTCGCGTGCATACGCCCGAGGAGGCTCGCGCTGCGATCGATGCTGGCGCCTGGGCCGTTGTCGTCGGCACCGCCATCACGCACCCCACGAGTATTACGAGTTGGTTCAAGGCTGCGCTTGAGGCGTAAGACGGGCCTCGTATCCGCTCGGGGCGGTATACTCAATATAGGCAATTGACCGCGCGGGATCCGGGTTGCTGGGTCCCGCGCTTGTTTTCGGGAGGCAGCACATGCAAAAGGGAGATGCCATGGATGCGGCGGAGCGCTCGGAGCGCATCCCCGATATCGTCATCATCACCGGAATGTCCGGATCGGGCCGCACGCAGGCCATGCACGTGTTCGAGGACATGGGCTATTTTTGCATCGATAACCTGCCTCCGCGTCTCATCGCCCAGCTTGCCGAGCTCGTCGGCATCAATACGGGCGTGGGCAGGCACCTTGCCGTCACCTGTGACCTTCGTAGCCAGGGCTTATTCGATGAACTACTCGATGCTGTTGCCGCACTGGAAGAGCGCGAGATGAGCTGCGACATCGTGTTTCTCGAGGCGTCTGACGAGGTGCTGATTCGCCGGTATAGCGAAAACCGTCGCCGCCATCCCATTGCAAAGCCGGGGGAGACCACGGCCGACGCTATTCAGCGTGAACGTCTGCAGCTACAGGGCGTTCGCGATCGAGCCGATATGATTATCGACACGAGCCGCTTGCGCACTTCTGCCTTGCGTAACAAGCTTCGCATGGCTTTCTCTGAGCTGTCCGACCAGCAGCTTATGGATGTCCATGTGTTCTCGTTTGGCTTTAAGCATGGCATGCCCGTCGAGGCGGATATCATGATCGATGTTCGCTTCTTGCCCAATCCTTTCTACGATCCCGAGATGCGCACCATGACCGGCCTCGATAAGAAGGTCTCCGATTTTGTCTTGGACCACCCTAAGACCCAGGAGTTCTGGAAGGCCTGGACCCAGCTGCTCGATACGGTCATGCCGGGTTATATCGCAGAGGGCAAGCCACAGCTTTCCATTGCTATCGGCTGCACGGGCGGACAGCACCGTAGCGTCGCCATTGCCGAGGCCACGGCCCGCTACCTGGAGGGTGCTCAGTATCATGTGAGCATCTCCCACCGTGACCTGTCGCGTGCCAACACGAAGGCATAGGTTTACATGTCGTTTACCGCTGAGGTGCGTGACGAGCTTGCGCGCTGCGAACCAGAATGCGAATACTGCGATTTGTCGACGCTTGCTGCGCTAACGCGTGTGAGCGGCACGCTTTCGCTGGCGGGCTCGGGACGGTACCGCTTGACGGTCGCGACCGAGACGGGTGCTGTGGCGCGCACGATGATTGCGCTGACGCATCGTATCCTTAAGCTCAAGACCGAATTCACGGTTCGTAAGTCGGTCCTGCACAAGGTGCGAAACTATCTCATTACCTTGCCCGATCAGCCCGATTTGGATAAGGCTCTGGTGCTGCTGGGCATTCTCGACCGTAGGGGAGGGCTCGTCGCAGGTGTGCCGCGCCACATCGTCGCCCGTCCTTGCTGCAGACTCGCCTATATTCGCGGTGCACTGATTGCCGGAGGCTTTGTTGCCGACCCGCGTGGTGATTTTCATTTGGAGATTGCGGTCCAGGGCGAGGAGTATGCAAAGGGACTTTGCGACCTTCTGGAGCAGATTGGAGTTCACGCCCGCGTCAATGCGCGTCGCGGCTCGTATGCCGTGTACATCAAGAGTGCCGAGGAGATTAAACGTCTGCTGCAGCTGGTTGGCGCCAAGCGCAGCGTTGCCGAGATTGAAGAGGCCCGCGCAGTCAAGCTGGTGAAGAACGATGTAAATCGTCGCGTGAACGCAGAGCTTGCCAACCAGACCAGAAGTGCCGGCGCCGCTCAACATCAGCTTGCGCTCATCGACGAACTTGATCGGCGCGGTTTGCGCGAAACGCTGCCGGACGCTCTGGCAGTTTTTTGTGACTTACGCGAGCGTTACCCCGATCTCTCGCTGCGAGATTTGGGGGAAATGGCCGACCCTCCTTTGTCGAAGTCGGCCTTGTATCACCGTGTTTTGCGCCTTGAAAAGCTCATTGAAGCTAGCAGGTAGTTTAACGCAATAGCTTTTATGGTGCTTGAACTGCTGTTTTATGCATTAAAGCGTTTTAACGCAAATTTGATTTTCAATTTCGAGCATTCTCGTGAAATTCAAGTCAAAAAAAAGGTATATTAGGCGAGTGGTTAGTTTGTGGGCCTCAACGGCAGGCGCTGTAGCTTGCGGGGGCCTTACGAAAGGAGACACAATGGCAGTAAAGGTTGCTATTAACGGCTTCGGTCGCATCGGTCGTCTGGCCTTCCGTCAGATGTTCGGTCATGAGGGCTCCGAGATCGTCGCTATCAACGACCTCACCTCTCCCGATATGCTCGCTTACCTGCTGAAGTACGACTCCACGCAGGGCAACTATGCTCGCGATCATGAGGTCGTCGCTGGCGAGGATTCCATCACCGTTGACGGCAAGGAGATCAAGATCTACAAGGAGGCCGACGCCAACAACCTGCCTTGGGGCGACCTCGACGTCGACGTCGTTCTCGAGTGCACCGGCTTCTACACCAGCAAGGCTAAGGCTCAGGCCCACATCAACGCTGGCGCCAAGAAGGTCGTCATCTCCGCTCCGGCCGGCAGCGATCTGCCCACCATCGTGTACAACGTCAACCATGAGACGCTGACCGCTGAGGACAACATCATCTCCGCTGCTTCCTGCACCACCAACTGCCTTGCCCCGATGGCCAAGGGTCTCAACGACTTCGCTCCCATCGTGTCCGGCATCATGACCACCATCCACGCCTTCACCGGCGACCAGATGCCGCTCGACGGCCCGCAGCGCAAGGGCAACTTCCGTCGCTCCCGCGCCTGCTCCGAGAACATCGTCCCGAACACCACGGGCGCTGCCAAGGCCATCGGCCTGGTTCTCCCCGAGCTCAACGGCAAGCTCATCGGTGCCGCCCAGCGCGTCCCGACGCCGACCGGCTCGCTGACCAACCTCTACGCCGTCGTTGACAAGAAGGTCACCGTCGACGAGGTCAACGCTGCCATGAAGGCCTACGCCGAGACCATCCCCGATACCTTCGCCTACAACGAGGACCAGATCGTCTCCCGCGACATCGTCGGCGAGACCCACGGCTCCATCTTCGACGCCACGCAGACCATGTGCTCTGACCTCGGCAACGGCCAGACCCTCGTTCAGGTCACCTCTTGGTACGACAACGAGAACTCCTACACCTCTCAGATGGTCCGCACCATCAAGTACTTCGAGAAGTTCGTTGCTTAATTTAGCTTTTAGCGAATAGCTCGTTGAGCGTCTAAAGAAGGGCGCGGCCTTATAGGGCTTACACCCTAGGGTCGCGCCCTTTTTATAAGAAATCGTCTGCCGTAATGGGAGGCAGACACGTACGAAAGGTAGAAGCAAACATGGCCTTTACCAAGAAGACCGTCCGCGACATCGATGTCGACGGCAAGCGCGTTCTCGTCCGCGTTGACTTTAACGTGCCTATCAAGGATGGCGTCGTTGGCGACACCACCCGTATCAAGGCTGCCCTGCCCACCATCAACTATCTCGTTGAGCACAATGCTCGCGTCATCCTCATGAGCCACCTTGGCCGTCCCGAGGGCACCGGCTTCCAGCCCGAGCTTTCCCTCGAGCCTGTCGCCAAGAAGCTCGCCGAGCTCTCTGGCCTCGACGTTGCCTTTGTCGCCGACACCTACGGCGAGAAGGCCGCCGAGGCTGTTGCTGCCGTCGAGCCGGGCAAGGTTCTCGTTCTCGAGAACGTCCGCTTCGATAAGCGTGAGAAGAAGAACGATCCCGAGATCGCCAAGAAGCTCGCTTCCTATGGTGACGTCTTCGTTCTCGATGCCTTCGGCACCGCTCACCGTGCCCAGGGTTCCGTCGTGGGCCCCGCCGCTTACCTGCCCGCCGTCGCTGGCTTCCTGCTCGAGAAGGAGGTCGACACGCTGACCGGTATCTTCGCCGAGCCCGAGCGTCCCTTCGTCGCTATCGTCGGCGGTTCCAAGGTTTCCTCCAAGATCGGCGTGCTCGATCACCTCATCGACTCCGCTGACACCCTGATCATCGGTGGCGGCATGGCCTACACCTTCTTCCTGGCCCAGGGCCTGACCGTCGGTCAGTCCCTCAAGGAAGAGGACTGGGTCGAGCGCGCTGGCGAGATGCTCAAGAAGGCCGAGGAGAAGGGCGTCAAGATCCTGCTCCCCATCGACAACCGTGTTGCCGATCACTTTGGCGAGGACGCTGTCCCTGAGGTTGTCGCTTCCGACGCTATCCCCGACGATCGTGAGGGCATGGATATCGGCCCCAAGACCGAGGAGCTCTACGCCGAGGCTGTCAAGGGCGCCAAGACCGTGTTCTGGAATGGCCCCATGGGCGTCTTCGAGTTCGATAACTTCGCTCACGGCACCCAGGCTATCGCTGAGGCTGTCGCCGAGGCTGACTGCACCTCGATCATCGGTGGTGGCGACTCTGTCGCAGCCGTCAACAAGTTCAACCTGGCCGACAAGATGAGCTGGATCTCCACCGGTGGTGGCGCTTCCATGGAGCTCGTCGAGGGCAAGGCCCTGCCCGGAGTGGAGGCGCTTCTCGATGCCTAATCGCACCCTTCTTATCGCTGGTAACTGGAAGATGAACAACGACGTCGCCGAGGCTGCCAAGCTCGCCGACGAGCTGGCCCAGGCTCTGCCCGAGGTTCCGGCTGGCGTCGAGGTACTCGTCTGCCCTCCGACCATCGACATCGCTACGGTCCATGACCGCATTCAGGCTGCCCCCATCGCCCTCGGTGCACAGAACGTGTACTGGGAGGCCAAGGGTGCTTTCACCGGTGAGTCCTCTTGCGACATGCTCAAGTCCGCTGGCTGCACCTACTGCATCATCGGTCACTCCGAGCGTCGCGACTACTTCCACGAGACCGACGAGGACCAGAACAAGAAGGCCAAGGCTCTCGTTGCCGCCGGCCTTGTTCCCGTCTTCTGCTGCGGCGAGTCCCTCGAGGTCCGCGAGGCCGGCACCTATGTCGAGCACGTCGTGAACCAGGTCAAGGCAGGCCTTGCTGGCCTTGAGATCAGCTGCCCCAAGCAGGTCGTCGTCGCCTACGAGCCCATCTGGGCCATCGGCACCGGCAAGACCGCTACCGCCGAGGACGCTCAGGAGGTCTGCGGCGCTATCCGTGAGACCCTCAAGGAGATGTTCGGCGAGGAGCTCGCCAACGGCATCCGTGTTCTCTACGGCGGTTCCGCCAAGCCCGGCAACATTGCCGAGCTCGTCGCCAAGCCCGACGTTGACGGCGCCCTCGTGGGCGGCGCTTCGCTCAAGGCTGCCGACTTCGCCTCTATGGTCGTCAAGGCAGGCGAGTAGGACATATGGCACAGCGTCATCTTCCTGCACTCCTGATTATCATGGATGGTTGCGGCCTTGCTCCGGCTGATGGCGAGAACGCCGTCGCCGCTGCCAAGACGCCCTTCCTTGATAACCTGTACGAGAAGTACCCCCACACCACGCTCGGCGCTTCGGGCGAGGACGTGGGTCTTCCCGATGGCCAGATGGGTAACTCCGAGGTGGGTCACCTCAACATCGGTGCCGGACGCATCGTGTTCCAGGAGCTTTCGCGCATCAACAACGCCATCAAGGACGGCTCCATCGCCAAGAACGAGGTCTTCGTCAAGGCTATGGACGACGTCAAGGCTGACGGCAAGACTCTCCACCTCATGGGCCTTATGAGCCCTGGCGGTGTTCATTCTCACATGAACCACGTCGAGGCTCTGGTCAAGATGGCTGCCGAGCACGGTGTCAAGACCGTTCGCGTCCACGCCTTCATGGATGGTCGCGACGTCGACCCGCAGTCCGGTGCCGGTTACATGAGTGAGTTCTGCGCCTTCCTGGCTAAGATTTCCGAGGAGACCGGTTGCGACGCTCGCGTTGCCACCGTCTCGGGCCGTTATTGGGCCATGGACCGCGACAATCGTTGGGAGCGCATCCAGCGCGCCTACGACGTCATGGCCAACGCGTCCGATGCCGATACCGACCCCGTTGCCGGTATCAAGGCCTACTACGAGAAGGATCCGCGCGGCGACGAGTTCGTCGAGCCCTTTGCTGCCCACAACGAGGGCATCCACGAGGGCGACGCGGCCATCTTCTTCAACTTCCGTCCCGACCGTGCTCGTCAGATGACCCGCGTGTTCACGGACAAGGAGTTCGACGGCTTTGAGCGCGAGCAGATCAAGCTTTCGCACTTTGTGACGATGACCGAGTACGATCCGACGTTTGACGTCGAGGTCGCCTTCCCCAAGACGTTCCCCGAGAACGTCCTGGCCGACGTTATCGCCGCCAATGGCCTGAAGCAGCTGCACACCGCCGAGACCGAGAAGTACGCACACGTGACGTTCTTCCTTAACGGCGGCATCGAGGAGCCCAAGGAGGGCGAGGAGCGCGTGCTCGTCGCTTCCCCCAAGGTCGCTACCTACGATTTGCAGCCCGAGATGAGCGCTCCCGAGGTTACCGAGAAGCTTGTCGCCGCCATCAACGAGGATCGCGCTGATTTCTACATCGTGAACTTCGCGAACTGCGACATGGTTGGTCACACCGGTGTCTTCGACGCTGCCGTTAAGGCTGTCGAGGCTGTTGACGATGCCCTGTCCAGGGTTGTCCCGGCGATTCTCGCTAAGGGCGGCTTTGCGCTGATTACCGCCGATCACGGCAACGCCGATCACATGTTTGACGTTGCTTCCGACGGTTCCAAGCATCCGTTCACGGCTCACACCACCAACCGCGTGCCGTTCATCATCGTTGATGAGAAGGCACAGCTCACCGGTATCGAGGACGGTCGTCTCTCCGATATCGCCCCGACTATGCTCACCATGGCTGGTCTGGAGCCTTCTGCCGAGATGACGGGCCGCGTGCTCGCCGCCGAGGCCTAATAGAAAACTCCAAGCGTTTTCATGCAAAGGGGTTGCCCATATTCGGGCAACCCCCTTTTTGGTATTTCTGCCATTTCCGCGCCGTCCCCGAGTGGCAGGTAGGGGAGAGCGGGGGATTGTGGTACAGTACTGTAGTTTGAATTGTTCTATTAAGGAGCTTATCTATGGGTCCGTTCCAGATTCTTCTGTTTGTCGTTTGGGCTGTCTCTGCCGTGGCGCTGACGATTCTCGTCCTGATGCATTCCGGTAAGGGCACCGGCGTTTCGGATATGATCGCTAGTTCGCTGTATAACTCCAGCTCTGCCACGGGCGTTATGGAGCAGAACCTTGACCGCCTGACCGTCATCATGGCTGTCGTGTTTGCCGTGTGCGTCGTGCTGTGCATGTTCTTCTTCCCGCAGGGCATCGTCGGCTACTAAGCACGAGCTGCATAAATATTTGAAAAGGGTTCCGCAGACGCGGGACCCTTTTTGTTTACATATTTGTAACAGAGTCAAAATATCCCCACATACTTCGCCCAACTAAAGAAATTCTCGACCGTTGACCGGAATTAGCCCCAAATCGTGCATAAAATGCGCTACTGTATTGCAATACGTTGGTCCGCTTTGTATAACCAGCCAAAACGGCGGACCGCGTTTGAATGGTTCGATTGGGCTGTCTTGACGTTGCCCGACCGAACTTACTTTGTCCTATCTCATAAGGAGGATGGCATGGCTGATTCTATGTTCCACCAGCCCGTTATGGGTCGTCGCGCCTTTGTCGGCGGTACCCTTGCTGCGAGCTCCATGGCTTTTCTTGCCGCATGTGGCAAGAAGGGCGGCGACGCTTCCGGTTCTGAGTCCGGTTCGACGCTGAACTTCTACATCAACAACCCGGTCTGCATCGACCCCTATAACGTCCAGGAGGACCAGGGCACTCAGGTCGAGTACCAGCTCTTTGATGCTCTGACCTCTTATGACGCCGAGAAGGGCAAGATCGTCCCGCTGGCTTGCGAGTCCTTCGAGGCCAACGACGACGCCACCGAGTTCACCTTCAAGATCAAGAAGGCCAAGTTCCACAACGGTGACGACGTTACCTCCAAGTCCTTCAAGCTCGGTTGGGAGCGTCTGGTCAACACCAAGTCGGCCATCGCTACCGAGTACGGCCCTTCCGAGGTCTCCTATCACCTTTCCATGGTCGAGGGCTATGACGACCTGCTTGCCGGTAACGCTACCGAGCTCAGCGGTGTTACTTGCCCCGACGATGAGACCCTCGTCGTCAAGCTGTCTTCCGCTTACGCCGACTTCCCCTTCGTCGCCTCTCACCCGGCTCTGGCCCCGGTTCCCGAGTGCGCCGAGTCCGATGTCAAGAGCTTCTATCTTGCACCGGTCGGTAACGGCCCGTTCATGATGGACGGCAAGTGGGAGGATGGTCAGGAGATCAACCTCAAGAAGTTCGACGATTACTATGGCGACAAGGCCAAGATCGATGGCATCCACTTCCAGGTCATCAAGGACATGGAGACTGCTTACAAGGAGTTCCAGGCCGGTAACCTTGACATCTGCGACGTTCCCGTTGCTCAGATCGACGCCGCCAAGAAGGATCGCGGCGTGTCCAAGGACGGCTACACCATGGGCGACGGCGAGCGCATGCTGCTCGGCGCCGAGCCTTCCACCTACTATCTGACCTGCAACAACACGGCCGAGCCGTTCAACAACGCCGACCTGCGCAGGGGTATCTCCCTGGCCATCAACCGTGAGGCCATCTGCAAGACCATCTTCAAGGGTACCCGTACCCCCGCTGACGGCATTGTTCCTCCGGGCATCGATGGCTACAAGGAGGGCGCATGGGAGTTCTGCGCCTACGACGTCGACAAGGCTAACGAGTACCTCGACAAGGTCGCTCCCGCTGGCGCTAACGGTGACCGTGGCATCAGCGTGACCCTTTCCTACAACCAGGACGGTGGTCACAAGGAGATCATGGAGTCCATCATCGGCGACCTCGCCAAGGTTGGCGTTACCGCTGTCTCCGATACCCCCGAGTGGTCTGCCCTGCTCGAGCAGTACCAGAACTTCGACTATCAGTTCGGTCGTCTGGGCTGGATTGCCGACTACCCGATCATGGACAACTTCCTGTATCCGCTGTTCCACTCCGACTCCCTCGGTGGCGACAACCGCTCTGGTTACAACAACCCCGAGTTCGACGCCAAGGTCGACGAGGCCCGTACCACGGTTGACGACGAAGAGCGCGTCGCTAAGATGCAGGAGGCCGACGCAATGGTCGCTGCTGACTGCCCGGTCATCCCGGTGATGTTCTACACGCATACCATCGCCGGTTCTGATCGCATCAAGCACCTCTATGTCGATCCGCAGAAGCACGCCGAGCTGGGTACCGCTGAGCTCGCCTAAGAGTTTGCAGCTTCCGTGAGGGTCAAGTATTTACGTAGACCTCATGGGAAACATACAGTTCTCCCTAACCTGGGGTAAACTGGCTGATGGTAATTTTGGGATGCCGGTCTGGCGATCGGCATCCCATTTAGGTTAATCCCTAGATAGGGGAGTGGTATGGGTAAGTACATCGTTAAACGTGTGCTTCAGTTCATCCCGGTGTTTTTGGGCGTTACGCTGATTCTGTTCGCCCTCCAGAATATCGTGCCGGGAGATCCGATCAAGCTGATCGGTGGAGACAAGGCTCTGTCCCCCGAGGTAGAGCTTCAGCTTCGCGTTCGCTATCATCTGGTCCAGTCGGACGAGGACGGCAACGCGATCCTTGACGAGAACGGCGACCCCGTTCAAACTTCGCTCGTGGACCGTTACTTGTATTACATGAACGGCCTGCTTCATGGCGATCTGGGCAATTCGTATCAGCGCAAGCTGCCGGTTACGGAAATCTTTGCCCAGAAGTATCCGTATACGGTCAAACTTGCCGCGTGCGCCATCGTGCTCGAGGCAATCATGGGTATCGGTGCGGGTATCATTTCGGCGGTAAAGCGTTATTCCTTCTGGGATATTTTGGTAACGCTCACCACGTCGATCCTCGTTGCGGTCCCGGCCTTCTGGCTTGGTATGTTGCTGCAGCTGTTCTTTGGCGTCATCCTCAAGGACGCCACGGGCGGTGCATTCTCCATGCCGATCTCGGGCGCCGGCGGTTCCAGCTCTCAATATCAGGATTGGATGCACTATGTGCTTCCGACCATTACGCTGGCTTCGGTTTCGACCGCTTATGCTGCCCGCATTATGCGCTCGCAGCTGCTTGACGTCATGAACCAGGATTACATCCGTACGGCAAAGGCCAAGGGTCTCTCCAATCGCGCGATCATCGTCAAGCATGCGCTTAAGAATGCACTCATCCCCGTCGTTACCTATATTGGTGTCGACTTTGGTGGCATGCTTTCGGGCGCCATTCTGACCGAGACGGTCTTCAACTGGCCCGGCATCGGCTATGAGGTCTATCGCGCCATTAGCATGCGTGACTGGCCCATCGTTATGGGCGGCGTTACGCTCATCGTCGTCGTCGTCATGGTGATCAACCTGCTCGTCGACATCAGCTATGCATTCCTCGACCCGCGCATCCGCCTTGGCGGTCCGTCGGATAAGGCCTAAGGGAGGTACGTCTCATGCAGGAAACTGATTCTCAGTCTCAGGAGCAGGCTACCGCCACCAAGGCCGCATCTGCTCCCGCCAAGTCCCGCACGCTGTGGGGCGACGCTTTTAAGCGTCTTCGTAAGAACAAGCTCGCCGTTATCGGTGTCTGCTGGATCATCATCGTCGTTGTGGTTGCCCTGACCGCAGACCTGTGGGCTAAGCCCTGGCTCGGTTCGCCGACGGCTTCCGACTCGACCACCATGGCCGAGACGTCGCTGCTGGCTCCGTGTGCAGAGCACCCGTTTGGCACCGACGCCCTTGGTCGTGACATTCTGGTCCGTGTTATCTACGGTGCACGTATTTCGCTTTCCGTCGGTATTATGGCCACTGCCATCTCCACGTTGATCGGTCTGGTCATGGGCGCCCTGGCCGGTTTCTACGGCGGCATCTGGGATACGATCATCATGCGCTGTGCGGACATCTTCCTGGCGTTCCCGTACGTGCTGTTCGTCGTCGCCATGATCGCCGTTATCGGCCGTGGTCTTCAGAACGTCTTTATTGCCATCGGTATTCTCGGCTGGCCTTCGATTGCGCGCGTCTTCCGCTCTGCGATCTTGACGGTCAAGGAAAACGACTATGTTGACGCTGCGCGCGCGATGGGTGCATCCGATGCTCGTATCGTTGTACGTCACATCTTCCCGAACTCCGTTGCCTCCATCGTGGTCTACGCGACCATGAACATTGGTGGCGCCATTCTGACCGAGTCCGCTCTGTCCTTCCTCGGCATGGGCGTTATTCCGCCTACGCCTTCGTGGGGCTCCATGATTCAGGACGGTCAGCAGTATCTGCTGACTGCTCCCTGGATGATGATCATGCCCGGTCTGGCAATTCTCTCGACGGTGCTCGCCTTCACCCTGCTGGGTGACGGTCTGCGCGATGCCCTCGACGTCAAGATGAAGGACGCATAAGGATGAAGAAGAACAAGAACTATGTGGACCTGAAGGACCAGCCGGTTCCCGAGGGCCAGCATCTGCTCGAGGTCGATGACCTTAAGATGTATTTCCACACCGAGGATGGCGTTGTTCGCGCTGTCGATGGTGTGTCCTACACGCTCGATCGTGGCGAGACCCTGGGTGTCGTCGGTGAGTCCGGCTCCGGTAAGTCCGTGACCGCCATGACCATCATGGGCCTTATCTCGATGCCTCCGGGAAAGATCGAGGGCGGCGATGTTCGCTATCGCGGCCGCTCCATCCTCGAAATGACCGAGGAAGAGATGCAGCACATTCGCGGTAACGATATCGCGATGATCTTCCAGGATCCTATGACCTCCTTGAACCCGGTCTATAAGATCGGCAAGCAGGTAGGCGAGGGTCTTCGTCTGCACCGTGGCTACTCCAAGCAGGAGGCGCTCAAGCGCGCCACCGAGCTTTTGGACCTCGTTGGCATTCCCGAGCCCGAGAAGCGCGTCAATGAGTATCCGCATCAGTTCTCTGGCGGTATGCGTCAGCGCGTCATGATTGCTATGGCTCTTGCCTGCGATCCCGATATTCTGATTGCCGACGAGCCCACGACTGCCCTGGACGTTACCATTCAGGCTCAGATTATCGAGCTTATGCAGGAAATGCAGGAGAAGAACGGCAACGCCATCATCATGATTACCCATGACCTGGGCGTCGTCGCCGATATGGCCGACAAGATCATGGTTATGTACGCCGGCCGTCCCGTCGAGTTCGGTACTGCTGAGGAAATCTTCTACGAGAGCCGCCACCCCTACACCTGGGGCCTTATCCGCTCCATCCCGGAGCAGGCCATCGAAGAGAAGAAGCCTCTTACGCCGATTCACGGCAACCCGCCTTCGCTCATGAACCTGCCCGAGGGCTGCGTGTTCTCGCCTCGTTGCCCCTATGCAACCGATAAGTGCCGCAAGCAGCGCCCTGAGCGCGTTGTCACCGAGTCTGGCCACTATTCTGCGTGCCATTATTCCGGTGACCCCGAGTTCCTCAAAAACGCCCCCGAGACGTCTCGTACGCGCAAGGATTCCAAGAAGGGAGGCGAGGCGTAAATGGCAGACAATAACGAGCGCACTCCGCTGCTGAAGGTCGAGCACCTCTCTAAAGAGTTCCCCGCAGAGTCCGGCATGTTCGCCAAGCGTTTTTCCAAGCGCGTCGTCTCTGCTGTAAATGACATCTCTTTTGAGATTTATCCTGGCGAGACCTTTGGTCTGGTTGGTGAGTCTGGTTGCGGTAAGTCCACGACGGGCCGTACCATCATGCGTCTGACCAAGCCGACCGCCGGTAAGGTGTTCTTCCAGGGCAAAGATGTTGCCGAGATGAACAAGCACGAGATCAAGGACATGCGTCGCGAGATGCAGTTTATCTTCCAGGATCCTTATGCTTCGCTCAATCCTCGTATGACCATCGGCGAGATCGTCTCCGAGCCCATGACCATTCACGGCGTGGGCACCAAGGAGGAGCGCATTGAGCGTGTCCGCGAGCTTCTCGACGTTGTCGGTCTGAACCCCGAGCACATTAACCGCTATCCTCATGAGTTCTCTGGCGGTCAGCGTCAGCGTGTCGGCATTGCCCGCGCGTTCGCTCTGAAGCCTAAGCTGATCATCTGCGACGAGCCGGTTTCCGCTCTGGATGTATCCATTCAGGCTCAGGTTTTGAACCTGCTCAAGGAACTGCAGGACAAGTTCGGTACCGCGTATCTCTTCATTGCTCACGACCTCTCCGTCGTACAGCATATCTCCGACCGCGTTGCCGTTATGTATCTGGGTAAGATGGTCGAGGTTTCGGACTGGAAGACGCTCTATAGTGAGCCTCACCATCCGTACACGCAGTCGCTGCTGTCTGCCGTGCCGGTTCCCGATCCGGATATCCAGAAGACCCGTAAGCGTATCATCCTTGCCGGCGATCCGCCGTCACCGCTGGATCCGCCGACCGGTTGCCGTTTCCACACCCGCTGCCCGATCGCGCAGGGCATCTGCTCTGAGAAACTTCCCGAGTTTAAGGAAGTTGCACCGGGTCACTGCTGCGCCTGCCACTTCGCGGAGCCGTTCCCGATCAAGGAATCGCACATCGACTTGTAGTCGGTTGTTATCGTTCGGGCCCGCCCTGAAGTTACTTTTCAGAACGTCCTCGGACATGCAAGAAACC
>UQXT01000042.1 GCA_900545075.1 uncultured Collinsella sp. | reverse complement strand
TGCTCGATACCACCGGTAAGGCTATGGGTGTGGAGCAGCGCGAGCAGATGTATGCGTCGCTGCGCACGATTCTCAACACCCTGCGCGAGCTGTAGGGCCGCCAAGGCTTTTGTTTCCAATTAACAACTGCATAGTCCTGTTTGAGCGCGTATACCGTGCTGGGGCTTTGCTGTCAAAATTCCCTGCGCGGGACCTGCGCAAGAAAGGATTCGCTATGTCCGTCCGTATTATTACCGATTCCGCAAGCGATATGTCACCGGCCGAGCACCCAGCATTGGCCGTTTTGCCACTGTCCGTCACCTTTGGCACCGATGTGTACATGGATGGCATCGACATCGATCACCAGCGCTTTTACGAGATGCTCGTGGAGCGCGATGAGCTGCCCAAGACCGGCCAGGTCAACCCGTACGCGTTTTCGCAGGCGATTGCCAAGGTTCGTGAAGCCGGCGATGAGGCTGTGATTATTACCGTGGGCGCTAAGCTATCAGGCACCAATCAGAGTGCCCGTACCGCACTTGCCGAGGCGCCAGGCGGCGACGTTTACGTGGTGGATAGCAATAACGTCACTCTGGGCGAGCGTGTCATGGTCGAGTATGCCCTGCGCCTGGTGGATGAGGGTCGTAGTGCAGCTCAGATCGCGGCGGCCGTCGAGGCCGTGCGCGACCGTGTGGTGGTTATCGGCCTGCTCGAGACGCTGGAGTACCTGGTGCGCGGCGGTCGTCTGTCTGCTGCGGCCGGCGCCGTGGGCACGCTGCTCAACGTAAAGCCCGTGGTGGCTGTCGAGGACGGTCTGATCGTGCAGCTGGGTAAGGCGCGCGGTTCCAAGAACGGCCGCAATCTGCTCAATCAGAAGGTCGAAAAAGCGGGCGGCATCGACTTTTCCATGCCGCTGGCGCTCGGCTATACGGGCCTTTCGGATGCGGTGCTCAAGAAGTATATCGAGGACAGCGCGGCACTTTGGGCTGGCCACACCGAAGGCGAGTTGCCCGTTCACACCATCGGCGCCACCATCGGCACCCACGTGGGCCCCGGCGCCGTAGCCGTAGCCTTCTTCCGCCCCGCCAACTAGCTTTCCGGTCAAAACCACCACAAAGGGGACAGGCACCTTTGTGGTGGTTTATGCTTTTCCGGGTGGAAGGGAGCGAGCAATGGCGTCTGAGGGCTTTTTTGAACGGGTGTACGAGGTGGTCGAGCAGATCCCCGTGGGGATGGTCGCCACGTATGGTCAGGTGGCGCTGCTTGCCGGTCGTCCACGAAGTGCGCGGTACGTGGGGTATGCCCTGCATAGTAATCCGCGCCCCGGCGAGATTCCCTGTCACCGCGTGGTGTTTGCCGACGGGCACATATGCGAGGGCTTCGCTTTTGGCGGTCCCGATGCTCAACGTGAGCTTTTGCTAGGGGAAGGTGTGGCGTTTAAGGACGACATGCACGTCGACTTGCCCGCCTGTCGCTGGCCAGCAGGGCTCTAGCGCTCTGCCGTGGCCAAAACCACCACAAAGGTGCCTGCCCCCTTTGTGGTGGTTTAGTTTACTTGGGCTAACTTATGGAGAAGCTATGGCGGCGGATATTGATGCTGCAAAGTAAACCACGGTGAACTATATTGGTTTCAGCAACGGAGCAGGCAATAGGCGATGAAAAAGCCTGCCCTGTTGAGTTTGATTCGCATTCCTCCCCTCTGTGCGATTCAACGGTGTACTTCGGGAACAGGCCCGCTGGCAACTAACTGCCAGCGGGCCTGTTCCTGTTTGTCGGGGGAGTGCGATGGACGGAGCCGAAGCGGTCCGCTCCAAAAAAAAGGCGGACGCCGTAGCGCCCGCCCTATAGCAATCGAAAGCTCAAGTCAGCAGATCGGCCTAGTACACCATACCCATGGCGTCCTGAACCTCGGCCAGGGTCTGCTCGGCGATCTCGTTGGCGCGACGGTTGCCCTCATGCAGGACGTCCTTCACATAGTCCAGATCGTTCTCGTAGCGCTGGCGACGCTCGCGGATAGGTGCGAAGTACTCGTTGACGGCCTCGGTCACGTACTTCTTGAGCTGGCCGGAGCCGCCCATGCCAATCTCCTCGGCAATCTCGACCTCGGAGCGGCCGGTGCAGATGGCAGCCGTCGATAGCAGGCCGGACACTCCGGGGCGGTTCTCGGGATCGAACGTGATCATGCGCTCGGAGTCGGTCTGGCTCTTCTTGATGCGCTTGGCCGTTTCCTCGGCGGTCATCGAAATATTGATGGCGTTGCCGTAGCTCTTGCTCATCTTGCGACCGTCAAGGCCGGGCAGCAGCGGGGTCTCGGACAGCAGCGCCTCGACCTCGGGAAATACCTTGCCGTAGCGGTTGTTAAAGCGGCGGGCGATGGTACGGGTGAGCTCGATGTGCGGCAGCTGGTCGCGGCCGACGGGCACCACATTGCCCTTGCAGAACAGGATGTCGCAGGCCTGGTGCACCGGGTAGGTGAGCAGAAGGCCGGTGAGCTCGTGGCCCGAGGCCTCCATCTCGGCCTTGACCGTGGGGTTGCGCGCCAGCTCGGCCTCGGACACCAGCGACAGGAACGGCAGCATGAGCTGGTTGGCGGCGGGCACGGCGGAGTGCGCGTAGATCATGGTCTTGTCGGGGTCGATACCGCAGGCAAGGTAGTCCATGACCATGTTGTACACGTTGTCCTGGATGTGCTCGGTGGTGTCGCGGTCGGTGATGACCTGGTAGTCGGCGATGAGTACGTTGGTCCTGGCGCCCATGTTCTGCAGCTCCACGCGGCCCTTGAGGGTGCCAAAGTAGTGACCCAGGTGCAGACGGCCGGTGGGGCGGTCGCCGGTAAGCATGGTGAACTTCTCGGGCGTCTTGGCCAGGCCCTCGCGAATGGCGTTGCTCTTTTGCAGCGCGACTTCGTAGCTGTTCTCGTTTGGCATGATTGCTCCTAACGTATGTTCATGGGTCAAGATGATAACGCGTTTATTGGAGGGGCGGGGCGTAAGTAGGCGAGGGGCGGGAGAGGGGTGGCTTGTGCGATGGGCGCGGCGCGGCCGCGCTTGGCCAACGGTGCCTTGGCACATCCTCGGCAGCTTGCCCTAGAGCTTGTGGTGGCGCTCTTCCTTACGTTCCTCAGCTGCCTGCTCCTCCTGCTTAAAGGCGGGGTCGTCGGGGGTGACGAGCTCGTCCTCGTGCGTGCGCTTGTTGTAATGGTGGCGCAGCACGGGCTCAAACAGATGTAGATGCTTGGCAAAGGCCGCCGAGCCAATGGCGAGCACGGTAAAGATGAGCACGCGCATGGACACCTCGACCTGGTTAATCGCGGCGGCGCCGGCCGAAAGCATGATGCACCAGGCATAGATGAGCAGCACAGCCTGTTTTTGGTTGTAGCCTTCTTGGATCAGGCGGTGGTGGATGTGGCCCTTGTCGGCCTGCCCGATGCTAATGTGGGCGCGCTTGCGGCGCACGATGGCGCTAAACGTGTCGATGATAGGCACGCCGGCAACGATGAGCGGGATGATAAGCGAGGTGAGTGCGGCGGTGCGGCTCACGTTGAGCAGCGAGATGGAGCCCAGCGCAAAGCCCAGAAGCAGCGACCCCGAGTCGCCCAAGAAGATGCTTGCGGGGTTGAAGTTGTAGCGCAAAAAGGCCAGACAGGCGCCAAAGAGCGCAATGGAGAGCGCGGCGGCGTCGATGCGGCCCGAGAGAACGGCCATCGAAAACATGGTGAACGACGCGATGCCGCAGATGCCCGTGGCCAAGCCGTCGAGGCCGTCGATGAGGTTAATGATGTTGGTGAATGCCACCAGATAGATCACGGTAATGGGGTAGGCGAGCCATCCGAGCATGATCTCGCCGGGAGCAAACGGGTTGACGATGACGCCGATCCGCAGGCCGCCCATGCAGGCGATAAGCGCGGCGAGGACCTGTCCGGCCAGCTTTTGCTTGGGCGTGAGCTGGAAGACGTCGTCGATAGCGCCGGTCGCAAAGATGACGGTAAAGGAGAGCGCCAGCATGGGATAGCTAATGTGAAGGCGCGGGTGCGGCACCAAAACGGGCGGCCAGCCTAGGTGCCAGGTGCCTAGGATTTGCACAATGCAGGCAACGACCAGGCCCAAAAACACCGCCGCTCCGCCCAAACGTGGGATGGGCCTGGTGTTGATGCGGCGCTTAGAAGGATAGTCGACGGCATCGAGCTTAATTGCCAAGCGCTTGACAAGGGGCACCGCGAGGAAGGTCGTGATAAAGGCCGCCGCTGCCACGCATAGGTACGGTATGTAGCTCGGGGATGAAGCCATGAATCTAAAAACCGCCAAGCGTCGAAGGAAAAGGTCAAAGGTTGCTACGCGGAAATGGCATAGCTATCCCATGATACTCGACTAAGGGGGGTGTAAGGAATTGCACGGGGCGAGAATCACGCGCATACCAGATATTGGGATGTTGTCGATGGCTTGTCGGGATGCCGGCGGGGATCCATATGGACTGTAATGGTGATTTTCGGCAAAAGAAAACCACCCCCCACGTTACGAAAATGAACCCACCTAAAACAGGTGGGTGCCCTCATCGACTGTTCCAGCGTCCTTAACAACGAAGGATACCTGTACTAGGTACGACTGTGTGGGCTCCCTAAATAAACGCGACGGTTCACCCAGTTGCTCCGCGGGGGGCGGAATACCTACATCATAAAGCGGCACTTTATTGATTCCAGTCTTGACATTACAAAAATCGTGTCGGACGATTACGGCGCCTTGGGGCTTGAGCCGTCTACGCGGCCTGGTCCTTTACGCTTGAGCTGCTGAATCGTTGTTTTGGAGCATGTTTTTATGCCGACGTCGTTGACCGAACTTTTTTCGCCCGCCTGCCATTTGTGTCCGCGCCGTTGCGGTGCGGCGCGCGATGAGGGCGCGCACGGCGTCTGCGGTGCTAACGACACGCTCAAGGTGGCCCGCGCCGCGCTTCATATGTGGGAGGAGCCGCCTATCTCGGGCGAGGCCGGCTCGGGCACGATCTTCTTTAGCGGCTGCTCGCTCAAATGTATCTACTGCCAGAACCACGAGATCTCGACCGGCAATTTTGGCCTTGAGATTTCGCCTGAGCGCCTGGTCGAGATTATGCTGGAACTGCAGGACCAGGGTGCCAACAACATCAATTTGGTGACGGCGACGCACTATGCGCACCTGTTGCCTGCCGCGATTGCCGCGGCACGGGCGCGCGGGCTGGTCATCCCAATCGTCTACAACACGAGTGGTTACGAGCGCGCGAGTGCCGTGGCGGCGCTGGGCGACCTGGTCGATGTGTGGCTCACCGACTTTAAATATGCCGATGCCGGGCTTGCGCAGTCGCTCTCCCATATAAAGGATTACCCGCGTGTGGCCGTGTCGGGTCTGGCCCAGATGGCGCGCGAGATCGAGCGCCGCGGGGGAGAGTTGGTGGACGAGGACGGGCTTATGAAGCGTGGTATGATCGTGCGTCACCTGGTGCTTCCGGGACATGCAGACGATTCGTGTCGCGTGCTGGACCTGGTGTGGCAGACGGTGGGCGACGTGCCGATCTCGGTTATGAACCAGTACACGCCCAATGCGCTCATGCGCGAGCAGGGCGGCGACCTGGCACGCGCCGTGACGCGTGAAGAGTACGAGCAGGTGCTCGACCATGCCGACGACCTGGGTTTTACGACGATGTTCTGGCAAGAGGGCGGCGCGGTAGACGAGAGCTTCACCCCGGCCTTCGACACCACCGGTGTTCTTACCAGCGCAAAGTAGTGCGTTCGTCGATGATTTTTCTGGGACGGGGATAAAAAATCATCGAGAGGATCGCCTGTTCGAAAAGTTGCCAAAATAGCCGCGCCCCAAAAAGACTGGTTATTGGGCGTTGACAGTTGGCGAGCCGTAGGTAAAATATCGACTTGTCCTGGGGACGTAGCTCAGTTGGGAGAGCGCTGCCGTCGCATGGCAGAGGCCGAGGGTTCGACTCCCTTCGTCTCCACCCTTGGATTTGATAAGCCGCTGACATTGTGTCGGCGGCTTTTTTTAAAAGAAAGGGCTATACCATGGCCGAGCTTGAGTCCCAACCATTGTCCGACGAGGAGCGCGCTGAGTTGGAAGAGCTCCGCGCTGAGAAGGCCCGCCGCGAGGCTCGGGAAGAGGCCCGTCGCGAGCGTGAGGAGCTGGCTGCCCTGCGCGCCGAGCGTGCGAAGGCCGAGGAGGTCGCCTCGAACGCCGCATCCGAGCGCAAGCCCGCGCCCGCACCCAAGCCCGCTGCTGCGAAGCCTGCACCTGCCGCGCCCAAACCTCAGCCTAAAAAGGCCGCTCGTCCCAAGTCCGTCGAGCCCAAGCCGAGCCGTGACGAGATGACCTTTGCCCAGCGCATGGTTACCTCCGAGGAACCTACGGGCGAGAACGAGATCCCTGGCATGGCGCCGGCTCAAAAAATCATCATTGTCCTTGCCCTCATCGCGTTTGTCATCTTTATGGGCTACACGATCCTGACCAGCATGGGCCTGCTCTAACCGATTTGCATCGGGCGTCATGTCCGCATGCTCTGCTCTCGTCCAACCCTCAAATTCTGCACCACACATCTGAAAGGTCGCCCCATGGCTTTGACCGACATCTCGCATCCCACCGACATTGCAATGCTCACCGATCTGTACGAGCTCACTATGGCCCAGGGCCTGTGGGAGAGCGGCAAGGCCAATGAGCAGGGTTGCTTTACCGCGTTTTACCGCGACCATCCCTTTGGCAGCGCCTATGCCGTCATGTGCGGCACCGCCGAACTGCCCGAGCTGGTCGAGAACCTGCGTTTTACGCCCGAGGATATCGACTACCTCGCATCGCTTGAGGCCCCGGCCGGCGGCGCGATGTTCAAGTCCGCATTCCTCGACTACCTGCGCGATTTTCGTGCGCATGTAAATATCGACGCCGTCCCCGAGGGCGAGCTCGTCTTTCCGCGCGAGCCCATGGTGCGCGTCACCGGCCCCGCGCTGGAGTGCCAGCTGCTCGAGACAGCGCTGCTCAACATCGTCGGCTTCCAGACACTTGTCGCCACCAAGACGGCGCGCGTGGTGTTGGCGGCCGACGGTCGCCCCGTGGCGGAGTTTGGCCTGCGCCGAGCCCAGGGTCCCGATGGCGGCCTGGCCGTTGCGCGCGCGAGCTACGTTGCCGGCTGCTCCTCTACGTCCAATGTGCTCGCCGGCCGCCGCTACGGTATTCCCGTCTTTGGCACGCATGCTCACAGCTGGGTGATGAGCTTCGATTCCGAGCTCGAGGCCTTCCGTGCCTTTGCCAAATCGAGCCCCAAGAACTGCACGCTGCTCATCGACACCTACGACGTGCGCGAGGGCTGTGAACATGCCATTACGGTTGCCAAGGAGATGGAAGCGGTGGGCGAGCGCTTGTCGGCCATTCGCATTGACTCCGGCGACCTCGCCAAGCTCTCCAAGTATGTTCGCGGCCGTTTTGATGCCGAGGGCCTGCCCTATGTGGGGATCTCGGTTTCTAACGATCTGGATGAGTACACGATTCAGTCGCTGCTCGACCAGGGCGCGCCCATCGACAGCTTTGGCGTGGGTACCAAGCTCGCGACCTGCTATGACCAGCCGGCGCTGGGCGGCGTGTACAAGCTTTCCGCCCGCCGTGCGAGCGAGGCAGATCCATGGACTCCGGTGGTCAAGCTCTCCGAGCAGCCCTACAAGCGCACGATCCCGGGTGTGCAACGCGTGCGTCGTTATTACGACGGCTTTGGCGGCCCGGTCTGCGACATGATCTACGACGAGGACCATCTGGCGGGGGAGGGCGCCGCGCGCGGCAATACCCTCGTGGCCGTGAATGATGCCGCCCTGGTGACCGACGTGTCCGAACTTGAGTATCGCGAGCTGCTGGTGCCGATCGTGCGCGATGGCAGCGCGGTGGCTCCGCGTGAGAGCATCCAGGACGCGCGCGAGCGCTGTGCTTGGGCGCTCGATCATCTGGACGCAGCTTTCAAGCGCTTCCTGTACCCGCAGACCTATGTGGTGGGCATGGAGCAGGGCCTGGCTCAGGTGCGCGACGAGCTCGTGCGCAAGAACATGGCCGCGGCCTCTGCCTTTCCTTGGGCTCACTAATTCCTTGGGCGGTAGGGGCGAGTCACGCTTCCTTGGCCGCCGGCTCGGCCGTTCGCTGAACAGTTGATTGGTTTGACGTATGACGACTTCTTATAAAACGATGGTGGTAAAGATCGGTTCGTCCACGGTGGTGGGTGCCGATGGCAAGGTCAACCGCGCCTTTATCGGCGGACTTGCCGATCAGGCCGCAGCGCTGCGCAAGCTCGGCTGGCGTCTGGTCGTGGTGAGCTCGGGCGCTATCGCCTGTGGCTATCCCGTGTTGGGCTTCGACCGCAAGCCGGTCGGCGACCTTCCGAGCTTACAGGCTTGCGCCTCTGCCGGTCAGTGCATCATCTCGTCGGCCTACGACGAGGAGTTTCATGCGCGCGACCTGCTCACCTCGCTCGTACTGCTCACGCGCCACGACACGGCCCGCCGCACGTCCTACCTGCATGCGCGCGACGCCCTGCTGCGCCTGGTGGAGCTTGGCGTGGTGCCGGTCGTCAACGAGAACGATACCGTTACTGTCGATGAGATCAAGTTTGGCGACAACGACACGCTGGCGGCGCTCGTGAGCTGCCTGGTTTCTGCCGATCTGTGCGTGACGCTTTCGGACATCGACGGCCTCTACACCGCCAATCCGCATGAGGATCCGACGGCCGAGTTTGTCCCGGTCGTGCATAAGATCGATGCCAAGATCATTGCCTCGGCGGGCGATTCTTCCACATCGGTGGGAACGGGCGGCATGATTACCAAGATCCGCGCGAGCCGCATCCTGATGACGGCGGGCATTCAGAGCGTGATTTGCTCGGGCGAGGAACCCGATGCGCTCGTGCGCCTCGCCCGCGGCGAGAGCGTGGGCACGCTGTTCGATCCGCCGGCGGAGCGTCTGGACATCGCACCCCGCAAGCTGTGGATCGCACTGGGCGACAAGGCGCATGGCTCGGTGACGGTCGATGATGGTGCTGCGAAGGCGCTGGTCAGCCGTGGTTCTTCCTTGCTTGCGGTGGGTATTCGCGAGGTTGATGGCCAGTTTGCCGAGGGCGATGTGCTCGACGTGTGCGACCCGAGCGGTATGGTTGTCGCCCGCGGTATCGCCGAGGCCGATTCGGACGTGCTGGAACTTGCTGCCGGTCGCCGCCAGGACCAGATCGCCAGCAACCGCCTGCTCGCTAACCTGGCCGAGAAGCCGGCGATACACAGGGATAACTTGATCGTATTTGCATAAAGAAAGACAGCGCTGCGGATCGTTTCCCGCAGCGCTGTCTTTCTTGTGCCGGCACCTGGGGACGTTTCTTTTGTGCCGGCAGGTGGGGACACTCCTTTGCTAGAAGATTCGGCGCAGGTCTCCGCGGTTGAGGGCCTCGTCGAAGAGGTGCTTGAATACCACGCTGCCGTGCAGGCCGTCGTGCTCGAACTCGTTGGTCACCCAGGCATGCGAGTTGCCCACGCGGCTGAGCGTATCAAGCTGCAGGCCCGAATCCACGTACATGTCGTCGAAATACACCGCGGCCTGCAGGGGCACCTCGTTGCACGCCAGTCGCTGCGGGTCGTAGATCTTGTCCCAGCTGGTGTCTTCCATCAGCAGGTCCATGGCGGGCTTGAAGGGCTTGAGCTCGGGCATCTGCTCGAACATCCACGGGAACATGGCCTCGCCGGTAAACATGAGCGGGCGCGCGAGTGTGTCGAACTCGGCACGATGGGCCTTCTCCTCTGCTGCGGCCCAGCGAATGGGCATGGTGTCGCCGTCGGCGTATATGAACTCCTGCAGCGTCCAGTACAGCGGATTCGTGCGCGTGTTGGTGCGCTCGAAGGCGCGCATCAAAAAGCTGTCGGATACCGAGGAGCCGCAGCTCAGCGTACCGTCGCCAGTAACAAAAGCGTGATCGATAGTCCAATGCATGCGCTCAAAGCTCGGCTTCATGCCAAAGTCGCTGCCCATGAGCTGTAGGCGCTCGACCGTCATCGGCGAGCCGTCGGGCAGCACGGGCTTCTGTGCCTCGAGCGCATCGGCCAGGGCTGCCACGCGCTCGACGTCGGCGGGGTAGCGGTCGTAATACTGCTGCGTCTTGGCGGCCATGCGCGGGAAGGTGTGCGCGTAGACCTCGCTGGCGCTCGCCGGCACGTGGGGGATGCCGCCGCAGGTAAAGCTCGCCGCCACGCCCTCGGGGAAGAGCGACAGGTAGCTCAACGTCAAAAAGCCGCCGTAGCTCTGGCCGAGCGTGACCCAGGGCTTGCCGCCAAAGCCCACCAGACGCAGGTACTCAAAATCGCGCACGATGGAGCTGGCGAGGTGGCGCTTGAGGAAGTCGGCCTGCGAGCGGGCCGCATCGGAGCCGGCCGCCGTCGCGCGATCGCCCAAGGCGGCAATCGTGCGTCCGTCCACGCAGCTACTGCGTCCGGTGCCGCGCTGGTCGGGAAGGACCACGCGGAAGTGCTTGACGGCCTCCTCGATCCAGCCGTCGCTTGTGGGCGACAGCGGACGCGGGCTCTCGCCGCCGGGGCCGCCCTGCAAAAACAGGAGCAGCGGCAGATCGTCGTTGATGCGGTCAGGCGCGCAAACCACGCGGTAGAAGAGCTTGATGCTCTCGGGCGCGCCGGCGATTGGTGCCGGCATAGCGCCGCGGCGCATGGTGCTGCCGACGGCCAGGAGCATCGGCTCCAGGCCGCGCCAGTCAAGGGGGACGTCGATGCTGTGGTCCTCGACATAAAGGCCGGGGACGTGGTACGAAGTAATGAGGGCCATGTAGAGTCTTCCGTTCGTTGCGGTGTTTCGGGTTGACCAATTCTACCGCCGTCGGCGAGGATGCGTGCAAATCGGCTACCATGGTGGGCAAACATCTAAGAGAAAGGGCCGTCCATGTCGGTCGATATAGCCAGCTACGTTCACGATCTTGCCGTCGAGGCCAAGGCAGCGTCGGCCTCGCTTGCCACGGCGAGCGATGAGCAGCGTCAGGAGGCCGTGCGCGCCATGGCCGCAGCACTGCGCAACGGTGTCGACTCCATCGTCGCCGCTAACGAGCTCGATATGTCCGCCGCACGCGATGCGGGCACTTCGGCCGGTCTGCTCGACCGTCTGCTGCTGACGCCCGAGCGCGTCGAGGGCATGGCCGCCGGCCTGGAAAAGCTCGCCGAGCTGCCCGATCCCGTCGGCCGCGTGCTCGACCACCGCGTGCTTGCGAGCGGTGTGGACCTGACCCGCGTGAGCGTGCCGTTGGGTCTGGTTGCCATGGTCTACGAGGCGCGCCCCAATGTGACGGCCGACGCCGCGGGCATCTGCATCCGCACCGGCAACGCCTGCATTCTGCGCGGCGGCTCGCTGGCCTATCACTCGTGTGCCATGATCGCCGAGCTGCTGGCCGATGCGCTCGAGGCCAAGGGCTTCCCGCGCGAGGCCGTGTCGATGATCGAGTCCACCGACCGCGAGGCCACCGGCGAGCTCATGAAGCTCCGCGGTATCGTCGACGTACTCATTCCGCGCGGCGGTGCAGGCTTGATCCAGCGCTGCGTGCGCGAGTCGCTTGTGCCGGTGATCGAGACGGGCACGGGCAACTGCCACATCTACGTGCATGAATCCGCCGACTTTGATAAGGCGCTCAACATTATCGTCAATGCCAAGACCCAGCGCGTAGGCGTGTGCAATGCCGCCGAGTCGCTGCTGGTCGACCGTGCTGTGGCAGATTCGTTTTTGCCGGCGGTCGTTGCCGTGCTGCACGACCACGGCGTACTGATTCACGGCGACGAGGCCACGTGCGCCGCATGCGCCGACGCTGGGCTTGCCGAGGGCGACAACTACGTCGCCGCGACTGAGGAGGACTGGGGTCGCGAGTACCTGGCTCTCGAGATGAGCGTGAAGGTCGTGGCGAGCGAGGACGAGGCCATCGCACACATCAACCGCTACGGCACCATGCATTCCGAGGCCATCATCGCCGAGGACGCGGACGCCTGCGAGCGCTTCCTGGATGCGGTCGATGCCTCGGCCGTGTACGCCAACGCCAGCACGCGCTTCACTGACGGCGGCGAGTTTGGCCTGGGCGCCGAGATTGGCATCTCAACCCAAAAGCTCCACGCCCGCGGCCCCTTTGCCGCCGAGGCCCTCACCACCTACAAATACAAGCTCCGCGGCACCGGCCAGGTCCGTCCCTAAACCTCTCGTAAACGAAAACCACCACAAAGGTGCCTGTCTCCTTTGTGGTGGTTTTAATGTTAGGCCTGGAAGGTATCGCGATCGGGCGCGAAGGATTGCATGGCCGCGATGGTACGGTCGAAGAGCTCGGGGAGCTCCCAGCCCAGCATCTCGGCGCCCTGCGTAATTACGTCGCGCGAGCAGCCGGCGGCAAAGCGCTTGTCCTTGAACTTTTTCTTGAGCGACTTGGTCGTAAAGTCCATGACGCTCTTGCTCGGACGCATGATGACGGCGGCACCGATCAGGCCGGTGAGCTCGTCGCAGGCAAACAGGATCTTTTCCATCTGCAGCTCGGGCTTGGGTAGTGAGGTGTTGAAGTCCGACGTGTGCGTCTGGATGGCGCGAATGAGCTCGGGAGACGCACCTTCGCCCTCAAGAATCTCGGCAGCATAGATGGTGTGGTTAATGGGGTCGTCCTCATGCTCCTCCCAATCCAGGTCGTGCAGCAGACCGACGATGCCCCAAAACTCCTCGTTCTCGGGGTCGAACTCGCGCGCAAAGTAGCGCATAGTGCCCTCGACCGTCTCGCCATGGGTGATATGGAACGGGTCCTTGTTGTGCTCATTGAGCAGTTCGAACGCGCGGTCGCGGGTGATTCCGGCGGAAAGCAGCTCTGCCATAAAAGACTCCTTGTGCTCGTAGGTATCGCTGAAAATGAATACTACTAGAACGACTAGAACGAAAAAACCACCACAAAGGTGCCTGTCCCCTTTGTGGTGGTTTTGGCGTGGGCAGGTTAGTTGAGGGCGGCTTGGGCTAGGCGGGCTTCGGCGGCCTCTTCGGTGACGCCCAAGGCCACGGCGAACTCCTCGATGGAGCGGCGCTTGGCCTCCTTGAGTACGCGCATGTAGTAGGAGCTGGGCTTTTTATCTGCTTCCTCGGCCTGGCGAATACGGTGCATCATGGTTTTTGCCACGCGAACCGTCTCGGGCGCGCCCAGCTTGAGCTGCTGCTTAAAGTGCGTCTCCTCGAGCGAGCTATTGCGCTCGGTAAAGGTGTCGCACTCCAGCTCATCGTA
The DNA here is from genome assembly GCA_900545075.1 of uncultured Collinsella sp. Taxonomy (GTDB): domain Bacteria; phylum Actinomycetota; class Coriobacteriia; order Coriobacteriales; family Coriobacteriaceae; genus Collinsella. Next base: position 3,993 of record UQXT01000042.1, on the reverse strand, counting down.
GTGGCTCAGCAGGTGCTCGGCATCTTGCTGGGAGATGGCGGCATGCAGACGGTCGGCCTGCGCCACGGGGTACATGAGAATCGTCTGCGCATGTCCCTGCTTGGTCTCGAGCAGCAACATGGGCTGCGGCGTGTCGTCCCTAAAACCGACGACGGTGCAGACTCCCTGACCCGGATGAATGACGTGTTGACCGATTGAGAACATGCTACCTCCAACTTATACGAATTTACGTATGTTAAGAATACCACGCTGACGTGCGCAAATCATTACTTTATGCAGGAAAAGCACACAACTCTGATAGGTTGGAGTATTCGATACTCTTGGCGGCTCATGCACATGTTTATGCATTTTCGGCGGATGCACAATCAGCAGGCAGACCGCCATCTTTGAGTGACCCTGCACCAACTGTAGTCAATTTTGTGCATATGCAATATCGATTGACTTTACCCTACGACAGTAGTTACCGCTTGTGATAGAGTGCTACAAACTCTGGCTTTTGCCCTACGAGTGACCAAGAGCTCGGGGGCTTTAACACAAGGAGGATCTATGCCCGAGAAGATTGAAGAGCTGGTACGCGCTGCGCTTGCTGCGGCCCAGGAGGCCGGCGACCTTTCCGCATTTGAACTTGACGATTGCGCTATCGAGCGACCGGCTGACACTTCTCATGGCGAGTGGACCTCTACCATGGCCCTGAAGTCCGCCAAGCTGGCCCACTGCGCCCCGCGCAAGATCGCCGAGGCCATCGTTGCCCATATGCCCGAGGACCCCGCAATCGAGAAGGTCGAGATCGCCGGTCCTGGCTTCATCAACTTCTATCTCTCCGTTGCCGTCAAGAACGCCGTCTTTGGCGAGGCTCGTGAGAAGGGTATGGACTTCGCTAAGTCCAATGTCGGTGGCGGCCTGAAGACCCAGGTCGAGTTCGTCTCCGCCAACCCCGTCGGCCCCATGCACATCGGTCATGGCCGCTGGGCCGCTCTGGGCGACTCCCTTTGCCGTGTTATGGACCACGCCGGTTACGTCATCCAGCGTGAGTTCTACATCAACGACCACGGCTCTCAGATGAACACCTTCGGCAACTCCATCAGCACGCGCTATATGCAGCTTGCCGACATCATCGCCAAGCAGGGCGTGGATATCGACGAAGCTCACAAGCTGCTGATCGCCGACCGCGACGCTTTTGTTGCCGACGAGAGCGACGAGCATCCCGAGACCCATCCGTATCAGGACAACTTTGCCGAGACTCTGGGCAAGGACTCCTACGGCGGCGACTACATCATCGACGAGGCCGCCGAGTTCTGGCGCACCGACGGCGATAAGTGGGTCAACGCCGATCCGCAGGAGCGCATGGAGAGCTTCCGCGAGCGCGGCTATGTAAAGATGGTCGACAACATGCGCGACCTTTGCCATGCCGTTAACTGCGACTTCGATCGTTGGTTCTCCGAGCGCTCGCTGTATGTGAAGGACACCGAGGGCGAGACCGCCGGCACCTCCGCCGTCGATCGCGCGTTTGAGAAGCTCGACAAGATGGGCTACCTCTACACCAAGGACGGCGCCCTGTGGTTCCGCTCCACCGACCTGGGCGATGACAAGGACCGCGTCCTAATCAAGTCCGATGGCGAGTACACCTACTTCGCCTCCGACGTCGCCTATCACTGGGATAAGTTCCAGCGCGTCGACCACGTCATCGACATCTGGGGCGCCGACCACCACGGCTACATCGAGCGCGTCCGCTGCGTCTGCGACGCTCTTGGCTATCCCGGCAAGTTTGAGGTTCTGCTGGGCCAGCTCGTCAACCTGCTGCGCAACGGCAAGCCCGTCCGTATGTCCAAGCGCAAGGGCACCATGGTGACCCTGCAGGAGCTCGTCGACGAGGTCGGCTCCGACGCCGCCCGCTACACGCTCATCTCCAAGAGCTCCAACCAGATGGTCGACTTCGATATCGAGGCCGTCAAGAAGCGTGACAACTCCAACCCGGTGTACTACGTACAGTACGCTCACGCTCGCGTGTGCTCCATCCTGCGCCGTGCCGCCGACGTTACCGCCGAGCAGGCCGCCGAGATGGGCATGAAGGCCGTCGCCGAGAAGGCCATTGGCGAGAATGTCGATTACTCGCTGCTGACCGACCCGACCGAGCTTGCCCTTTCGCGTAAGCTAAACGAGCTCACCGACCTCATCGCCAGCTGCGCTCGCGACCGCGCCCCGTTCCGTCTGACGCACTTTGCTGAGGAACTCGCCGGCGACTTCCACAGCTTCTACGCCGCCTGCCAGGTTCTGCCGAGTGAGGGCCGTCCCGTCGACCCCGAGCTCTCGCGCGCCCGTCTGGCCGCATGCGACGCCGTCCGCGTGACGCTCGCCCTGGTGCTCACTCTCGTTGGCGTTTCTGCCCCCGAGCAGATGTAATCTGCGGGTCGTTTGATCGTGTAGGCTTGGTTTAACTGAGTCTTGAAAGTCCGATCTCCTATGCGGAGGTCGGACTTTTTTGTTTGGCGAGACGATTTGGTCTGCTGGAAAATGCTACCAAATCGCAACTATACCGGTTTACTACGATGAATCGAGGGATTCCAATCACTCGTGCATTTCACCGAAAAGTGCAAGCCATCTAGCTTGGGTTTTACTATTACGGGTTTTGGCGTGGTCGTGGTTGAGCGATTCATCGTAGTAAACCGCCATAGTTTTGAAGATGACCCCTTGGGGACGGAGGAAAACGGATCATTTTTGTCTCGTGGAGGGGTGGTGCGGACCCGTCCGCCACGAATCGTACCCATCTCCTACGTTTGGTCGCATACTCCGAATCATGCCGAAAAGTTCGATATTAAAACCGCAGGTAGCGGACTCGCTGTTTTTGAAAATATAAGGGTATGGTCAGGGGTCCGGAGGCAAGCGTAGTAGATAGGCGCGTTTCGTGGCACGGCGAATCCCGACGCCACGGATTTGCTCCCTAGTCGCTCCGTTTCAAGGCGCCTTAGGGGAAGAGTGTTCCTTTTGACTGGTCGTTTAAGAACGTCCCCGATGACTAAGTTGCAGGTGGCAGCGGTTGTGTTACACTAACGCTGCGTATTTGACGCTATCATCTCGATACAGATCAATGATGCTTGTCGTTATTTGGACGGAGCTAGACTGTTTAGCCGCCCTGAAGGTATATGCAGGGAGCATGTGATCGCAGGGCTTGAAAAGAAAGTTGAGCAAACACTGTGTCTGATCAACAACAAGAAAACGAAATAACGACGACGCAAACGGCTCCCGCTGCACCGGTTACGTCGGACCAGGCCGTGGTGCCCGCGCCGGCGCAGGCCCCGGCTCCCGAGGCGCCTAAGGTCGCCACGCCCACCACGTCCGCTGCTAGCGAGGAGGCTGCACCCGCTAAGCCCAAGCGCACGCGTCGTGTGGCCAAACCTGCCGTTGACGGCGAGGAGACCGCAAAGCCCAAGCGTCGCACGACGCGTGCCACGCGCGCGAAGCGGCCCGCTGCCGCCGATGCGTCGGCCCCCATTTCCGATGAGGTCGCGCAGGCCCGTGCACTGGCACAGATCAGCGAGGCCCAGGTTGTGCGTGCCCGCCGTCGCGCTGCCGAGCGCGAGGCCGCGGCATTGACCGAGCTTACTGCACCGGGCGTACCCGAGGCCACGGCGGCTAACGAGGCTCCTGCTGCCGAGCAGTCGGCCGAGAAGCCGGCGTCGCGCACGCGTCGCCGTACGGCATCCAAGACGCAGCAGCCCGCCGAGCAGCCGACTCCTGAGGTCGTTGAAGTTCCGACTCGTTCTGCGGCAGGGGAGGACGCTCCCTCCACTGAGCCCGTTGCGTCCGCTGAGGGCAGCGAGATTCCCGCCGTTGATCCGGCTCTGCGCCCGCATCGTCGCGGCCGCAAGCCCAAGGCGTTTGTTGAGGCCGAGAAAGCCGCTGCCGCAGCTGCTGCTGCTCGGAGCGCGGCGGCGTCGGCCGAGCCGGCGATGGCCCCGCTGGCGGTGAGATAGCCCACAAAGGCCAGCAGGACGG
>UQXT01000041.1 GCA_900545075.1 uncultured Collinsella sp. | reverse complement strand
GTACGAACTTTGCGGCTGGTTTTCTGTTTTCGAGCCGACCCCCGCTGCCGAAATGCAGTTAAAAATATCGGAAGAGGAGAATCGCAATTCCAGCACCCAAGATCTGTTCGAGCTTGGAGAAGGCGAAGACGAGGTACCTTGGAAAAGAGTTTACGGCCGCGCAACCATAAAAGCCCCAGATAATGAAGGCCAAACGAACAAACATGAGGATGGAAGAGAGGTTACGAAACTCAAAGGTACTTCTCTTTGGATGAGAGAGCCGCTCATCGAACTGAGCGACCTGCATCGATTCGCCGACAAGGTCAAAAGTCAAATGTGGGGAAAACAGTTTTATGATGCCGCTCAGCAGGTTATCGGCATTGCTGCGTCTCCACTCGAGGTCGCGGGGATCCTGCTTCTAAGCCGTTCTCGACGTCTAGGTGGTGCAGGATTCAGATACGTGTACCTCAACGATTTAACCCCTCTATCCGACGCAGCCCAAAGCATCGCAGGTCAAAAGGTTTGCTATGGCGACATCGTGATTGTAAACCCAATCCTAATGAAGGCAGTAATTATCGAGATCCAAGGTGAAGTCATCCATGGATCAGGCGCGGTACTTGATCACGATGCAGAGCGCATGACTGCGCTCCAGAGTATGGGTTTCGACGTGTTCCTGGTAACCCACGATATGCTTAACGACAAAAAGCAGCTAGACACCATAGTCAAAAGCGTCTGCAGTCGCTTGGGGATTCGATATAAAGCCAAATCCGAAGCAATGAAGTGCGCCGAGACGCGACTGCGCGCAAATGTATTATGCAACTGGTTGGAAATCGGAAATTAGCCGGCGACAAGGCGCTAGAACAACCCAGTTTGCCTGTTAGTGAATTAGTGCCCTTTCAAAACTATGCCGGATTACGGGGGCGGACCCGGACTTGCCGTCCATACCCTGCATTTCACGGAATTCGCAAGTCGTCTACCTGCGGTTTTGATTTTACCAATTACGGCATGCTCGGGAGTTCCCGGGCTAGCCCCGTAATCTGACATAGTTTTGAAATCGCCGGGCGGGCGGGAGCGCGGTTGGCCCCGATAATGGGCCCGGCGCCGCAGGGATGGCCGTTGGGCGAATGGAGGGCCGCGCCGCGAAAGCGAAAAACGCGGGCGGCGTTATTCGAGATGTCCCGAGGGCGCCGGAGGGGAGGGCGGCGGCGTTGCCCCCGCGGGCATGGCCGGGCATCGCGGGCCCCTCGCCCTCGAGCCCGTCCCGCGTCCTCGCCACCGCCGCCGAAAGTTTTTCCGAAATTGTCCTTGCATCGCCGTCCGAGTTCCCGTATAGTACTTCTTCGCACGGGGGCGTAGCTCAGCTGGGAGAGCGCTTGACTGGCAGTCAAGAGGTCAGGGGTTCGATCCCCCTCGTCTCCACCCGAGCATTGAATGAGGCTCCAACGCAAGTTGGGGCCTTTTTTCATATAGGCACACAAGGTCAAAGGCGGCACCATGATCCTCCTGGTCGACAAGATCGAAAAAAGCTTCGGCGCGCGCGTCCTCTTTAGCGGCGCGTCCTTCCAGATCAACCCCGGCGAGCGTTTTGCACTCGTGGGACCCAACGGCGCCGGCAAAACCTCCATGCTCAAGATCATCATGGGCATCGACAGCCCAGACGCCGGCCAGGTCCAGTACGCAAAGGACTGCCAGGTGGGCTACCTAGAGCAGGAAACCAACCTGGAGCAAAAGGACACCACCATCCTCGCCGAGGTCATGGCCGCCGCCAAGGAAATCCGCCGCATGGGCGAGCGCGCCAACGAGCTGCAGGCCCAGATCACCGAGCTCTCCGAGCAGGGCAAGGACGTCGACGCACTCCTTAACGAGTACGGCCAGGTCCAGGACCGCTTTGAGCACCTGGGCGGCTATGAGCTCGAGAGCAACGCCCGCAAGATCCTGTCCGGCCTGGGTTTCAAAGTCACCGACTTTGAGCGCCCGTGCTCCGAGTTCTCGGGCGGCTGGCAGATGCGCATCGCGCTGGCCAAGCTCTTCCTGCGCCACCCCGACCTGCTGCTGCTGGACGAGCCCACCAACCACTTGGACCTCGAAAGCGTCCAGTGGCTGCGCGGCTTTATCGCCAACTACGACGGCGCCGTGCTCATCGTCAGCCACGACCGCGCCTTCATGGACGCCTGCGTCGATCACGTCGCCGCGCTCGAGAACCGTCGCGTGACCACCTATACCGGCAACTACAGCAGCTACCTCAAGCAGCGCGAGGACAACCTGGAGCAGATGCGCGCCAAGCGTGCCGCACAGGAGCGCGACATCGCCCACATGCAGGTCTTCGTCGACAAGTTCCGCTACAAGCCCACCAAGGCTGCCCAGGCTCAGGAGCGCATCCGAAAGATCGAGCAGATCAAAAAGGAGCTCGTCATCCTGCCCGAGGGCCACAAGCACATCGACTTTAAGTTCCCCGATCCGCCGCGCTCCGGCGACATGGTCGTGGGCCTCGAGGGTGTATCCAAATCCTATGGCGATAAGCACATCTACAGCGACATCGACCTCAAGCTCTACCGCGGCGAGCATGTGGCGCTCGTCGGCCCCAACGGCGCTGGCAAGTCCACCCTCATGAAGATCCTCGCCGGCCTGGAGCCTCCCACCACCGGCACCCGCGACCTGGGCACCAACGTGGGCGTGGCATACTACGCCCAGCATGCGCTCGAGGGCATGACCGAGTCCAATACCGTCCTGCAAGAGATCGACACCGTCACGCCCAAGTGGACCGTACCGCAGCAGCGCAGCCTGCTGGGCGCCTTCCTGTTTAGCGACAATGATTCCATCGAAAAGCAGGTCCGCGTCCTCTCTGGTGGCGAAAAGGCGCGCCTGGCGCTCGCCAAGATGCTCGTGGCCCCCGAGGCGCTCCTGTGCCTGGACGAGCCCACCAACCACCTTGACATCGACTCGGTGGACATGCTCGAGAACGCCCTGCAAAACTTCCCCGGTACCATCGTGCTGATCAGCCACGACGAGCACCTGGTGCGCGCCGTGGCCAACCGCATCATCGACATCCGCGACGGCAAGGTCACGGTCTACGACGGCGACTACGACTACTACCTATACAAGCGCGAGGACCTCGCAGCCCGCGCCGCCGCCGAGGCGGCAGGGGAGAGCGCGCCGGCGGCGAGCAAGAGCACCAATACCGCCAACGCCGCCCAGGCCGACGCCCCCGCCGCGGCACCCAAGTCGGCCGAGGGCAAAAAGACCAAGGAGCAAAAGCGCGCCGAAGCCCAGGCCCGCGCTGCGCTCAACAAAAAGCTCAAGGGCGTGCGCAACCAGCTTAAGAAGATCGAGACGGAGCTCGACAAAAAGCGCGCCCGCTATGACGAGCTTATGGAATTGATGGCAAGCGAGGAGCTTTATGCCGATCAGGACAAGTTCAACGCCGCGCTCGGGGAATATAACGGCCTAAAGCAAGAGCTGCCCAAGCTCGAGGACGAATGGCTGGAGCTGTCCACCCAGATCGAAGAGGAGACCGCGCGTGAACTCTCGTAAGGCCGCTGCCGTGGCGATGAGCATCATCGCCATCGCTTGTCGCATCTGCGGCATCTTTATGAGCGCGATGACCGTGCTGCTGTGCTTTAGCGGCCTCACCGCCAAGCTGCAGATCGTCGGCTTCGTCGTTGAGCTTTCGCGCGCGCTGCCGAGCGCCATCGCTGGTTACGGCGTCATCACGTCGCCCTTTGGCGGCGTGTTTCGCCTGGATTACGCTATTGTTGCGGTAATCCTGTTTGTAATCGACTACCTGCTCACGCGCGCCTCGCGCCGCGTCCGCTAGGGGAGTGCCATGTCCAACAGCTACCTGATGAACCTGCTTGCCAGCGCCGTTGCCGTCATCTTTGGCATCGTCATCCACGAAAGCGCGCACGCCGCCGCGGCCTGGGTGCTCGGCGACAAGACGGCCCGCTCCCGTGGCCGCGTCTCGCTCAACCCGCTCAACCACATCGACCCGTTCGGTACCATTCTCCTGCCGCTGCTGATGCTCGCCGCCGGCGGCCCGGTGTTCGCCTTCGCCAAGCCCGTGCCCGTCTACCTCAACAACCTCAAGCACCCCAAGCGCGACGAGGTCCTGGTGAGTGCAGCCGGCCCTGCGTCGAACATTGCGCTGGCATGCCTTGCGGCAGCCCTCATGCACGCGGCATACGGCAACCTCTACGCCAGCATGTCCTTTGCCGTGGCTTCCCAAATCATGAACTTCGGCGCCACCTTTATCGTGGTCAACCTGTCGCTCGCGTTCTTTAATCTCATCCCGATCCCGCCGCTCGACGGCTCATCGATCATCGTGCCGTTCCTCAAAGGCAAGGCCCTCGCCAACTACTACCGCCTGCAGCAATACGCCATGCCTATACTCATCATTGTGCTGTATCTGCTGCCCATGTGGACCGGCATCGACGTGATCGGACGGTATTTCGACGTTACCGTGTATCCGCTAGCCGAGTGGCTGCTCAACTTCGCAATCGCCGGCATCTAAGGTAAACTTACAGGTCGACCGCGCAAAACGGTCGCAACAAGCACCCAAACCGCGCCGCGAAGGCGCCGTCAAAGGAGGTCGAAGATGTCGTATCGCGTGTCGACGCAGGTCTACAGCGGACCGTTCGACCTGCTGTTGCAGCTGGTAACCCGCCAAAAAGTTGATATCGGTGCCATCTCGATCAGCGAGGTGGCCGAGCAATACCTTGCCGAGGCCGAGCGCATCGAGGCGTTGGACCTGGACGTGGCGAGCGACTTTTTGCTGGTCGCAGCAACCCTTTTGGACATCAAGGCCGCCTCGCTGGTGCCCCAGGAGGCCCCGCGCAAGACAGACGACGATGACGAGGACGACGATGACCTCGAGGAACTCAGCGCGCTCGACGGCGATGCCCTGCGCGAGGTCCTGATTCAGCGCCTGATCGCCTACAAGCAGTTTAAGGGCGCGGCGGCAGCACTTGGTGCGCGCATGCAGGCCGAGAGCCGCATGCATCCGCGCGTGGCCGGACCCGACCCCGAGTTTTTGGGCCTCATGCCCGACTATCTGGCCGGCATCACCCTGCGCGGCCTCGCCGTCATCTGTGCTGACCTGGACGGCAAGCGCCAGACCTTCCTACTGGAGGCCGAGCACGTGGCACCGCATCGCGTGCCGCTCGATTTGACGGTAGCCTCGGTCGATCGCTTTACCATGGCGCACCAAACCTGCACCTTCCGCGAGCTGCTGGACGACGACGCCACCACCGAGCAGCTCGTCGTCACCTTCCTGGCCATGCTCGAGCTCGCCAAGCGCGGCTCACTCACGCTGAGCCAGGACGAGATCTTTGGAACCATTCAAATCAACCGCGTCGAGGGCGCCGAGGCATACGTGCCCGGCGAGGGCCCCGAGCTCACCGAATAGGAGCGACCAACCATGTCAACCCTTTCCACGCTGGAGGCAAACAGCCTCAAAGGTGCCCTCGAGGCGCTGTTGCTGGTGTCGAGCGACCCCGTGAGCGCACCCGCGCTGGCAGGTGCGCTGGATATCGCTCCGGGCGAGTGCGCGTCGCTTTTGGCCGAGCTCAAGGTTGAGTATGAGGAGACCAACCGCGGCTTTCAGCTGCGCGAGGTCGCCGGTGGCTGGCGCCTGTTTACACACCCCGCCTACCACAATGCGGTCGAGGCCTACGTGCTAAGCTGGGACACGCAAAAGCTGTCGCAGGCGGCGCTCGAGACCCTGGCCGTCATCGCCTACCACCAGCCCGTTACGCGCGAGGTGGTCAAGGGCATCCGCGGCGTCAACTCCGACGGCGTCATCGCGTCGCTCGTGGATAAGGGCCTGGTGCGCGAGCTCGGCCGCGACCCCGAGCGCGGTCAGGCCATCATCTACGGCACGACCAACGCCTTCTTGGAAAAGTTCGGCCTGCGCTCCACCCGCGACTTGCCCGATCTGGAGCAGTTTGCCCCCGACGAGCAGTCGCGCCAGTTTATCCGCGAGCGCCTGAGCGGCCGCAGCATTCAGTCTACGCTCGAGGAACAGGCCGAGGATCTGGACGAAGAGCGCGAACTGATCGATACCGATGTTGAGGACGCCGATGAAGAGGAGCTTCTGCTCACAGGTGCTACCTCGGAGGATATACATGACGAGGACTAACGAAGCAGGGGAGACGCGCGTCGCAAGCGCCGAGGGCGCCACAACGCCCACAGGCGACGCCCAGCCCGTCTACCCTCACACCATGCGACTGCAGCGCTTTTTGGCGCGCGCGGGCGTGGCGAGCCGCCGCGGCTCGGAGGACCTGATGACCGCCGGCCGCGTGACAGTCAACGGCCAGGTCGCGACCGAGTTGGGCACCAAGGTCGATGTGGACCGCGACCATATCGAGGTCGACGGCATGCCCGTCAAGCTCAACCAGGGCGCCGTGTACCTGATGCTCTACAAGCCGACCGGCTACCTCACCACCATGAGCGATCCACAGGAGCGTCCTTGCGTGGCCGACTTGGTCCCGCGCGACCGCTTTCCGGGGCTCTTTCCGGTGGGTCGACTAGACCGCGATACCACGGGCCTTTTGCTCTTTACCACCGACGGCGACCTGTCGCAGGATCTGCTGCACCCCAGCAAGCACGTCTACAAGACCTATCAGGCGCTCGTGGACGGCCACCTGACCGACCGCGACTTGGAACCACTCCGTCGCGGCATCGAGCTCGACGACGGCCTGTGCCAGCCGGCAATCTGCCGCGTCATTAACGCTCGCGAGGCCGAGGCAGTGGCCCCGCAGGGTGTGAAGCCCGGCACCACTGCCGTTGAGGTCATCATCCGCGAGGGACGCAAGAACCAGGTCAAGCGCATGCTGAGCAAGATCCACCACCCGGTGATTCGCCTGCACCGCTGCAACTTTGCCGGCCTGGAGCTCAAGGATGTGGCCAAGGGGTCGTGGCGCGAACTCACCGACCGCGAGGTGCAGATCCTCAAGGCCGGCGGTATCCCGCCCAAGCAGGCCAGCTCCAAACGCGGCACCGCGCGTGCGACTAACACCGCTAGTCGCACGCGTCACCACGGCAGCCACGGCTCCGCGCCCAAGCGCAACACCTACCGCGAGCGCTACACCGGCTAGGCAGACCGCCAACCAAAACAGCGCCCGCGCATCATACCAGCACGTCAACCACCGAAAGGAAGCATTGCATGATCGTCGCCATCGACGGCCCCGCCGGTTCCGGCAAGTCCACCATCGCCAAGGAGATCGCCCGCCAGCTGGGCTTTAACAAGCTCGACACGGGTGCCATGTATCGCGCCGTCACCTTCGCCGCGCTCGACCGCGACATCGACCTGGACGACGAGGCGGCCATCGATGCCCTCGCCGAGCAGATCGAGATTCGCTTTACCAACGGCACCGGCGAGGACACGCGTCTGACCATCGACGGCCAGGACGCCTCGGCTGCCATCCGCACCCCACAGGTCGACGCCAACGTGTCCAAGGTCTCGGCCTACCCGGGCGTGCGCGCGGCCATGCTCATCCATCAGCGCCGCGCCGCCGAGGACCGCGATATCGTGGCCGAGGGTCGTGACATCGGCACCGTCGTGTTCCCCAACGCGCAGGTCAAAGTCTTCCTGACCGCCGACCCGCGCGAGCGCGCCCGTCGCCGCGTGCTGCAGCGCCACCAAAACGACGCCCAGCCGCTCAGCGACGCACAGCTCGAGACCGAGGTCGACGAGACCCTCGACGCCCTCAAGCAGCGCGATAAGCTCGATAGCAGCCGCGAGGTCGCGCCGCTCGTGCCCGCCAAGGACGCGGTGCACGTCGACTCCACCGCCCACACCATCGATGAGGTCGTCCGCATTATCGAGGACCTCATCAACCAAAGGAGGTAGCCCATGCGCCTGTTTAAGCAGACGCCCGAGGATTACTACAACGCCCCCTATGCCGAGTTCCCCGCGCTCATCCGCGGCACCGTCTTCGTGGTCATGGCAATCCTTTGGGCTTTCTCCAAGCTCATGTGGCGCTGGAAGGTCGAGGACGCCGATCTGTTGTTTGAGCGCCAAGAAGGCCACGGCAGCGTGGTCATCTGCAACCACACCTCAATGGCCGAGCTCCTGGCCGTAGAGACAGCTCTGTTCTTTGGCGGCCGTCGCATTCGCCCCATTTTTAAGTCCGAGTTTGCTAAGAGCAAGATCGTGCGCTGGGCCTTTAGCCGCGTTGGCGGCATCCCCGTGGAGCGTGGTACTGCCGATATGAAGTGCCTGCGCGCCGCCCAGCATGCGCTGCAGCGCGGCGAGGACGTTCTGATCTTCCCCGAGGGCACGCGCATCCGCTCGCGCGATATCAAGCCCGAGGTCCACGGCGGCTTTGCGCTCATCGCCCAGATGGGCAAGGCACCCGTCAACCCGCTCGCCATCTGCGGCTGGTCCGATATCACGCCTGCGGGCAAAAAGCTCATGCGCCCCAAAAAGTGCTGGATCCGCGCTGGCAAGGCCATTTCGCTTTCCGATGCACCGGCCGAGCTCAAGCGCAAGGAGCGCCTGGCATGGTTTGAGTCCGAAGCCATGAGTCGCGTCTACGCCATGCGCGATGAACTGTGCGCCGAGCACCCGGGTAGGTTCTAGCCATGGGCGAGGATGTCATGAATACTGCCAAGGCTGTGTCCGGCAAGGCAGACGCCCCAACCATCGAAATCGCTGCCCACGCCGGCACCTGCTACGGCGTGCAGCGCGCGCTCGATATGGCCCTGGCGGCCGCCCCGCAGGCGGGGGAGACCGCTCAGGTCCACACCCTGGGTCCGCTCATCCATAACCCCATCGTGGTGCGCGAGCTTGCCGAGGCAGGCGTCGGTCTGGCCGACACCCTGGACGATGCCGCAACGGGCACCGTGATCATTCGCGCGCACGGTGTGGTGCCGCAGGTGATCGAGGCCGCTCGCGAGCGCGGCCTCGACGTGGTCGATGCCACCTGTCCCTACGTCAAGAAGGTCCACGTGGCCGCCGAGCGCCTGGTGCGCGAGGGCTATCGCGTGCTCGTCGTGGGCGAGCCGGGCCATCCCGAGGTTGAGGGCATCCTGGGCCATGCCGGCGATGACGCGCAGGTCGTGAGTTGCGCCGCCGATGCGGACGCGCTGCCGCTCAAAGGCAAGGTAGGCCTGGTTGTGCAGACCACCCAAACCGCGCAGAACCTGGCCGAGGTTGTAGCCTCCATCACCCCGCGCGTGCAGGAGCTGCGTGTGATCAACACCATCTGCGCCGCCACGAGTGAGCGTCAACAGGCAGCAGCCACACTTGCCAACCGCTGCGACTGCATGGTCGTCGTGGGCGGCAAGAACTCGGGCAACACCCGCCGCCTGGCGCAGATTTGCGCAGACGCCTGCGAACGCACGCATCACATCGAGGAAGCTTCAGAGCTTGAGACCGCTTGGTTTACCGACGCTCACCACATCGGCATCACCGCCGGAGCCTCCACCCCGCAAGAACACATCGAGCGCGCCGTCGAGCGCATCAAGGAGCTTTGCCGCTAATCATGGACCAGACCGTACCCGCATACGCCGCCGAGGTGGCCGATTACGGGCGCAGCCGCGACCCCGAGCCGGGTGAGGGCGCGCTCGTAAAGAACGTGCGTCCCGAATCGCCCGCGTGGGATGTGGGTATCGAGCCGGGCATGCGCGTGCTCACGGTCAACGGTGAGGCGCTCACCGACATGATCGTGTGGCTCTGGGAGGCCGACGACGACACCGTCGACCTCGAGGTTTTCGACCCGCGCGACAACAGCGTCACCCCCGTCGAGCTCGACCGCTTCCCGGGAGAGGACTGGGGCCTTGAATTCGATGGCCCCATCTTCGATGGTATGCGCACCTGTGTGAACGCCTGCGTATTTTGCTTTATGACGATGCTCCCCAAGGGCGGCCGCTCCACGCTCTATATTCGCGACGACGACTATCGCCTAAGCTTTTTGCAGGGCAACTTCGTCACGCTCACCAACCTCACCGACGAGGACGTGCAAAACGTCATCCAGCGCAACATGAGTCCCATGAACGTATCGGTCCACGCCGTGAGCCCCGACGTCCGCCGTCGTATGATGGGCCGCAACGCCCAGCGAGGCATGGACGTGCTCGAGGCTATCATGGCCGCCGGCATAGAGATTCACGCGCAGATCGTGTTGTGCCCCGGCATGAACGACGGCGAGGAGCTAGAAAAGACTCTGCGCTTTTGCGAGGAGCACGAGCAGATCACGAGCCTGGGCATCGTGCCGCTCGGTTTTACCAAGCACCAGAACCGTTTTAGCTGGTCCTACAGCGACAAGCCCGAGCTAGCGCGCGAGACCATTGCCATGATCCGACCGTTCCAGGACCGCGCCTTCGAGCGCTTTGGCCGTCACACCTTCCAGATGAGCGACGAGTTCTATCTGGACGCCGGCATCGATCCTCCCGAGGCAGACTTTTACGACGGTTACCCGCAGTACTACGACGGCATCGGCATGATCCGCTCGTATCTGGACGAGACCGACGACGTGCTTACCGCCGACGCCGAGCGCCTAGCCCGCGTCCGCGAGGCCATTGCCGCCCGCGGCCAACACCTGCTGTGCCTCTCGGGCGCCAGCGCACGCGACACGGTGGCCCGCTTTGTGGAATCGCCGCAGGGGCTCGCCGGCACCGTCACGGCCATCAAGAATCGCTACTTTGGCGGCAACGTGGACGTGACCGGCCTCATCGTCGCGTGTGACATTCTGGAACAGCTGCCGCAGGACCTCTCGGGGGTTATGCTCTTTGTGCCTAAGCTCATGTTCAACGCTGACGGCATGACGCTTGACGAGTATCATCGTGACGATTTACTCGCAAGCCTTACCAGTCGCGGCGCCGAGGTTCATGTGGTGTCGACCATGCCGCATGAGCTGCTCGATACCCTGGAGCACATCCTTGGCATTGTGCCTGCCGGCTCTAACATTTCCACTGACCCTACCCATTAAAGGAGTGCAGATGAAACCTATCGTCGCCGTCGTCGGACGCCCCAACGTGGGCAAGTCCACGCTCGTCAACCGCCTGGCCCAGACCTCGGACGCCATCGTCCACGAGTCCCGAGGCGTCACGCGCGACCGCTCGTACCACACGGCCGATTGGAACGGCCGCGAGTTCACCATCGTCGACACGGGCGGCATCGAACCGCTCAAGAGCGATGACGTCTTCGCCACGTCCATTCGCGACCAGGCCCTCGCCGCCGCCGAGGAAGCCGCCGTCATCCTGTTTGTGGTCGACGGCCGCACCGGCGTCACCGAGGAGGACGAGTCGGTCGCTCGCATGCTCAAGCGCTGCGACAAGCCGGTCTTTCTGCTGGTGAACAAGCTCGACAACCCCGATCGCGAAAACGACAGCATCTGGGAGTTCTATTCGCTCGGCATCGGTGAGCCCACGCCGCTCTCGGCCCTGCACGGCCATGGCACGGGCGACCTGCTCGACGATATCGTGGCCCTGCTTCCAGAGGAAGAGGACGAGGTCGCCGATGAGTTCCCCGACGCGCTGAACGTCGCCATCATCGGCCGCCCCAACGCCGGCAAGTCGTCGCTGTTCAACCGCATCCTGGGCGCCGATCGCTCCATCGTGTCCAACATCGCCGGCACCACGCGCGATGCCATCGACACCGTCGTCGAGCGTAACGGCAAGCACTACCGTATGGTCGACACCGCGGGCATTCGCAAGAAGAGCACCGTGTACGAGAACATCGAGTACTACTCCATGGTCCGCGGCCTGCGCGCCATCGACCGCGCCGACGTGGCGCTGCTCGTCGTCGACGCCTCCGTGGGCGTCACCGAGCAGGACCAAAAGGTCATGGGTCTTGCCATCGAGCGCGGCTGCGCCATCGTTGTGCTGCTCAACAAGTGGGATCTACTCGATGATGACCGCAAGCGCGAGGCCTGCATGGAGACCGTCGACCGCCGTCTGGGCGTTATGGCTCCCTGGGCCCAGTACCTGCGCATCTCTGCCCTGACCGGCCGCAGCGTCGAGAAGATCTGGGCGATGGTCGACGCCGCCGAAAAGACGCGCTCGCAAAAGATCAGCACCTCGCGCCTCAACACGTTCCTCACCGACCTGCGCGAGTTCGGTCATACCGTGGTGGACGGCAAGCGCCGCCTGCGCATGCACTACGTGACTCAGACGGGCGTCAACCCGCCGACGTTCACGTTTTTCGTCAACCATAGCGACCTGGTCAACGACACCTACCAGCGCTACGTAGAGAACCGCATGCGATCGACCTTCGACTTTGCCGGCACTCCCATTCGACTCTTCTTTAGGAAGAAGGAGCAAAAGGATGCATAATCCGATTCTGCTGACCGCCATCTGCGCCGTGGTTTCGTTCTTTATCGGAGCGATTCCGTTTGGTCTGATCTTGGGCCGCGTGTTCAACCACACCGACATTCGCAAGGCGGGCTCCGGCAACATCGGCACCACCAACGCACTGCGCGTGGCCGGCCCCAAGGTGGCCGCGCTCACGCTGCTGCTCGACTGCCTTAAGGGCGCCATCTGTGTCATTATCGCGCGTCCGCTTATCGCCGATCTAGGCTATGGTTTTCCGCCGAGCATTATGGCTCCCGGTGCTACCGGCGACTGGATGCTCGGCGTCATTTGCCTGGCAGCGGTGTGGGGACACATCTTCTCGCCCTACCTCAACTTCCATGGCGGCAAGGGTATCGCAGTTGGTTTGGGCGTCATCCTCGCCTGGTACTGGCCCATCGGACTTTCGCTGTTGGGTATGTTTATCGTGGCCGTCGCCATCACCAAGTTTGTGTCGGTAGGCTCGCTTGCCGCTGCCATCGGACTTCCCATCGCCGCCTGCGCGGTCTTTCCGTACAGCAGCCTAGGACTTAAGTTTTGCATGGCGATGATCGGCATCACCGTGGTGTGGGCCCATCGTGCGAACATCAAAAAGCTCATGACGGGCAAGGAGTCCAAGCTCTCGTTTACCAAGCGCGTCACCGAGCCCGACGATAAGTAGGAGAGAGTCATGAATGTTGCGCTGATTGGCTCCGGCTCCTGGGGAACCGCCGTCGCCGGCCTTGCCGCCGCGCGAGCCGAGCGCGTGACCATGTGGGCCCATAGCGAGCAGACGGCCGCCGGCATCAATGGCGAGCACCGCAATCCCCGGTATCTGGTGGACTACGTGCTGCCCAGCAACGTCGTTGCCACGACGGACCTGACGCAGACACTCGACGGCGCAGAGGCCATTATCTTTGCCGTGCCCTCCACGCACCTTCGCAGCGTATGCCATCAGGCAGCACCCTTCATCGCCGCCGACACCCCGGTCCTGTGCCTCACCAAGGGCATCGAGCCCGAGTCCGGCCTGCTCATGAGCGAAGTCATTGCCAGCGAGATCGGCAACGAGCGGCGTGTGGCGGCCCTCTCGGGTCCCAACCATGCCGAGGAGATCTGCCGCGGCGGACTTTCTGCCGCCGTCATCGCCAGCAAAGACTCGCAGATAGGGGAGACCTTTAAGGACCTACTCCTATCCACGGCCTTCCGCATCTACCTATCGCAGGACATGACCGGCGTCGAGGTTTGCGGCGCCATGAAAAACGTCATCGCCATCGTGTGCGGCATTTCCGCCGGCTCCGGCGCGGGCGACAACACGCTTGCCCTCATCATGACGCGCGGCTTGGCCGAGATCAGCCGCCTGGTGCATGCCCGCGGCGGGCAGGCCATGACCTGCATGGGCCTTGCCGGCATGGGCGACCTCATCGCCACCTGCACCTCGGAGCATTCGCGCAACCGCACCTTTGGCTACGAATTTGCCCACGGCGTGTCGCTCGACGAGTACCAGGCGCGCACGCACATGGTGGTCGAGGGCGCCGTCGCGGCCCGCAGCGTCAGCGAGCTCGCCCGTTCACTGGGCGTAGACATTCCGCTCACCTTTGCCGTGGAGCAAACGCTCTACAACGGTGTTACTTTGGATAGGGCGCTCGAAATTCTCACCGACCGCGTCCCATCGCAAGAGTTCTACGGACTCACCGACTAGTGCAGAAAGGCTACTACCATGGGTTCCATTAAAATCGCTCCGTCCATCCTTTCGGCCGATATGGCCAACCTTAAGGGCGACCTCGACAAGATCGCCGGTGCCGACTTTGTGCACTTCGACGTCATGGACGGTCACTTTACCGGCAACCTCACTTTTGGCGTTGACATCCTCAAGGCCGTCAAGCGCTCCACCGACGTGCCGGTCGACGCGCACCTGATGGTGTCGAACCCCGACGAGACCGTCGATTGGTACGCCGATGCTGGCGCCGATATGATCACCGTTCACTACGAGGCCTCCACGCACCTGCACCGCACGCTCACCCATCTGCAGCAGCGCGGCGTCAAGGCCGGCGTGGTGCTCAACCCCGCAACGCCCGTCTGCGTTCTCGAGAGCATCATCGACGTCGTCGATATGGTGCTGCTGATGAGCGTGAACCCTGGCTTTGGCGGCCAGAGTTTTATCCCCGGTACCATCGCCAAACTGCACGAGCTCAAGGCCATGTGCGAGCGTCACGGCGTTTCGCCCCTCATCGAGGTCGACGGCGGCATTTCTTCCAAGAACATCGCCGAGGTCGTCAAGGCCGGCGCCAACGTCCTCGTGGCCGGCTCCGCTGTTTTTAAGTCCGAAGATCCCGCTGCCGAGGTTGCGCTGCTGCAGAAGTTGGGCAACGAGGCCGCACAGGAGGCATAAACCCTTATGACCGCAGGTCAAAACCGCATACCCGTGAATCTTGACTATGCCGCCTCGACGCCCATGCGCGCCGAGGCGCTCCTTGCGCAGCGCGAGTACGACGACAGCGAGCTTGCCGGCGTCAACCCCAACTCGCTGCACTCGCTCGGCCGCAAGGCTGCCGCGCGTCTGGAGGTTGCACGTCGCGAGATCGCCCGCAGCTTTGGCGCGCGCGTCCGCCCGTCCGAGATTATCTTGACCAATGGTGGCACCGAGGCAAACCAGCTGGCGCTCCTCGGACTTGCCGAGGGCGCCCGTAAGCACGACCGCAAGCGCAACCGCGTGATCGTATCTGCCATCGAGCACGATTCGATTCTGGACAACCTGCCGCTGCTGCGTGCAGCCGGCTTTACCGTCGATCTGGTGCAGCCCTGCCGTGCGGGCTACATCGAGACCGCCGCGCTGAACGACTTGCTCGGCGACGACGTCGCACTCGTGAGCATCATGGCAGCCAACAACGAGACCGGCGTGGTGCAGCCCATCCGCGGGCTGGCCGCCGCCGCGCATACCGTGGGCGCCCTGTTCCACACCGATGCCATCCAGGGCTATTTGCATTTTCCGCTCGATGTCACCGAGCTGGGCGTCGATGCCATGTCCGTCGCCGCCCACAAAATTGGCGGTCCCGTGGCATCCGGCGCGCTTTACGTTAAGACCCGCACGCCGCTGCGCCCCCGCATCTTTGGCGGCGGACAGGAAGCCGGACGTCGCGCCGGCACGCAAGATCTGCGCACGCAGCTGGCCTTTGCCGCTGCCGCCCGCACGCTGGCACCCCATGTGGCCGAGGAGCGCGAGAAGCTGCAGACCCTTTCCGACAAGCTCTACGCCACGCTTACGGCCCATCCTCGCATTCACGCCACGATGGGCGACTACACGCAGGCTGACCGTCTGCCCGGCATGGTTTCGATCTACATTGACGGCATGGACTCCGAGGAGCTTATCATCAAGCTCGACGCCGCCGGCTTTGAGGTGTCGGCAGGCTCAGCATGCTCGAGCGGCAGCATGGACCCCAGCCACGTTTTGAGCGCGATGGGCATCGGTCGCGAGCAGGCGTTGGGCGCATTGCGCATCTCCTTCGATGACCGTGTGAATCCGGCCGATCTGGACGACTTTGCCCAGACGCTGCTCTCGATCGTAGGTGCCGCATGATCGTCGCCGAACTCGAGCGGGCCCTGCTTGCACGCTATCCTAAGACGGACGCCGAACCCTGGGACCACGTAGGCTTATCCGTTGGCGACCCCAATGACGAGATCCGCGGCGTTGCCTGCGCGCTCGATGCCACCAGGAACAACGTGCAGCGCGCCTTGGAAGCCGGAGCCAATGTGTTGCTCACGCATCATCCCGTCTACATCAAGGCACCCGAGGCATTTTGCCCGCCCAGCGCGACGCGTCCCCAGTGCAGTGCGGCGCTCTACGAGGCGGCCCGTTGTGGGGTGAGCATCATCTCGCTCCACACCAATCTAGACCGCTCGCATGAGGCACGTGTTCGCCTAAGTAAGTTGCTGGGCGCTGAGCCCATGAGCTCGCTGGAGCATGTGGACGAGCCTGAGGCCTGCGGCCTGGGAGCCCATGCGACACTCAACGACCCGTGCACGCTGCGCGATCTTGCCACCCGTGCTGCCACGGCCTTCGGAAGCGACCCACACGTATGGGGCGATGCCGAGCGCCCGTGCCGCATGGTCGCCATTTTGGGCGGCTCCCTGGGCGACTTTGGAGAGCTCGCCATCGCCGCGGGCGCGGACGTTGTCGTGACGGGCGAGGCGGGCTACCACGTGGCGCAAGACCTTGCCTTACGCGGGCTGCCGGTGATCTTGCTCGGGCACGACCGCTCCGAGGAGCCGTTCGTTGATATATTGATGAACTCTGCAGTTGATGCCGGGGTTGACCCCCGTCATGCGATTAAAATACTGAACCCTTGCCAATGGTGGACTGTGACAAAAGGAGAGAACTTATGAGCGCCGGCGCTACGCTACTCAAGCTGCAACAGATCGATTTGGAGCTCGCCCGCAACAAGAGCGAACTTGCCAATATGCCGGAGCTCAAGGAGCTCGCTTCCAAGCGCAAGACCTATGTAAAGCTTAAGTCCGAGATGACCAAGCTCTATGCTCAGCGCAAGGACCTGGACATTGAGCTCGATGATCTCAACACCACCGAAATCCAGACCAATAACGCCATCGAGGCCGCCAAGAAGCGCCACGTTGACGGCTCTGACTACCGCGAGGTTCAGGACCTGGAGAACGAGCTCGCCACCCTGGCCAAGCGCCTGGACAAGATCGAGCACACCCGCAAGGATGTTGTCATCGCCCACAAGGAGGCGCTCGACCGCGAGGCTCGCGCGCAGGCCATCATCGCCAAGTTCGAGGAGGGCGTAAAGGCCGATACCAAGGCCGCCCGCGCCAAGGCTGCCGACCTGCAGGCTCAGATTGACGCCGCCACTAAGGAGCGCACCGCGCTTGCCGCCACGCTGCCGACCGACGTGCTCACCGACTATGAGCGCCTGCTCAAGCAGTTCCGCGGCCTGGCCGTCGAGACCATCAAGGGCAACATCCCCACGGTCTGCCACACCGCGCTGCAGGCGTCGTCCATGAGCGACCTCAACCACGACGGTAGTGAGATTACGCACTGCCCGTACTGCCACCGCCTGCTGGTGCTTCCCAGCAAGGAAGCTTAAATAATGACGGCGGCATCCAACAATTCAATGCAACTTGAGGGAAAAACGATCCTGCTGGGCATTACCGGCGGGATTGCTGCTTATAAAATGCCCAATGTGGCCCATGCCCTGGCCAAAGCCGGCGCCAATGTGCATGTGCTGATGACCAAAAACGCC
>UQXT01000040.1 GCA_900545075.1 uncultured Collinsella sp. | reverse complement strand
TGGTCGCGGTGATCTGGTCCTCGACAGGCTTCACGCTATAGGTGTTCTTGAACTCGGTCTCGCCCGAGGTCTTTTCAACGTCGGCCTTAAGCTCGCCCTTGGCGTTAACCGTCACAGTCACCTTGAACGTGGCAACGTTCTTGCTGTAGGTAATGCCACCGGCGTCGCCCTTGACCTCGCGGACCTCATAGGTGTACTTGCCCGGCTTGTTGTAGGTGATCTCGCCGAAGTCGATAGCTGCCTTGCCCTTGTCTAGGTCAGCCTTGTGCACGATCGCAGTCGCGAGCACAGGCATCGGGGCATCGTTTTCGGACGTCGCAGCGAGTTCGAACTTAAACTCGTCCGCATCTGTCCAGTCGCGGCCCTCGAGCACCTTGGTCAGACCAAAGTCAGTCTTGGTATCAACCGTTGTCGGCTTGGTTGCAAGGCTAAAGATAATCTTGCCGTTGTTGCCCAGGTGCGAATGCACGTGCGTGGAAGTCGCAACGGAGGAAAGGTCATTCCACCTGGGGTTAAGCACGTCGCGCGCGGTCTCGGTCTTGTTGCCGTTCGCCTCCACATCGTCCTTGGTGGTATGCAGCTGGTCGATATAGGCCAAGCGCGCGGTTCCCTTATTAAAGGACCAATAGCCGTCATCTTTGACCAGAGCGCCGTCGTAGCTGGCGATCTCGTGCCCCTCAAACTCCACAACGGCATAGTCGTCCTTCGGCTTGCCGTTTGCGCCCATCGCCACAAACTCGTCCTTGTAGTAATAGACGTCGTTGCCCTGCGGCTTTACCGTCGCGCGCTGGGTGCATTCCTTGTCCGTGTAGATAGGCGTGATTTTTTGGAAGTAATAGTAGCTGTTGGTATCGGCGGGCTCAAACTCGGCGACAACATCGCCCAGCTCGCCGCCCGACCACTTGTTGGCCAGGAAGTAGACCGTCTGGTTGTCGGCACCCTTATGTTTCTCGATATACTTCTTGAGTCCGTCATCGGGCGTAAACAGGTTGTTACGCGCGGCGTCCTTGACGCTCGAGGTGTATTTAATCTGAATAGGCTTGATGTCATTGAGCGACGTGCGCTCAAAGATCCCGTTTTCCATGTCCACGTGATAGCGGATCAGCGGAATCAGTGATGCGGGAATCTTGACCGTCACGATATCGCCCTGCTGCGCATTGGCAGAGCGCTCGACGGTGATGACCAGGTCCTTGGCCACGCCCGAAAACTCGTACGTGTCCGTATTGCCCTTGGTTGTCTTGGTCACTTCATCAAAGGGGACGCCATTAATCTGAGCGCTGACAAACGTATCGACCTGCATAAAGTCGCCCAGCTCATCACTAAAGGTGATGTAGCCGGACTTGCTCTCGTCGTAACCATCCTCGATCTGAGTGGGAGAGCCCTTGCCCGAGGTGATAGAGCTCGAGATATCATCAAACACCTTCTTGAGCTCATCGGCGTTCGACGCAGCCTTGTAGAAATCGGAATTCTCCGTGCGCTTACCAAGCTCATTGGTTGTGTAGGACGTGGCGTTTGGATAGTTGCTCGACACGGCGTGCATGAACTTGTTTTCGTTGCTCGTCCAGTAGTTCGTAGGATCGGCAGCGGGATTCGCACCATCAAAGATGCCGATCGTATAAATGTCGGCACCTTTATTCTTGAGACTCTTGGCGCTTTTGACGGCGCTATCGGCAACACTTGCTTGGAATTCACTAGAGCTCGTAGGTGAACCATCAGTGAAGAAGACAACGATCTTCTTGGCGTCGGCGCGACCAAACGAAAATACCCCATCAGCCAGCTGTAAGCCATAGTCGGCGTGCGTGGCGCCATTAGGACTGATGGAGTTGACCGTACTCTTAAGGCTCGTCGCGTCATCGCCCTTGCAGGACGTCAGCTTCTTCATGGTCTGCGAGTAGTTGTACCTATACCCCGACTCCCAATACGTGTCGTTGCCGACCCAATCAGCCCTAGTTCCCGCAAACTTTACGATGGCAACCTGATGCTGCTTGGAATCATCTTCGATCTTTGCATTCTGCTCGGCAATAGCGTCGATAAAGGAACTGGCAGCGTTCTTAAGTGCGGTGATGCGTTTGGTCTGATCATTGCCGCCCATGCTCTTATCCATCGAGCCGGAGGCATCAAGCACCATCACGATATCGAGCGGTTTAGTGACCAGCGACGTTGTGTCAGAAGTCGAAGACATCGTGGAGAGCGTTGTCACAAAGTCGGACTTTTCGTCCTCTGCGGGCTCGACCGTCTTGTCCGTCCAGATTCGGCCTACATAACGTGTCGTCTGGTCCTGCTCGCCGCCCGACGCCCAGTATTGCCAGCGGCCGGTAGTGTCGGGGTCGACTATCTTTTTGCTCGCCGTCGGTCCGTCCATTCCGGTGCTGGACCTGGCGTTGGCCTCGGGCAGCATGGCAAATGCTGCAGCCGGCAACACAAGCACTACGGCAAGTATCACCGCCAAGAGACCCCTCGTGTACTTACTCATCGCGTCTCCCTTCTCGCGGTCTCAGACCTTGCATCAGCCTAAAGTTACGGAATGAGACACAATTAGGGCAGGTGACACATGTTCCAGATTGTGTTTTGGGCGTGAGACAAATGTCTCACCAAAGTTGAGACACGGCGTTTTCGCAGGAAAACGGGTGCGACTCGAGCCATCAGGCAAAAATGACCCGTTTTCCTCCGTCCCCGGGGGATCAATTGGTGGTGCTCGCCTCAAAACTGGCCCATCTACTACGTTTGACCCGATACCCCTGACCATAGCCGCGTTTCATGAAAAACCGCAGGCATTTTACCTGCGGTTTTGTTTTTGCGTTGTTCGTTATGGTTGAGGGTAGCGGCCTAAACGTAGTAGATGGGCCCATTTCGTGGCAGACGGGTCACGCGGCAGCCCTCGCAAGGCCAAAATGATCCGTTTCCCTCTGTCCACGGGAGATCAAGGGATGCTACGGATATGGTGGTATTTCAAAACTATGCCGGATTACGGGGCTAAAGTCGGGGCCCTCATCCATACCTTCATTTTTTGAAAAACGGCAGGCTATCTACCTGCGGTTTTGTTTTTGCAATTTTCGATATGGTCGGAGGTTCGCTATCCAGCTCCGTAATCCGGCATAGTTTTGTTCGTGGCGGCCCAACCGCGCGTTTAAGCGCGGGGCCGGTGGGGCATTTTTGCCCCACCGGCCCCTATTCCAGCTCTATTCCAGCTCCATTCCAGCTCTATTCCGGTTTGGTTTCTACTGTGGGAGTCTTGTCCGCCGCAACCGGAGTACGGGCGGTGTCCATAGTCAGGCAGTGTTTGGGGCAGCTCTCGATGCACTCGCCGCATACCACGCAGGCATACGGGTCAATCGACCACGTTCCTCCCTTGCGATCGACCGCGAGCGCGCCCGCCGGGCAGCGGCGCGCGCACATGCCGCAGCAAATGCACACGTCCATGTCGTTAACGATGTGCCCACGCAGGCGCTCGGGTGCCGCGAGCTTCTCCTGCGGATAGCACACCGTTACCGGCTGCTTGACCATAGAACCCAAGGCCGTCTTGGCAAATGTCAGCAAACTCATGCCGCGCCTACCTTTCCGTGCAGCTAATGCAGGGGTCGATGGTCAGGATAATCATGGGCACGTTGGCAATGAGCACGCCCTGCAGCGCATGCGTCAGACCCGCCAGATTTTGCGACGTCGGCGTGCGCACGCGAAAACGGTCCAGATTCTTGGTGCCGTTGCCGCGCACATAGTAATACGCCTCGCCGCGCGGTTGCTCAATCACAACCTCGCCGCGTGCGCCGTCGGCCGGCGTAAGCTTGGTGCGCCCGCCGATCCCGTCGTGCGGAATCTTGCCCACAAGCTCCTTGATGATGTCCATGGCCTGCGTGACCTCGGCGCAACGCACTTGGCAGCGGGCATAGCAGTCGCCATCGGTAGCGACAACCGGCTCAAACGCAGCCAGGTCCGCATAGGCACCGTCGCCAAACATGCGCACGTCGTAGTCCACGCCCGAGGCGCGCCCAAACGGACCGACCATCGAAAGCTCCAGCGCGTCTTTCTTGCTAATCACGCCCACGCCATGCAGGCGCTCGCCGCAGCTGTCATCGTCCAAAAACGTATGCACCAGAGCCTCGTAGTCAGGACGCATGGCATCGAGCGTCTGGACAATGCCTGCCAGCTCGGAGTCCTCGATATCATGCTTAAGGCCGCCGATCTCGTTAATCGACAGAATCACGCGCCCGCCGCAAGTGCTCTCAAAGATCTTGAGAATCTGCTCGCGCAGGGTCCACGAACGATAGAACAGCGCCTCAAAGCCAAAGGCGTCGGCAAGCAGGCCCAGCCACAGCAAATGCGAGTGAACGCGCGAAAGCTCGTGCAGAATGGTGCGAATATACTGCACGCGGCCGGGCACCTCGATGTCAAGCATGCGTTCGCAGGCGCTGGCATAGCCGCAGCTGTGGCCCACGGCGCAAATGCCGCAGATGCGCTCGGCGATGTAGCCAAACTGATGCATGTCGCGCTTTTCGGTGAGCTTCTCGAGCCCGCGGTGCACAAAGCCGATCTGTGGAATTGCCTCGATAACGCGGTCGTCCTCGATCACCAAGTCCAGATGAAGCGGCTCGGGCAGCACCGGGTGCTGCGGTCCAAACGGAATAACGGAGCGATGTGCCATGGGCCTTACGCCTCCTTTTTCTGCTTGTCGCGGGCGACCTTGGCGGCAAGCGCCGCGCGGACCTTGGCCGCTTTCTCAGGATCCATGGCGGCGAGCTTTGCCTCCATCTCGGCGGCCTTGAGCGCCGCCTTCGCAGCAGCCCCATCGTGCTGAGCATCGGAGCCGGCAGCCGCAGCGGGCTGAGCAGCGGCGCCCGCGGCATCGCCGGCGCCCGCAACGCCCTCCCCTGCAGCAGCCGCAGCCGCGGCGGCCTTCTCGGCAGCGGCCTTGCGCGCCTTGGCCTCGGCAGCCGCGCGGACCTTCATGGCCTTCTCGCGCGCGGCCTTCACCTCGGGCGTGATAACGCTCATGGGTTCAGCGGTCGAGACCTGGTAGAAAAAGCCCTTAAAGTCGATCTGCATATCGGTGATGGCAAGACCAAACAGATCGTGCGCTTCGTTTTCAAACGGGAATACCGCCGGATAATACGAGCTGATGGACGGAATCTCCTGGTACTGGTCGATGCCTTCGACCACCAGGTTCTCGATCGCATAGCTGCCGCCCTGCGCAATATGCTCCTGAGCAGCACGAACGTTGATAAACGTATAGACCAAGCGATACGAGCCGTCGTCGACGTTACGCTCGGCGTGCATTTGCACAAAGCGCGCACCGACGCCCTTAAGCGCCTGGACATGCGACAGGAGCTCGTCGATCCCAACGATGGTATAGATTGCCTCTTGCATTACTCGGCCTCCTTTGCAGCGACGGACGCGGCGGGCGTCCCAGCAGGTGCGTCGCCAGCGGCGGGCGCGTCGCCGGCCTCAGCCGCGGCCACAAACCCGTCCTCGCCCAGCTCAACGCCACCGTCCCAGGTGGCGGCGCCGCCCACGGTGAGCGGATCGCCGCCGGCGCGCATCACGGCCTCCTTCTGGTCCAAGATGCCGCACGCCTCCACGATGGCATCGATCACCGTCTCGGGGCGAATGGCGCACCCGGGCGCGTACACGTCCACGGGAATCGCGCGGTCCACGCCGCCGATCACGTTGTAGGCATCGCGGAACACGCCGCCCGAGCACGCGCAGATGCCGCACGCCACCACGCACTTGGGCTCGAGCATCTGGTTGTAAATCTGACGCACGACGGGCAGGTTCTGGGCATTGACCGAGCCCGTCACCAAAAAGATGTCCGCATGTTTGGGGTTGCCGGTGTTGACCACGCCAAAGCGCTCCGCATCGAACAGTGGGGTAAGCGAGGCCAGCACCTCGATATCGCATCCGTTGCAGCTCGAGCCGTCGTAATGAATAACCCACGGTGAGCGCGACATTTTATGATCCATTGATGCCGCCTCCTAAATAAACACGTCGACGAGGATGGGCATAAGGTTGAGCAGGCCAAACACCAGCGCCACGCCCCAGCCGAGCTTAAAGCAGCTGCGCCAGGTGCTACGGGCGAAGGTGTTATCGATCAGTACCTCGACAAAATACGTCGCGGCCATCACGACCAGGGCTACGGCCCAGCTCACCGGGTTGTCCCAGACAAAGAACATGCCCACCCACATCAAAAACAGCACGGTCTCGCACCAGTGCATAAGGGTCATCTTGGCCAGCGTGCTGCCGCTCATCTCGGTGGCGACGCCCTGGACAATCTCCTGATGCGCGTGATGCGAGTACGAAAGGTCGAACGGCGACTTGCGTAGCTTGATGGTAAGCACCGCGAGCAGCGCAAGGAAAATGGGCGCGCTGTACACGATGATGGGGGCTGACTGCCCCGTCACGGCAATGGAATCGAAGCTGTCGGTGGCAAGGTACAGGCCCACGCTCATCAGCAGAACGGCGGGCTCGTAGCTCATAACCTGCAGCAGCTCGCGATCGGCGCCGACCTGCGCAAACGGGCTTTGCGTCGAGGCGGACGCCAGCACCACAAAGATCGCGGCGAGCGTCACCATAAAAGCGCACAGCAGCGTGTTGGAACCCGACACAAAGATGCCGCCGCCTACCACGGTAAAGATGAGCGCACATGCCATATAGGTATCGTCCATGGTGTTTACGCTGGCAGGGGCCTTGCGCAGCAGTTTGGCAACGTCGTAGAAGGGCTGCAGCAGACGCGGACCCACGCGGCCCTGCATGCGAGCCGAAAGCTTACGGTCAAGGCCGTCGATCAGGCCGCCCACAAGCGGCGCCACCAAAGCAAACGCCACGGTGCCAATAAAAATGCCCACGACGCCCGAGCCTTCGAAATACTTGCCGCGCAGCACCGAGGGCGCGCTCATGGCAAGCCGCTCGGGCCCAATCCACGCGCAACACAGCAGCGCAAACAAGATAATGCTGCAACACACGACGCTACCCGCGGGGCCAATACGCTTCTCGCCAAGGGCGTCCTCCGAGTACCAATTGCGCTTTTCGGCCTTCACCTCGTGTCCCATCGAGCCACGGAAATGGCGATATTTGTCGGTCCCCACACCCGAAAGGTACACGTTGACGTGCGGTTTGTTGCTCACGCGGAATGAAGTCAGCAGCACCACGGCGATAAACGCCACGATAACCACCATCAGATACATGGAGTCCTTGCCAATAACGTACGGCACGCGGCCAAACACCATGGCCAAGTAAGGCGACACCAGGCCGCTCGAGATGAGCGGGAACGCCACGCAGCAAAGAATCAGCAGCGCGGCGATGGTGTTGAGGGCCATCCATTCGGTCTTATGGACATTGACCTCAACGTTTTGAGCCGTGGGGTCGACGCCCGAAAGCTTGGCAAGCCACTTGCCCCAGAAGAAGAACGTCGCGGCCGAGCCAAAGGCAAGCACCATGATCATGAGCACGTTGCCGGTCTGCGCGAACGCCACCAGGGCGCCCCACTTGGACACGAGCATGCCAAACGGTGCCACGAACATGCCCATGATGCCCAGCATCATCAGACGCGTAAGGTGCGGCATGCGGCTGAACATACCGTCCATGTCCTCGATATTGCGGCTGCCGATATGATGCTCGGCCGTGCCCACGCACAGGAACAGCAGCGACTTGGCCACCGTGTGGAACAGGATCAGGAAGATGGCGGCCCATACGGCCTCGGGCGCGCCGACACCCAAGCAAGCACTGATGAGGCCCAAGTTGGAAATGGTGGAGTACGCGAGGACGCGTTTGGCGTTGCTCTGCGAGATGGCCATGAGGGCAGCGAGCAAAAACGTGATGGCACCCACGCTCGTGACCATAAAGCCGGTCACGGGATAGATGGCATAGAGCGGGCTGAGCTTGACCATCAGGAACACGCCGGCTTTGACCATGGTTGACGAGTGCAGCAGGGCACTCGTGGGCGTGGGGGCAACCATGGCACCCAATAGCCAAGTGTGGAACGGCATCTGTGCGGCCTTGGTGAGCGCGGCAAGCGACAGCAACAGGACCGGCATCACCAGCAGCGCGGATTGCGCGGTTCCGGCGCTGGAAAGCTCGATCATGCCCGAGATGGTCAGCGGCATGCCGTTAACGTGCAAGAACATAAGGCCCGCCAAAAACGCGATACCGCCCAGCATGTTAAGGATGATCTGGGTAAAGGCGTTCTTAATGGCCTCGGGCGTGCGCGTGTAGCCAATCATAAGGAACGAGCACACGGTGGTGATTTCCCAGCCGCAGAACAGCCACTCAAGGTTGTCGCTCGTCACGATGACGAACATGGCCGAGAGGAACAGGAACATAAGCGCCAGGAACTGCGGGCGACGGTCGGGCGCGGTCTGCCCGCGCAGCGCAGCCTCGTGCTCGTCATGGGCCTGGAAGTCCTTCATGTAGCCCAGGGCATACACGCAGATAAGGCTGCCGACGATGCCGACGGCGAGGACCATGATCACACTCATGTAGTCCAGGTAGAGCGGCGTCGCCGTGACGACCTCGACCGCAGGCAACGCCATGGCCGCAAAGGCGAACGTGCCCACCAGCTGGACTATGCCGAGCACCGTGGCGAGCGTGCTCTTAAATTTGTGCGCGTTGTACAGGATGACGGCGCACAGAATGACGTCGATGACGGAGCTGATGATCGAGAGCACATGCGAGGTGCCGGGGGCAACCTCAAAGCTCTGCGGACCCGTGCCAAAAAACATGACGGCGACTACAACTGTCACCGCCATAATAATGCCGGAACCTATGAGCCCCACCGCATCGCGGGCTCGATCACCGCGCGCGAGCAGCATGCCCAGCGCCGGTACCAGCGGAAACAGGGTAAGGAAATACAGTAGCGTCATACCATCACTCCCCCATGCAAAAACGCTGCAATTGTTTAATGTTATAGCTCAATTGAGGAGTAGCGGCGGCAGGTTTTCGGTCAACTGGGGAGTTTTAGGCGTACGGGGCAAGGAGTCTGTCCGCATTGGAGTAGAGGGACGGCAAGAAAAATGCGCCCCTGTGGGCGCACCATCCCGTTCGCTATTCCGCCTTTTTAACGCGCGGCTTGCGACCCCGCGGTTATCGACCAGTGCGGACTCACCGCTCTCGCGATACTGGCGACACCAAGCCTTGACCGAAGACTCGCTGGGAATCTTGTGCTTAATCATGGCCTCGCGAACCGTTAAGCCGTTTTCCAAGCGGTCCTTGACCACGGCGAGCTTAACTTCGTACGAATAGGTGTGATGATGCGAACCGGCATTGAGAACGGCGTCGGCACCGCCCACGGCATACGCGCGGGCCCACTGACGAGCCGTGGCTTGGGGAATGCCAAGCTCCGCGGCGAGAGCGCGATGACCGACCCCCTCTTGGAGGATCTCGACGGCGCGCTGCCTAACCTCGGGCGCATGCGTGCGAGTCCTAGTTGCTTCCGACATACCTGCCACTTCTTAGCCTTAGCCGTTAATCTGCTTTCTTACGTGCAAGTTAGATAGTAGCATTTTACTGTTTGCTCAAAGCAGTTAATTAAAATAGACGCGGCGTTATCTGGGCATTTGGCACCAAATTACGACATTTCTTTATCGATTATTTACGCTGGTAGCTGACTCGCAGCTAATCGTCATTCGCTTGTCAACAAAATTGGCATCTCTTTATGTCCTTTGGTATAGAGGATATAGTTATTAACCCCTCCCCCAATATTTTTGAGTGATCTGCAAGACAGTAGACGTCCTCACTCCTCATGATTACCGCGCATTGCCATCCACCGGAGCAAAACAAAAAGGGCGGGACCTGCTGCGCTTGCAGGCCCCGCACCGGTTGACACCCGACGGGACACAGCCGGGCGAGGCGGATCCGTGCTACCGCCCCGCCTGGCCGCGATGTTCAACTACAGCTCGTTGGCCGCGTGATACGCCGTGCGAATGGCGCTCGCAATGTCGGCGGTGCGCTCACCCGAGCAGTCGCCCACGCAGGTCACGGGCACCGTCACGCCATCCAGGTCAAACGCGTTGGCCTTGGAGCCCACGGCCATCACCACGTAATCGCAGGCGATCCTCACCGGCTCCTCGGCGCCGTCCTCGGTGGTGCGAACAGCCTCCACGCCTTCGTCGGTAATGGCGGTCAGGCGGGTCTTAACATGCTGCTCCACGTTGTGCTCTGCAAAGTCGCTCATAATCAGCGGCAGAATGGTCTCGGACTCGCCCGCGGCAATCTTGTCGAGCATCTCCACGATCGCCACCTCGCAGCCGTGCTGCAGCAGATACTCGGCAGTCTCGGTGCCCACCAGGCCACCGCCAATGACAGCGACGCGGCCGTTGAGCTCCGCCTTGCCGGCCAGCACGTCCCAGCTCGAGACGACCTTCTCCGAGTCGGCGCCCGGAACGGGGATGACCACGTCGTGCGCGCCCACGGCCACAATCGCGGCGTCGGCGGCGTTGAGGTCCTCAGCGGTAGCGGCATGGCTGAGCTCAACCTTCACGCCCAGGCCAGGCAGAATCTTCTCGTAGTACTCGACCGAGCGCATGATCTCGTCCTTGCGCGGAGGCGCAGCCGCCAGCACAATCTGGCCGCCCAGATGATCGCTCGCCTCGTAGACGGTCACGTCGTAGCCGCGCTTGGCCGCCACGCGCGCGGCCTCCAGGCCGGCGATGCCGCCGCCCACCACGGCGATCTTCTTGTCGCCCTCGCCCGGCTTGATGGCGATGGTCGCCTCGTCGCCGTTCTCGGCATTGAGCACGCACGAAATGTACTTGCGGTTTTGAATCGCATCGACGCAACCCTTGTTGCAGTTGAGGCACTCGCGGATGGGCTCACCCGTGGCGGCCTTCAGCGCAATGTCGGGGTCGCACATGAGCGAGCGGCCATAGGCGATGATGTCGGCGGCGCCGTCTTCCAGAATCTTCTCGCCGGCCTCGACCGAAACCACGCGGCCCACGGTTGCCACCGGCACGGAGACCAGGGCCTTGACGCGCTCGGCCACGGGCAGCGTCCAGTTGTAGGGCATGGCGCCCATGGGCGGAATGGTGTCGCCCATGTTGCCGGTGTGGTTGGCCTGTGCGACCTGGATCATATCGATGCCCGCGCCCTCGAGCAGCTTGGCGAACTCGCAGGCCTCGTCGGGCTGTAGGCCGCCCTTGCCGCGCGGCGTGCCGTCGGGGTTCTCCATGATCACGGGGAGCTTGTACTCCACCATCAGCTGCGGCGCGGCTTCCTTAATGGCAGCGACGACCTCCAGCGCGTAGCGAACGCGGTTCTCGAAGGAGCCGCCGTACTCGTCGGTGCGCTGGTTGAGGATGGCCGAGCACAGCGAACCCACCAGACGATCGCCGTGGACCTCGATGGCGTCGATGCCGGCCTGCTGCGCACGGGCGGCCGAGGCAGCGATGGCCTCCTTGATCTGGGTGAGTTGCTCTACGCTCGCCTCGTTCACAAAGTGCTGCATGTCGTGATGCAGCTTGGCGTAGGCCTGGTTGCGGATCTCGTTGGACTCGGCCATCTTGGCGGCAAAGGTCTCCTCGTCGCCGGCGGCCTTGGCCTCCTGCGCGGCCTTGGCGGCAGCCATGGAGCCCATGACCATGCGGCCGACACCGGGCACATCGTACTCGGGGTGGAACAGCTGCAGCGCGACCTTGGCGCCGTGCTTGTGGACGGCATCGGCCAGCGCCTTAAACGTGGGGATCTGGGCGTCGGTTGCCAGCTTGGGCGTGGGGCTTGCGGTCATGACGGGAGCGACGTCGCCGATGACGATGTAGCTCACGCCGCCACGGGCCAAGCGCTCGTAAAAAGCCAGGCTGCGCTCGCCGATGGAACCGTCACGCTCCTCGTAGCCGGTGGTCAGCGGCGGAAACATAATGCGGTTCTTGAGCTCAAGGGGGCCAACCGTAATGGGCTGGAGCAGCTTGGATGCAGGTGCGGTCATGGATATTCCTCTCTTGTAGGCGCGGCGGCGATGATGCCGCGTAGTTGTCTAGAGTATATGGCATGGGAATACAACAGCGCAACGGAAATCGGCGAATATCAGGTGCCGGCTGGTGGATGGGACGGGGCGGCCCGTCGGTTTGTCTCAATCTGTAACAGTTACGCGGCAAAACTGGGTCTTACTGTTACAGATCAAGATATTCCTCTCGACCCATCCTCAACAATCTCGATCTGTAACAGCTAGGCCCACTTTTGACCCCTACCTGTTACAGATCGAGACAAACCAAACCCGCCTGCTAGAAAATCTCAATCTATAACAACAACTCGGCAAAATCCGTCCCTCGTGTTACAGATTTAGACAAACACGACCCAACCCACCGGTATATCTCGATCTGTAACACCCAGCCGCCTAAATCGGGTCTAGATGTTACAGATCGAGATTTTGTTTGAGAGGCCGAGAATTGGACCGAAAACACGGTCCCGGAATAACAAAAAAGCTCGCCGGCTAGGCCGACGAGCTGCAAGTTCTTGGTCGCGGGGGCAGGATTTGAACCTACGACCTCCGGGTTATGAGCCCGGCGAGCTACCAGACTGCTCCACCCCGCAATGTCTGGGCGCCTCATGTGCGCAAGAAAGAATATTACGCGGGAGTTCGGCAAACGGCAAGAAAAATCTCGTAGAGCATAATTCCTTCATATTTAAACTCCTCAGCCCCTATCACCGTAAACGAATCGCAGCCGAGCGCCGTCGACGGCACGTATACAATGGTGCGCGTCCTTTTACGCCGACACCGGGAGTAGACATGCTGCTCGCTATCGATATGGGAAATACGCAGACGGCCATGGGCCTGTTTGACGGAGACGAGCTGGTGCAGTCGTGGCGCATGCCCACCGACCGCTCTTATACCGCCGACGAGATCCATGTGCGCCTGATGGGCTTCTTTAAGATGTACGACCTCTCGCTCGGCGCGGTCGACGCGATCGCCTTTGCCGGCGTGGTGCCGCAGCTCTCGCGCGAATGGCACGCCGTGGCCGACCGCATTGCCGCGGACGCCATCGTCATCGGGCCGCAGACGGCCGCGGTGACCAAGCTGCGCGCGGCGCGTCCCCAAGCCGTAGGTGCCGACCGCATCGCCAACGCCGTCGCTGCCGAGACCTTCTACGACGCGCCGGCGATCGTGGTGGACTTTGGCACCGCAACCAATATCGACGTCATTGATGAGGACGGTTATTACATTGGCGGAGCGATCGCGCCGGGCATTCGCATCTCCATGGACGCGCTTGCCGCCCGTGCCGCCAAGCTCGCCAGCGTGCCGCTCGAGGCGCCCGAGCACGCCATCGGCCGCGATACCGAGGAGTGCATCAAGGTCGGCGCCGTGATGGGCGCCGCCGCCATGGCCGAGGGCCTAGTCGCGCGCATGAAGCGCGAGCTGGGCCGCGAGGATGCCACCGTTATCGCCACGGGCGGCCTCGCCGGCATCGTCGCCGATTCGACCGATGCCTTCGACGTGGTCGATGGACAGCTCACCATCAAGGGTATCTGCGAAATTTACCGCCGCATGCAGGAGCTGGGATAGAGCAGGGGCTTAAGTCGAGCACGCCCGATGCCACAGTCCCCGCAAAGGCTCGCCAAGCCTATTCCTCAGACAGGCGAAACCCTCCCCGGCACAGGCCGAGGAGGGTCTTGTTGTCATCGTTATCTTTGAGCGCGGGCGCCTCGCGTTACAGTCCGCGAATTCGTACAGCCTCGGGCGGAAACTCCTGCTCGCCGGCATCGGTCTTGATGGTGGCGCGACCCCAGATGTCCAGGCCCGCAAACACACCGACCGCAAGCGGCAAGCCGTTGGGAGACACCGCCGCAACCTGGCGGCCCAGCAGCGGCACCATGTCGAAGTACTCGCCCAGCACGGGAGCCAGCGGCCCTGCGGCGCCCTGCGGCGTGTTGGCAACAACCGCCCAGGCGTCCACGCGGGCCAGCATGGCGGCGGCCAACTCTTCGACCAGCGCTTCGTCGGCCATATCCACGCCAAGCTCACCCAGCGCCGCACGCTCAATATCAACCGTCACCGCGGCAAACATGCCCGCAGCACCGGCACCGCCGTTCACGGTAACACGCGCGAGCGACGTCTCAAACGCAGGCGCACCGCACACGATATCGCTCGGCCACTGGATACCCACCTTGCCGGCAAGGCCCAACCCCGGCGTCGAAGCCGTGCCCACAAGCGCATCCATCATGCCCATCGCCGCCACAAACGGCAGGCCGTGGAAGGCATGCATGTTCACGTCCGGGCGCACGACCAGCGAAAACGTCAGCGAAGCATCGCCCGCGCTCCAAGCGCACCAGCCCGCGGACGCACCCTCGCGGCCCGCGTTGCGCGCGGCGTCAAGCTCGGTACCGGCGACAACAGCATTCATCTCGATCATCTACATACGCCCCAATTCGCCCACGATATGGCCCACGCGGTCCTCGGGCTCCTTGACCTCGACACCGTTGTAGCGGAAGAACCGCGCCGGGTCGTGCATCAGGTCCTCGAGCGGCACCAGCACAAAGTCGCGCTCGCCAATGAGAGGATGCGGCAGGCGCAGCTTTTTGCCGCCGTGGGTCTCGCCGTCCATCCACAGCAGGTCCAGGTCGATGGTGCGCGGACCGTTGGCCTTGGCCTTTTTGGAGCGGTCGCGCCCAAGCTCGGCCTCGATCTTCATGAGCTCGTCGAGCAGCACCAGCGGCGCCAGCTCGGTCTTGATCTCGATGACGGCGTTGGCAAACGCGTCCTGGCGCGTCTCGTAGGCCGGCTCGCTCTCGTAAATCTTGGAGGAGTTGGACACGCAGGTGAGTGGAATCTCGGCGATCATCTCGCGTGCGGCGCGGATGTTGTCGCAGCGATGCCCCAGGTTGGAGCCCACGGCCACAAACGCGCGGCGCGGCTGCGGCTTGGCAACCGCCCAGTAGCCGTTCAGGAACTGCGCAAAACCCGCGGCGTCGTGCACGCGCACGATGTTGGCACCGGCCTGGATGGCGCCCAGGCACACGCCAAACGTAGCGGCATCGCGCTCGGCGGCCTCGGTCACGCCCGAGACGGCGCCCACAAAGCGCTTGCGCGACACGGCGCACATGAGCGGATAGCCCAGTGACGCCATCTTGGCAGTCTCGCGCTGGATGACGATGTCCTCGTTAGCCGACTTACCAAAGCCCGGGCCAGGATCGATGCAGATGCGGTCGCGCGACACGCCGGCATGGATGAGTGTGCGGGCCTGGTCAGACAGAAAGCCCATGACGCGGCGCATGATGGGCGCCGAATCGGGCAGGGTGAAGCGGCGGAGCTGCGAGGTGGGCACGTAAGCTTCCTCGCGGCGGGCGCTGCGGCGCATCATGGCGGCCAGACGGTCATTGGACTCCGATGCGGCCTCGGTGGCTGCGGGCGCGGGCGCGACGGTCTCGGCGGCAGCAGTCTGCTCGGTGGCGGGCGTCTCCTGCTCGCTTGCAGGCTCGGACGTGGGCTCCGGTTCGCCAAACGGCAACGAGGGCTGCACCACGCCGCCCGGAAGCTTGGCCTCCGACTTAGGCTCACCCAGCAACTTGCCGCGACGGCGGAGAGCCGGCTTCTCGGCCTCACGCGCGGCCTCGGCAGCCGCCTCGCGCGCCTTCTCGGCAACAAACGCCGCTGCCGAGGTATCGAGCTGCACCGTTGCGTGCGTGCGGGCGGGCGCGGCGACCTCGCCGGCATGCATCACGATGATGCCGCAGGTGCTCGTCTTAACAAACTCGACCATCTTGGGATCGGTGAAGCCGGTCACGTCGTTGACGATCGAGGCGCCGCAGCGCACGGCCGCCTTGGCAACCGCCACGTGGCGCGTGTCGATCGAGACGATGGCACCCTCTTTGGCCAGCGCACGCACAACGGGCAGCACGCGGCGAGCCTCCTCGTCGGGGTTGACCGGGGTAAAGCCGGGGCGCGTGGACTCGCCGCCTACGTCGATGATGTCGGCGCCGGCGTCGAGCATCGCCAGGCCGTACTCGATGGCGGCATCCGGGTCGAAGTGCTCCCCGCCATCGCTAAACGAATCGGGCGTCACGTTGAGGACGCCCATGATGCGCGGACGGTCAAAGCTGAGCTCGTACTTTCCGCACCGCCATGTCTTGCTATCGTTCGCCATGAACATCCTCCTAAAATGCCCACGCCGCCGAGCTTGGGGAGCTGGCGGCGGGGTCGCTTTGCACTTAGTCTTTCTATTGTATCCGCGCGCGCGGGCTAGAACGCAAACGCGGCCGCGATGTCGCAAGAAATCAGCAGGTCGGCATTTGCATCCTGATCGGTGGGAGCAAGGTTGCATATGGCCAGCGTATCGCCGGTAAAGTATCGCGTAAGGCCTGCCGCCGGATACACCACGAGTGAGGTCCCGCCCACAATGAGGGCATCGGCAGCGGCGATGGCGGCAACGGCACCGGTCAACACATGCTCGTCGAGCGGCTCTTCATAGAGCACTACATCGGGCTTGATGCGGCCGCCGCACGCGGGGCACGCAGGCACGCCCGCGGCATCCTCGTGCTCGCGCGAGCAAATCCATTCGGCGCTATAGACCGCGCCGCATGACTGGCAAATGTTTCGATGGACCGATCCGTGCAGCTCAAACACGCGCTGCGAGCCCGCCATCTGATGCAAGCCGTCGATGTTTTGCGTCACCACGGCATTTAGCTTGCCGGCGCGCTCCAGCTCGGCCAGCTTGGTGTGGCAGCGGTTGGGCTTGGCGCCAAGCGCGATCATCTTGGTGCGGTAGAAGTCAAAGAACTCCGCAGGATGCGCCTCGTAAAAGCTATGCGAGAGCATGGTCTCGGGCGGGTAGGCAAACTGCTGGTGATACAGGCCGTCCACGCTGCGGAAATCGGGGATGCCACTCGCCGTGGAAACACCCGCGCCGCCAAAGAAGACCACGTGGCTATGGGTTTCGAACAGCTCCTCCAGCGCGGCGGACGCCTGTTTGGGGTTTGATATTGCCTGCGTCATATATGTCCTCCGTCCGTGTCTCCGGGACGGCGGCGTTCGCACTATCACTCGCGGACTCCGCCCCGCTCTTGTTGCGTTAATCTTAAGCCTGCCAACCCCGTCGAAAGGACACCATGCCTCAGACTTACACTTTCGCCTCGTGGAACGTCAACGGCCTGCGCGCCGTGCTCAAAAAGGACCCGAGCTTTATCCAGATCGCGCAAGAACTCGACGTCGATATCCTGGCGCTGCAAGAGACCAAGCTGCAGGAGGGCCAGGTCGATATCGACCTGCCCGGCTATCACCAAACCTGGAGCTACGCCGAGCGCAAGGGCTACTCGGGCACCGCGGTCTTTAGCCGCCAGGAACCGCTGCGCGTACTGCGCGCCGATGCGCTGCTGCCCTACGCCGGCGAGGGCGAGGCGGCCGAGCTCGTCGCCCAAGCCGCGACCGAGGGCCGCGTCTGCGCGCTGGAGTTCGACAAGTTCTGGTTTGTGGATGTCTACACTCCCAACGCGCAAAACGAACTCGCCCGCATCGACGTGCGCATGGCCTGGGACGATGCCTACCGCGGCTTTTTGAGCGCGCTTGAGCGCGAGACCGGCAAGCCCGTGGTGACCTGTGGCGACTTTAACGTGGCGCACGAGGAGATCGACCTTAAGAACCCCAAGTCCAACCGCGGCAACGCCGGCTTTTCGGACGAGGAACGCGGCAAGTTTACCGAGCTGCTCAACGCCGGCTTCACCGATACCTGGCGCGCGGCAAACCCCGACGTCGAGGGCATCTACAGCTGGTGGAGCTACCGTTTTAATGCACGCAAGAACAACGCCGGCTGGCGCATCGACTACTTCCTGGTAAGCAATTCAATCGCCGGCAACGTGCGCGACACCGGCATCCGCGGCGACATCTTTGGCAGCGACCACTGCCCTGTCACTCTCACGCTGGAGCTCTAGCCCCAACGATTCCCCGGGGACGAAGGAAGGCGGACCATTTTTGGGTCTCGTGGGGGCATCCGCATGATCCGCCCGCCACGAAACGCGCCCATCTACTACGTTTAAGCCACCACCCTCAACCACAACGAGCAGCGCAAAAAGAAAACCGCAGGTAGAAAGCCTGCGGTTTTTAATAAAACGCGGGTATGGTTGGAGGTATCGGGTCAAACGTAGTAGATGGCCCGGTTTCGTGGCGAGCACCCCCCAACGACCCCTTAGGGACGGAGGAAACGGATCATTTTGGCTCCTAGGGCCCGCGGCGACCGTCATATGAGTCGGCCCGCTTCAAAACTATGCCGGTTTACGGGGCTAAATCGTGAACCTCCAACCACACGCAACTTGGGAAAAATAAAACCGCAGGTAGACGGCTCGTCTATTTTCGAAAAATGTCGGTATGATCGGCCTATGCCAATCTAGCCCCGTAAACCGGCATAGTTTTGAAATGGCACCGTAGCAGTATTGGTTCTTGCCCCAGCACAACCTGTCCTACAACCCGTATTTCACGACGACACGGTTGATGCGGCGACACCAGGGCTTGTACAGAGCGGCCAAAAACACACAGGTCGCAAGGCCATGCGTAATATCGAACGGCACCGCCGTCGCAAGACGCGCCGCGGCACCCGCCCAGGTGAGCGGCTGCACAAAACCGATGATGTCATACGCGTTGATCACGACGCCATAGAGCAAGCCCGAGGCAAAGCCATACGCCAGCAGCGCCGGCATGCGCACGGTGCCGTCGGCGCGGTCAAACGCGCCCGCATGCGCCAGTGCGCCACCGATATAGCCCACCAGGCCCCAGGCATACATCTGCCATGGCGTCCACATGCCCTGCCCAAAAAAGAAATTGCTGGTCAGCGCCGCCAGCGCGCCAACCATAAAGCCGTTGCGTCGCCCCAGCGTCGCCCCCGCGATAATGGCGATGGCACTCACGGGCTTAAAGTCGGGAATAGGCCCAAACAGGATGCGCCCCGCCGACGCTAGCGCTGCCAGCACCAGCGTCGGCATGATCTGGCGCAGGCCCGGGCGCGATGCCTCGTAGCCCGCAAAGAACAGCGCAAGCACGAGCGCCACCACAACCAGCATGGCAAGCGCCGCCTGCTCAACGCCC
>UQXT01000039.1 GCA_900545075.1 uncultured Collinsella sp. | reverse complement strand
AACCAGACGTCGGCAAACGAGCAAAACGCTCGCAAGCCCGCAAGGAGTGGCCCGGATGCCGGCACATAAGGAACGTCCCCAGCTGCCGGCACTTGGGGACGTTCCTTTTGGGCCGGCCGTTGGGGACAGCCCTTGACGATTCAGCTGTGGACAGCCGCCTTACAGCTCCAGTGCGTCGGCGATTTCGGCAGCGCAGGCCAGGGCGTCGGCCATAGCGTTCACCACGAGCGAGCTGCCGTTGTGAGCGTCACCGGCAACATACACCGGTGCGGCATCCGCGGACACGCCGTCGACACGTGCCGCGAGGTGCGAGCCCTCGGCGGCCATCACAGGCAGCGGACGGCCAGCGGTGGCAACAGACACGCCCACCGCATCGAACACGCTGTGCTCCGGGCCCGTAAAGCCACAGGCGATGAGCACCAGCTGCGCCGGCACCTCGTGCTCGGAGCCCGCAATGCGTTCGGGCTTGCCGGCCGACCAATCCAGATCGACCACGCGCAGGCCCGCTGCCGCGCCCTTCTTGTCCAGCAGCACCTCGAGCGTATCCACGCCCCAGGCACGCATCTCGCCGCCCATGGCAGCGATAGCCTCCTGCTGACCGTAGTCGGTCTTCTTAACGTTGGGCCACTGCGGCCAAGGGTTGCTCGCCGCGCGCTTATCGGGCGCGGCCGGCAAGAACTCAAACTGGCGCACGCTGCGCGCGCCCTGACGCACGGCGGTACCCACGCAGTCGTTGCCGGTATCGCCGCCGCCAATGACCACAACGTCCAGGCCGCGCGCGTTCACCGCGGGCTCACCGCCATCGAGCACCGAGACGGTCGAAGCCGTCAGGTAGTCCACCGCGTACACCACGCCCGGAGCATCCACGTTCGTAGCCGAAAGACCGCGGGGCGCACGAGCACCGGCAGCCACCACAACGGCGTCAAAGTCATCGAGCTTGGCCGCTACCGCAGGGTCCGTCACATCGGCACCCAGCTCGAACACAATGCCCAGCTCGCACATAAGTGCCACGCGACGCTCGACCACGGACTTCTCGAGCTTCATGTTGGGAAT
Source organism: uncultured Collinsella sp. (assembly GCA_900545075.1). Lineage (GTDB taxonomy): Bacteria > Actinomycetota > Coriobacteriia > Coriobacteriales > Coriobacteriaceae > Collinsella. Next base: position 18,000 of record UQXT01000039.1, on the reverse strand, counting down.
GCCGTACATGAGCAGGCCGCCCGGGCGGTCGTCACGCTCAAACACCGTCACGCGGGCACCGCGACGCGCAAGCTCCCATGCTGCCACCAGACCAGCAGGACCGGAGCCCACCACGGCAACCGTGGGCGCGCCCTCCCCTGCCGGCTCAAAGCGGCGCGGACCGCCGTTGGCCCACTCATGGTCGCTGATCGCACGCTCGTTGTCATGGATCGTCGTGGGTTGGCCATCGACCGAACCCAGGTTGCACGCGGCCTCGCACAGCGCCGGGCACACGCGGCTCGTGAACTCGGGCATGGGCGAGGTGAGCGACAGGCGCTCGGCAGCCTCATCCCAACGGTCGCGGTACACCAGCTCGTTCCACTCGGGAATCAGGTTATGCAGCGGGCAGCCGCTCGGGCGTGCCTTGCCAAAGCTCGCGCCCATCTGGCAAAACGCCACGCCGCACATCATGCAGCGGCTCGCCTGGGCGCGACGTGCATCGTCATCGAGCTCCACGTACAGCGGATCAAAATCATGGCTGCGCTCCTCCACGGGACGAAGCTCGTGGGTCACGCGATCGATATCAAGAAAAGCACCGGGCTTACCCATGGCACTTACGCCTCCTTCTTGGTCGAAGCAACAGAGCTGGCAGCCACGGACGCAGCGCCCGCGCCAGAGACACCACCCGCCACATCAAAGCGAGCGACATCGGCGGCGTCGGCGCGACCGGTCACAATGTCAAACGCCAGCTCCTCGGCCTGCGCATGCGTCTTACCGATGGCCTCGGCGGCGGCGACAATCGCCAACACGCGCTCGTACTCGGTCGGAATGACCTTCACAAAGTGCTTGCTCATCGTCTCAAAACTGTAGAGCAGCTTAATGCCGCGCGGGCTCTGCGTCGCGTCCACGTGCTCCTGGATAAGCTCGCGAATCTGCGCCAGCTCGCCGGCCGTCGGGGCCTTGAGCTCAACGCTCTCGTGGTTCACACAGGCATCGAGCGTACCGTACTGGTCAAAGACATAGGCCACACCGCCCGTCATACCGGCGGCGAAGTTCTGCCCGACCTCACCCAGGATGAGCGCCAGACCGCCCGTCATGTACTCGCAGCCATGGTTGCCGCAGCCCTCGACCACCACGGTGGCACCGGAGTTGCGCACGGCAAAACGCTGACCGGCCAGACCGTTAATGAAGCCGCGGCCGCTCGTGGCGCCAAAGAACGCAACGTTGCCCACGATGATGTTCTCGTCGAACTTGTAGGTCGCATGCGGGTTGGGGCGCACCGACACCTCGCCGCCCGAAAGGCCCTTGCCAAAGTAATCGTTGGCGTCGCCGCACACGTTGAGCGTAATGCCACGCGGAAGGAACGCGCCAAAGCTCTGACCAGCCGAACCATCGCAATCGATGGTAATGGAGCCGGCGGGCAAACCCTCGGGATGCGCCTTGGTCACCGCGTTGCCCAGGATGGTGCCCACGCAACGGTTGACGTTAGCGATATCGGCACGGAAGCGAATCGGACGCAGGTGCGCACGGGCATCGGCCGTATAGGGCACAAACAACGTGGAATCGAGCGTCTTGTCGAGCTCGCTGTCCGCAGCCATCTGGGGCAGGAAGTGACGACCGTCGGCGCCCGGAATATGGGCACCGAACTCGCAGGTCGCGCTCGCCAGCACGGGCGACAGATCCAGCAGGTTGGCCTTGCGGTTGCCCGGGACCTCGATCTGACGCAAGCACTCGGGATGGCCGACCATCTCGTCGACGGTGCGGAAGCCCAGGCTCGCCATGACCTCGCGCAGCTGTTCGGCAACAAAGAGCATAAAGTGCTCGACGTGCTCGGGTTTGCCGCGGAAGCCGCGACGCAGGCGGCAGTTTTGCGTGGCGATGCCGGCCGGGCAGGTATCCTGCTGGCAGTCGCGCTGCATGAGGCAGCCCATGGAGATGAGCGGCATGGTTGCAAAGCCAAACTCCTCGGCGCCTAGCAAGCAGGCGACGGCAACATCGGTGCCGTCCATGAGCTTGCCGTCGGCCTCGAGCACCACGCGCGAGCGCAGGCCGTTTTGCAGCAGCGTCTGCTGGGCCTCGGCAAGGCCAAGCTCCAGCGGCAGACCGGCGTGCCAAATCGAATCGCGCGCCGCGGCACCGGAGCCGCCGTTGTGGCCGCTGATCAAGATCTTGTCGGCGGCACCCTTGGCCACACCGGTGGCGATGGTGCCGACACCGGCCTCGCTGACCAGCTTGACCGACACGCGAGCGCCGGGGTTGGCGTTCTTAAGATCGAAGATAAGCTCCGCCAGGTCCTCGATGGAGTAGATGTCGTGGTGCGGCGGAGGCGAGATCAGGCCGATGCCGGGCGTGGACTGACGGACCTCGGCGATCCAGGGGTAGACCTTCTTGCCGGGCAGGTGGCCGCCCTCGCCGGGCTTGGCGCCCTGGGCCATCTTGATCTGAATCTCGAAGGCGCTGCACAGGTAGCGGCTCGTCACGCCAAAGCGCGCGCTTGCCACCTGCTTGATCGCGGAGTTCTTGGAGTCGCCGTTGGCCAGCGGGGTCTCGCGACGCGGGTCCTCGCCGCCCTCGCCCGAGTTGGAACGGCCGTGCAGGCGATTCATGGCGATGGCCATGCACTCGTGTGCCTCCTTGCTGATGGAGCCGTACGACATGGCGCCGGTGTTAAAGCGGCGGACGATGTTGAGCGCAGGCTCCACCTCGTCGAGCGCCACCGGAGTGCGACCGTTGGCATTAAAGTCGAGCAAGTCGCGCAGGCGCACGGCACGGCCGGTGCGGTGCAGTCGGGCGCTGTACTCCTTAAAGGTGTCGTAGCTGTCCTCACGGCAGGCGGTCTGCAGCAAGTAGATGGTCTGCGGATCGATGAGGTGATCCTCGCCGCCGAGCGGGCGCCACTTGGTCAGGCCCAACGTGGGCAGCTGATCGGGAGCCGGGCTCTTAAGGATAGCGAGCGCGGCGTCGTAGCGCTCGTTTTGCTCGCGCTCGACGTCCTCGACACCCATACCGCCCACACGGCTCACCGTGCCGGCGAAGTACGCGTTGACGAACTCCGGCGTAAAGCCCACGGCCTCGAAAATCTGCGCCGAATGGTAGCTCTGCACCGTGGAGATGCCCATCTTTGACATGATGGAGACGATGCCGGCGGTCGCAGCCTTGTTGTAGTTGGCGATGCCCTGCTCGGCTGTCACGTCCAGATCGCCGTGCACCGCCAAGTCGCGGATGCACGCATGTGCGTTGTACGGATAGATGCCGCTCGCGGAGTAGCCCACCAGTGCCGCAAAGTCGTGCGGAGACACGGCGTCGCCGCACTCCACCACGATGTCGGCAAAGGTGCGCACGCCGGCGCGGATCAGGTGGTTGTGCACGCAGCCCACGGCGAGCAGCGACGGCACGGGCACCTCGCCCGCCCCGGCGCGATCGCTCAGCACCACGATGTTCACGCCGTCGCGGACCGCAGTCTCGACGTCCTCGGCAAGCTGCTTGAGCGCAGCCTGCAGCGCGCCCTCGCCGGCATCGCGACGGTAGACGGCACGGAAGCGACGGGTCTTAAAGCCCACACGGTCGATGGCACAGATACGCTCGAACTCCTCCTCGCTCAGCAGTGGGCGCTCCAAGCGCACCAGCTGGCAGGCCGTACGAGAGTCCTCGAGCAGGTTGCCGTGGTTGCCCAGGTAGAGCGTGGTCGAGGTGACCATATGCTCGCGAAGGGCGTCGATGGGCGGGTTCGTGACCTGGGCGAACAGCTGATAGAAGTAGTCAAAGAACGAGCGCGTCTTCTTGGACAGGCAGGCCAGCGGCGCATCGATACCCATCGAGGCGAGCGGGGCCTTGCCCTGCTGGGCCATGGGACGCACGACCTCGTCAACGTCATCCCAGTGGTAGCCGAGCTTGGCCATGCGCACGGCGGCGGGCACCTCGGCATCCTCGGCGGGCGTTGCCGTAACAGGCCCATCGAGCGCGTCAACGGTCAGCGTCTCCTCGGCAATCCAGTCGCGGTAAGGCTTTTCCTTGGCATAGCGGGCGCGCAGCTCGTCGTTGTAGATGACGCGGCCACGGGCAAAGTCGACCTCGAGCATCTGGCCCGGCCCCAGACAGCCGCTCGTCAGAATGTTCTCGGGGCTCACCTCGATGGTGCCCACCTCGCTTGCCAGCATAAAGCGACCGTCACGCGTCACATAGTAGCGGGCGGGACGCAGGCCGTTACGGTCGAGGGCGGCACCCAGCGTGCGACCGTCGGTAAAGGCGATGGCCGCCGGGCCATCCCACGGCTCCATGAGCATGGACTGGTAAGCGTCGTAGGCGCGGCGCTCCTCACTCAGGCTGTCGTTGTGGTCCCACGGCTCGGGCAGCAACATGGACGCGGCACGCGTAAGCGGGCGACCGTTCATGACCAAAAACTCGAGCACGTTGTCCAGAATCGCGGAATCGGAGCCCTCACGGTTGATGATGGGCATCACGCGCTCAAGATCATGCTGCAACACGGGGCTGTACAGGTTGGGCTCGCGGGCACGAATCCAGTTGACGTTGCCCTTGAGGGTGTTGATCTCGCCGTTGTGGATGATAAAGCGGTTGGGGTGCGCACGCTCCCAACTGGGCGTGGTGTTGGTGGAGTAGCGCGAGTGTACGAGCGCCACGGCCGTCTTGACGGCGGCGTCGTTGAGGTCGATGAAGAAGCGGCGCATCTGTGTGGCGACCAGCATGCCCTTGTACACGATGGTGCGCGAGCTCATGGAGCACACATAGAAGATCTTGTTGCGCAGGGCAAACTCGGCGTCAGCCTTCTTCTCGATGGTGCGGCGGCACACGTACAGGCGGCGCTCGAAGGCGTCGCCGGCGGGCGTGTCGTCCGGACGGCCCAGGAAAGCCTGCAAGATGGTGGGCATGCAGGCGCGGGCTGTCTCGCCCAGGTCGTGCGGGTCGACCGGCACCTCGCGCCAAAAGAGCAGCGGCACGCCGGCCTCGGCGCAGCCCTCCTCAAACACGCGACGGGCATCCTCTACGCCCTTGTCGTCCTGCGGGAAGAACAGCATGGCCACGCCATAGTCGCCCTCTGCCGGCAGAATCTGGCCGCACTTTTGAGCCTCTTTGCGGAAAAAATGATGCGGAACCTGGAACAGGATGCCGGCGCCGTCGCCGGTGTTCTTCTCGAGTCCCGTACCGCCGCGGTGCTCCAAGTTGACCAGAATGGACAGCGCATCGTCCAGAATCTGGTGATGGCGCTCACCGTTGATATCGGCAAGCGCGCCGATGCCACATGCATCGTGGTCGAATTCGGGGCGATAAAGGCCCTGCTGCTGAGCGGAATCTGCCTGCATCGCGATCCTCCCCTAGATATTAGACAGTCAGTTGAATAGGCATACTAGGAGCATCGCCGGCCCGTTGTGTTTCCCGCCCGTTTCGAAACAATCGCGTAACGCACGCCCTACGAGTGGACACCGCCGACCTCAAGGACGACGACAAGGCCCCCAGGTTCGACCTGTAAGCTCACCGCTTCAAACATCTCAATCTGTAACAGTAAGACCCAATTTCGACGACCAACTGTTACAGATTGAGATTTTCTGCAGGACAGTTTTGGTTTGTCTCGATCTGTAACACGAAGGGCCGGTTTTTGCAGCTAACTGTTACAGATCGAGATTTTCCATAGGACCATTTCTTCCCGTCTCGATCTGTAACACCTAGGTCCAATTTCCATCCCTAGTTGTTACAGATCAAGACATTTCGGCAACTCCTTTCCCCATCCTATTCAAATACAACAATTTTGTTAGTCTTGGTTAACTTTCTGGCCTAAAACGGGTATCCTTTGCGGCGTCAAGCAAACGGCACGCGCGCCGTGCCAGATCAAGGAGGCCCCCATGGCATGCCAGACAGACCAACAGACGATGCAACTTGTCCTTATCCGTCACGGAGAATCCGAGTGGAACAAACTCAACCTGTTCACCGGCTGGACCGATGTTGAGCTCACCGACACGGGCCGCGAAGAAGCCGCCGCAGGCGGTCGAGCCCTCAAAGAAGCCGGTTTCGACTTTGACGTCTGCTACACTTCGCGCCTCAAGCGCGCGATCCACACCCTCAACATCGTGCTCGGCCAGATGGATCGCGAGTGGCTGCCCGTCATCAAATCCTGGAAGCTCAACGAGCGCCACTACGGCGCGCTGCAGGGTCTCAACAAGGCCGATGCCGCGGCGGAGCACGGCGACGAGCAGGTGCTCATCTGGCGCCGCTCCTTCGACGTCTGCCCGCCGGCGCTCGAGCCGGGCGACGAGCGCGACCCCCACACCCAGGAGCAATACCGCGACGTCGCGCCCGATCAACTGCCCTATACCGAGTGCCTCAAGGATACGATCGCCCGCGCCTGGCCTTATTTCGAAGACGAGATTCGCCCCCAAATGCTCACCGGCAAGCGCGTACTCATCGCCGCACACGGCAACTCACTGCGCTCTCTCGTCATGAAGTTCGAGCACCTCACGCCCGAGGAAATCCTCAAGGTCAACATCCCCACCGGCGTGCCGCTCGTTTACACCTTCGACACCGATTTCAACGTCCTCGACAAGCGCTACATCGGCGACCCGGCAACCATCGCCGCCAAGATCGATGCCGTTGCCAATCAGGGCAAAGCGCACAAGTAGCCCCAACCTAAATCCGACGCGTGGCGCCGCACGACCCAGATGCGACGTCACGCCGCCCATACGCAGGAGCTCACCATGCTCAACCATCTCAAACAACACTTTGGCTCGCACCGCACCGGAGGCCACGGAGGTCTGGATATCGCCCGGCACATCGGCCCCGGGCTGCTCGTGACCGTCGGCTTTATCGACCCGGGCAACTGGGCCTCCAATATGGCCGCGGGCTCGCAGTTTGGCTACGCGCTGCTGTGGATCGTCACGCTGTCCACAATTATGCTCATTGTGCTGCAGCACAACGCGGCGCACCTGGGCATCGCCACGGGCACCTGTCTTGCCGAGGCCACGACACACTACCTCCCCCGCATCGTGGGACACATGGTGCTCGCCAGCGCCTATCTCGCGACCATCGCCACCGCCATGGCCGAAGTCCTGGGTGGCGCGATTGCCCTTCAAATGCTCTTTGGGCTGCCCGTGCGCGCGGGCTGCGTCATCGTGGCGGCAGTATCGATGGCGATGCTCATGACGAGCTCCTACAAGCGCGCCGAGCGATGGATCATCGCCTTCGTAGGCGTGGTAGGACTCTCGTTTTTGGCTGAGCTTACGCTGGTCAAGGTCGACTGGCCGCAGGCCACCGCAAGCTGGATCACACCCAGTATGCCCACCGGCTCGGCCGCGATTATCGTAAGTGTCCTAGGCGCGGTTGTTATGCCTCACAACCTCTTCCTGCACTCCGAGGTCATCCAATCCATGCACTTCGAAGGCCAAGGCGAGCAGGTTATCGAGGAACGTCTGCGCTACGAGCTCTTCGACACGCTCTTTTCGATGGGCGTGGGCTGGGCGATCAACTCGGCCATGGTCATCCTGGCCGCAACGACCTTCTTTGCGCACGGCATTGTCGTAGACGACCTCGCCGTCGCATCGGACACGCTCTCCCCCATTCTGGGCCCGGCAAGCTCGACCATCTTTGCGGTGGCACTGCTGTTTGCGGGCATATCGAGTAGTGTGACGGCGGGCATGGCGGCGGGCACCATCACCGCGGGCATGTTCGACGAGGAATACGACATCCACGACCGGCACTCATCGATTGGAGTGGCGGTCTGTTTCGTCGGCGCAGTGGCGGCGTGCCTGATCGTCCCGAATCCTTTTGAGGGTCTCATCTGGAGTCAGGCGCTGCTGTCGCTTCAGTTGCCGATTACGGTCTTTGTGCTCATACGACTCACCAGTTCGCCCCGCGTTATGGGCAAATACGTCAACTCGCGCCCGCTCAACGCGCTGCTCGTAGGGATCGGCGTCATCGTGACGATTCTCGACATCGTGCTGCTAACGGGGATGTAATTGGGATGACGTGGCTGTCCAGATATAACGTCTCAATCTGTAACACGTAAGGCCGTTTTAAACCGTCAGATAAATCAAAAGGGTCCCAGCCGGAATATCCAGCCGGGACCCTTGGACAGAGCTCTGTATGGCTAATCGCCGTGTGTCTACGAGCTACTCCTCGACAAGCTCAAACTCATCGGGACCAACGCCGCAGACCGGGCACACGTAATCCTCGGGCAGCTCGGGCGTGTCGACCTCAACCTCATAACCGCAAACGATGCACACGAACTTATACGTCTTCTTTTCCTCAGCCATGATGTTCTCCTCTCGAACGTGACTGCTGGTGTACTTGCTTATTAGTATATATTCTCAATAATATAATGCAAGTATTTTTAAAACATTTCTAGCCTTGATACGAGGACGCCTTCGGAGGCGTCTTGCCCTTCAGGACCTTATGGTAGTAATCGTAGGTGAGCGGCGTCTCGTCGCTCAGGCGCTCGGCATCCTCGACCTCGCCGATAAACAGTAGATGCGTGCCCACGTCAACAGTGTCAATCAAACGGCAGCTAAACAAGGCCGCCGCATGCTCGGGAACATAGGGCATGCCCAGCGTGGTCTCGCGCGTCTCGTACTTGGCAAATTTGTCATAGTCGCTGCTAGTACGGAATCCAAAGTTGCCAATGTAGAGCATATCGGCCGTCTGATCGATCACGGTCAGCGCAAAGGCCTTGGCAGACGAGATAACACCAGACGTGACATTTTCCTTATTCACGGCAACCGAGATGCGCGGCGGCGTGGACGTCACCTGCACCGCCGTGTTGATGACGCAGCCGGCACGCAGCCCGTCGGCCGCGGCACTCACCACATACAGACCGCTCGGCATCGTAAAGAACGCAGTTTTGTCCATAACGATCACTCCCCTAACCCAGGATTGAACCTCATGGATGTATGTACCCACAAAAAAGGAGGCACCCATAACGGACGCTGCCTTTGAGACATATGTGTCAGAACAGTAAGAAAGATGAGACGCCCGCAGTTGCGGTGAAATAGGGACTGAATAGCCCCTCAAACAGACAAAACAGTCCGTATTCCACCGCAACTTGTGAAGGGCGGTCAGCGGTTGCGCTCCTTAAGCGCACGATCGATCTCGCGCTGAACGTCGCGCTTGGCCATGTCCTCGCGTTTGTCGTAGAGCTTCTTGCCGCGACCCAGGCCCAGCAGCAGCTTTACGCGGCCGTCGGTATTAAAGTAGAGCTCCAGCGGCACCAACGCATAACCGCGATTGCGCAGCTTGCCATCGAGAAAATCAATCTCCTTGCGATGCAGCAGCAGACGACGCCGGCGATCGGGATCACGATTCCACACACCACCGTGGCTGTAAGGGTGAATATGCAGGCCCACCAGCCAACACTCGCCGCCACGAATCAGCGCAAAAGTGTCAGTGATCTGACAGGCGCGCTCGCGGATCGACTTGACCTCGGTGCCGCTCAGCTCAATGCCGCACTCAAACGTCTCGTCGATAAAGTACTCGTGATGTGCCGAGCGATTCTTAGAGATGAGCTTGCGCTCGCGCTTACTGGGCATCGCCGGCCTCCTTGACGCCGTCGGCTCCCTTGTCGGCGCCTGCGCGCTTAGCCTTGCGCTCGGCGTTGAGCTCGGCATCGCTCTCGCGCACCAGCTTAATGATCGCCGCGCATGCCTCCTCGCCCACCAGGTCGCGGGCACGGACCGTCAGGCGCGTAGCCTCCTGCTTGTCACCGTCGCTCGCAGCATCGGTCGCGCACATGATGAGGCAAATGGCAATCTCGGCCGAAGGCGAGGTCGGTACGCCCTGCAACGCCAGCTCGCCCATCACGTGCTCGTCACTCTCCTCGGCGGCATCGGGATAGGCAGCATGGATTTTGTTGAGCAGGCGCGTCGTATGCGCATCGCCAGGGGCCAAGCGCAGCGCCAGGCGCGCGCAGCCCACGGCCGCCGACACGTTCTCGGTCTCGGGCTCAAGGAAATACTGGCCCAAGTTGGCGTAGGCGCGGGCGGCGCACTTGCCATCGTTTGCACGCTCCAGCACCGAGAACGAGAGCGATGCCCATTCCTGCTTGTCCTCGAGTGCACGGAACAGCTCGGCCAAATCCAAGCGATAGTTGCAGTTCATGGGGTCCCAACGCACAGCCTGCATCAGGGCATTACGAGCGCTTACATAATCCTGCTGGCGAATGTAGGCAAACGCCATGTCAGAGTACAGGCGGTCAAACGGCACCTCAACCTGCACGAGCTCGCGCGGATCCTTCTCCACGCGGCGATAGGCCAAGCGCTCAAACTTGCTATCGAAGCTAAAGTATTGACGCTTCTCCTCCGTCTTGCACTCAGCATCAATATACTCCTCGGCGAGCTCCACCAGACGCTCCAGCAGCGGCGTCGCCGTAGCCAGGTCGCCCTGCGCCAGATAGTTCTCGGCATACGTAATGTCTTGTAGGCTGATGGGCAGGTCCATGGCAACTCCTCGGTCCAGGTGAAACGCGGCTCATTCCACACATGCGGTGTATACACAAAACCCGGGTCTCTTGCGAGGCCCGGGCATTCATTTTGTGGTAGCCCGTACCAGATTCGAACTGGTGATCTCCGCCTTGAGAGGGCGGCGTCCTAAACCGCTAGACGAACGGGCCATATGTAGCAGATGCAATGGCTGGGATGGAGGGAGTCGAACCCCCATTGACGGAACCAGAATCCGCTGTCCTGCCATTAGACGACATCCCAATGACTGCATCGCTGCGCTCGGCTGTGCCTTTGCGCAAGAAAGAAATATACGGGAAGTTCCACGGTGGCGCAAGCCCCATTTTTAACTTTTTTGAAAATCGGCCAATTTGCCCCGACCCATGAAGGACCTGTGAAGCCAAACCGCATGCTAGGGGCAAAATGCCGCAAGCGCACCATTGCTACCGTTGGCAGATTGCTGCATCCTAGTCGCCGTCAATAGTGACACAATCAGGACACCAATTATCGCGCGAACATCGAGACGACATGGATGAAGAGCTTGATTACCTATGGGAGACCCTCGGCCTCGAGATAACTGCTATCCCTTGGCCGGATCGGCACAAAATTCATCCCACGCTACGACCCGCCATCACAGTCATGCAGGCAACGTATCGTGGCGCCTCATTTTTGATGATGCGAATGGCATGGCACGCGACGCTACCCGACCTCAAGCGAGTTCAGGCAAGCCTCGTGGAGCTATCCGGTATTCCCGTCGTGATTTCGGAGACCCATTTGGAGCAACGCCAACGCGACCGTTTGCAAGCACAGCGAATCCCGTTCATTTGCCCCGACATTCAGGCATATCTGCCCTTTATGGACGAAGAGTACTGGAGCGGCAAGCCCAACAAACAGGTAAAGATCTACGACCCGCATAAGTGGGCGCAGTTCGAGGACTGACCGGAGCGAACCCGCCGACGGAAAGCGCAACCCAGAATCAGCACTCGAAACGGGGCGCAGTTTCCGCAGCTGCTACAGCAGTGCCTCGGCCCAGGCCGCTTCCTTAAAGCCTGGAATCGCAAAGTCATCGCCCACCAGCAGCGGACGCTTAACCAGCATGCCGTCGGTCGCCAACAGCTCGTAACATTCCTGATCCGTCATCCCCGCGTCCAGGCGCGCCTTCAAGCCAAGCTCTCGATAATTCATGCCCGACGAGTTAAAGAAGCGACGCACCGGCAGCCCCGAACGCGCAATCCAGGTCGCAAGTTCCTCAGCCGAAGGATTGTCTGTAACAATATCGCGATCGACGTACTCAACCCCATGCTCGTCCAACCAGGCCTTTGCCTTTTTACACGTCGAGCATTTGGGATATTCAACAAACAGCACTGCCATGGGGATTCCCTTCTTAGAAAAGACAAGTGTCTGGCAAACAGCGCATCGATGGCCATCTGCGACCGATGCCGATATTGTAGCCAGCGCCGACGTACAGGCGGTCGCGGTTTTCCATCTTGAGGTTAACGCCTCGTATGGGCGCCAATGGGACAGGTCGCGCGCCGAGCCAGCACTGACACCAGCAGTACCAACAGCATGGCGGCGACGTAGCCCGCGGCGTCAAAGCCTAAGTCGATAACGTCAAAATGACGGCCGGGAACAAAAATCTTATGCACCTGATCGCCGACGGAGCAAACGGCGCAAAAGGCCAGAACAGGCACACACCGCAATCGGGTGAGCGACATGCGCTCATCCAAGCACACCACCGCCGACGAGGCAAACAGCCCAACAAAGAAGAACTCTACGGTATGGGCGACACGACGGATGTTGGTACCCATCCACATGCGAACGGGGGCAAGCGGGTCGGGGTGGGCGGCGGTAGCCGTTGAGTCCGCGTCCCCGGCGGCATCTCCCGTCTGGGTCTCCCCCGCAGTCTCGGGCTGCACACTGGCGCTTTGCCCCTCCACCACGTGCGCGGTAGACTCGCTGAGCGACGATGTCTGCTCCACGCTCTGCTCCGTCAGCATCCAAATACTCGCCAGCGTCACGACAAGCAGGGCAACCGATATCCATCCGACTATATGCTTCGCGCGCGCCAAGGGCTAACCTCCGTCTGTTATTGAGCAGCAGCGAGTGTACCCCCAAATGTTGCCGTCGCCATAGCGGAATCCCAAATGTTCAAAACAAGGCGCCAGATGGCTGCGGTTCCCCTACTCCGTCTCGCGCATCCAACGATCGAAGGTCCCCACGCACACACCTAAACGCTTTGCCGCCTGACTCCGGGTAATATTGCCCGCCTCATAGATATCGCGTACTCGTTCAAATTGCGGAGGGCACGGCTTGCGGGGTCGACCAAAACGCACGCCGCGCGCCCGCGCCGCCGCGATTCCCTCCGCCTGACGACGGTGGATGTTCTCTCGTTCCACCTGCGCCACGTAACTCAACAACTGCAAAACGATATCGGCAATCAGCGTGCTGGTCACATCCGATCCGCCGCAATCTCTCGCACGCGTATCGAGCAACGGCATGTCCAGCACAACGATGGCCGCACCAAGTTCCTTGGTTATACGACGCCATTCCTCGAGTATCTCGCTGTAGTTTCGACCCAGCCGATCGATGGAAAGCACCACCAACACGTCGCCGGAAGCCAAGGCATGGAGCAATTCCCGATACCGCGGGCGATCAAAGTCCTTACCGCTCGCACGGTCGGCTAAAACATTCGCCGGCTCCACGCCGTAGGCGCTCAGCGCATCCAACTGGCGATTCAAATTTTGATCGCGCGAGCTCACCCGCGCATACCCATATACCGTTGCCACAACATCCCCGCTTTCTCGTAAACCTGCCAAAAAGGGACAGGTTTGTTTTGGTAGGTCCTATCTCCCAAAAGCATATGAAGAAGCAGCCGAACTCATGGCAGGGCAATCAAGGGACAGGCAAAGAAGGCGGCCCAAAAAAACCGCCCTCTCCGCTTTGCCGATACTCACTGCGTGCCGGTTAATGAATGAGCTTAAAGTCCAAATGTCCGCGAGTGGTGTTGACACGCGAGACCTCGATAATCACGCGCTGCCCCAGCTCAAAACGGCGCCCCGTGTCGGCACCCGTCAACGTGAGCGCGTCCTCGTCAAACTCAAACCACTCGTTACCCAAGCTCTTAATAGAAACCAGCCCCTCAACCTGCGTTAGGTCGAGACGCACGAACAATCCCATGTTACTAACCCACGAAACCGTTCCGGCATAGCGCTCGCCCAAGCGGTCCTCGTAGTACTGGGCGATCTTGATCTTTTGCGTCGCATGGCTGGCGGCGTCGGCCGCACGCTCGGCATCGCTGCACGCGCGACAGATTTGCGGCAGGATGCGCGGAAGCGACTCTCGACCTTTTCCGATCAACCTCGGCGTACGCACCAAGGCGTCTTTTCCACCCAGCTGCTCATATGCCAGCTGCAGCTTGAGCACGCGATGCACCACCAGATCGGGGTAACGGCGAATGGGGCTCGTAAAGTGGCAGTAGCACGGCGCGGCGAGTGCAAAGTGGCCCTCGTTGCGAGGCTTATACAACGCACGCTGCATGCTGCGTAGAAGAAGGGTGTTGACGAGCGGCGCGTTAGCCGTGCCGGCAGCGGCGTCAACCGTCGCCTGCAGCTCGTCGGGACTTCCCAGGGCAATGCCCGCCGCACAGCGATCATCGATGATGCCGAGCTGTGCCAGCGCCACAGCAGCACCGTGCAGACTGTCAGGGCTGGGGTCATCGTGCACGCGATAACATGCCTCAATATCGCGGTCGGCCAGCCACTCGGCAACGCACTCGTTAGCCAGCAGCATCGCCTCCTCGATAAGCGAGGTTGCGCAGGAACGCTCGCGTGCCACGATCTGCACAGGCACGCCGTCCTCGTCCAGCAGCGCGCGAATCTCGGCCGTGTCAAAGTCGACCGAACCGCGTGCGCGACGTATGCGACGCCGAAGCTCCGCGAGTTCGTTTGCGGCGACTAGGAAATCGGCCAGGTCAACGTTACAGCCGCGAGCGGCATCCTCGCACGCAAGCCCGCGCTCAAGCGCTTCCTCGCGCGAAGCCTCGGCAGCCGCAACATCCTCGGCGGCACCCTCCAGCACCGAATACTCCACCGCGCCAGCACGCACCAGCAGTGCCTCGGCGCCGTCGTAGTCCATACGCACACGCGAACGAATCACACTGGGATAGGGATCGCAATGGCGCACACGACCCTGCGCGTCGAGCTCGATGTCGACGGTAAACGCCAGGCGATCCTCATCGGGGCGTAGGGAACACAGGTCGCATGACAAGCGCTCGGGCAGCATGGGGAGCACACGGTCGGCAAGGTAGACCGACGTCGTGCGACGGCGGGCCTCGAGGTCGATATGTCCGTCCCAGGCAACATAGTGCGAAACGTCGGCGATATGGACGCCCAGCTTGTAGCCACCCTCGGGCGTACGCTCCAGCGAAATGGCATCGTCAAAGTCGCGCGCATCAACCGGGTCGATGGTAATGACAAAGCGATCGCGCAGGTCACGACGAAGCGGGTCTTTAAGCGCTGCAGTCACATCGAGCGAAAGCGCCCCTGCCTCGGCAAGTGCGGCCTCGGGATAGCTGTCGGTATAGCCATAGCGTGCCATAACATATTGGACGCCCAGATCGGGCGCATCGTCACCGCCGATGCGGCGATCGATCGTCACCGTTCCCGACTCCAAGCGCGTCGGGTAGGTCAGTATGCGCGCGACGACGACATCGCCAGGGCGCACGCCCAGGCGCTCCGCCGAAGTGTCCTCGGGCAAAATAAAGAAGTCAGCCTTCAGGCGCGAATCGAGCGGCTCGATCACCCCGAGCGGGCCGGCGATCTGGTAGGTACCCACCACGCTTATAGCCGCACGTTCGACGACGCCTTCAATCACGGCGCGACGTTCACCATGCGGGCTGTTCTTAATGCTCACGGCAACGGTATCGCCATCCATGATCTCGCGCTTGCCGCGGCCCATGACCTTGTAGTCGCCGTTCTCGGTTATGACATAGGCACTGTGCTCATGGAGCTGCACGCGGCCAGTCAGGCTCGGACGACGCTCGCTGCGCACCGGCCCGCGCTTATTGCGAGCTCCACGCTTATGCTTGTTATTGCGCCCCATAGCGCCTCCTTGCTATCGATTGCCGTTTACATCCCAAGAGTCTACCCAAATGATCCCTTGGGGACGGAGGAAAACGGATCACTCGAATCGACCGGCCCCCTAAGTGATCCGTTTCCCTCCGTCCCCAAGGGATCAAAAAACGGGCCGTCCCAAAAGGAACGACCCGTTGGAAGGAACGAATTCCAAGCATGCCTACACGCGCAGGTAGCGGCGCATGGCGATGGCAGAACCAAAGAGACCGATAATGACACCGACAAGAATCAGCGCGGCGTAGGTCACCAGATAGTACTGCATCGGCAGCGCAAACGACATCCAGCCGACACTCTCCTGCAGGCGAGGAACCATCAGATTGCGCAGCAGCTCCAAAACACCGATGGAAAGCAGCGAGCCCAGAATGGTCTGCAGCACGCCCTCGGTAATGAACGGTCCGCGGATGAAGCCGTTGCTGGCGCCCACCAGGCGCATAATCGCAATCTCGCGACGACGCGCCGTAATGGACAGGCGAATCGTGTTGTTGATAAAGATGAACGCGATAAAGGTCAGCAGACCGACGAGCACCACGGCGGCGATACGGATGTAGTTGGTCACCTGGAACAGGAGGCTCACTTCCTCCTGGCCATACAGCACGCTCGCGTTGACGTCGCCGTCGTCCGCGATCTTTTGGAAGTCGGCGTTCTTCTTGAGCTTCTTAGCCGTGCTCTCGACCTGAGACGGATCGTCCATCTCGATCGCAAACGAGGCGGGCAGCGGGTTCTGGCCGTCGAGCGCGCTCATGGTGGCGTCGGCGTTGCCCGACATCTTGCTCGTATACTCGGCCAGCGCGTCGTCCTTGTCCTTATAGGTCACGGACTTGACGTTGCTCCACGTCTTGAGCTCGGCCTCAAAGGCCTGGACGTCTGCCTGATCGGCGTCATCGCTAATAAAGGCGTTGATGACAACCTGATCCTCGACGGTGCCGATCACGGAGTTCAGCATCGCGGAACCCATAATGAACAGGCCGATGATAAACAGCGAAAGGAAGATCGTGATGACGGCGCCGAGCGAGGTAGTCCAGTTACGGAAGAAGTGGCTGATTGCCTCTTTGAAGGAGTAGCCCACGTTAGTTGGTGCCATAGTTGCCGTAACCTCCCCTCTCCTGGTCGCGGATTACGTGGCCGCCCTCGAGGGCGATCACGCGACGGTGCATGCTATCGACCATCTCGCGGTCGTGCGTGGCGACGATCACGGTGGTGCCGGTACGGTTAATGCGCTCGAGCAGCTTCATAATGCCCAGCGAAATCGCCGGGTCGAGGTTGCCCGTGGGCTCGTCGCAGATAAGCAGCGGCGGACGGTTGACCATAGCGCGGGCAACGGCGACGCGCTGCTGCTCGCCACCGGACAGCTGATCGGGCAGAGAGTCCATCTGATCGGCCAGACCGACCAGGCGAAGCACCTCGGGCACCTGGCTGCGAATGACGCCCTTGGGCTTGCCGATGCACTGCAGGGCAAACGCCACGTTTTCGTAGGCGGTCTTCTGCGGCAGGAGCTTAAAGTCCTGGAACACGGCACCGATCTGGCGACGCAAGAATGGAACCTTGCGGTTTTTGATCTTCATAAGGTCCTGGCCGGCGACCAAAATACGGCCGCTCGTCGGCTTGACGTCGCGGTTGAGCGTCGACAGCAGCGTGGTCTTACCCGAGCCGGAGTGACCGACCAAGAAGACAAACTCGCCCGGATAGATCTCGATGTTGATGTCGTCGAGCGCGGGCTTGTTGGGCTGCGCCGGGTAGATCTTGGTGACGTGCTCCATGAGGATGACGGGCTCGACACCGGCCTGCTTGGCCATCTTCTTGCGGCTGGCCTGCGGATCGATGGGCGCAAACACCGACGTAAAGTCGGGGTTGTTGAGCGCATTGTCGAGGCTTGCGACCTCGGCGGCCTGATCGCTCTCGACTACGGGAGCCGCGGGCTGCGTAGGATCGGGAATACCGGCAAAAAGGCCGGACTGAGCAGGCTGTGGCGCCGGAGTCGCAGGAGCCATAGGGTCGGGAATACCGGCCATGGTAGGCTGCGGCGCGACAGCGTCCGCCTGGGGCTGATCCACGCGAGCGGTAACCTTCTGCACGGGCTCAAAACCCGCGGCCTCGGAAAGCTCAACATCATTGGTGGGATTGTAGGCAAAGGGATCTGATGCCGGCTGTGCCTGATCTGCCGGCTGTGCGGGGATCGGGCTAAACAGCTGATCCTCTGAATCCGGGGTGGCGAAACGAGTGCCCACGGCGCCTGGCTGCGTCTTGGGGGCGTCATCGCCCGCACCGGAGGTACGGAAGTGGTTACCCACTGGTGCTCCTTATCGTCGTGCGTTTAAACTACATGAGCGCTTTGTATTTTAGCAGCATTAGCTTTGCTGCACATAAGAAGCATGGCGGGGTTTGGTCTCACCGGCCGGGCGCAGGGTTACCTCCCAAATCGTCCTCGGACATGTCGGAGCTCCCGCTGCGCACTACGT
>UQXT01000038.1 GCA_900545075.1 uncultured Collinsella sp. | reverse complement strand
TCACGACGGAGGCCACATTAAGTGGCCTCCTGTTCGTGCGGAACTCGCGATAAACCTAATTCGGTGTCCCCCCGTCGGGGCCCCGCGGCACTTTGTAGATGGTGGCTCGCTTTTCGGAACTGGGCTGATATTTTCTAGATGTAAGGCGCTCTTGGTCCTAATGGGCCTGGGGCGCCTATCTTTTGGAGGTAGATTTTGGGACATGCCTGAAAATCTATCTCAAACTTCTCGTATAGGACGAGAAGTTGTAGCTGAAACTTCTCGTGTAGGACGAGAAGTTATATACTCAAGATGTTGAAAGGAGAGCATTATGGCACCTGCAGCGTTGGGTATTGCAGAAATTGTTGCCGAGGCCCGTTCCTTTGAGATTCCTCATGTCATTCATCGCGATGATGTCATCGGAAATCTTCCCGATCCAAAGCCTTTCAATCTTGTTCATATCATCACGGGTATCAGGCGTTGCGGCAAAACGTTCTATGCGTTTCAATGGATTCGTCGCCTTATCGATCGCGGTGTCGATGCCGAGCGTATCTTCTATTTCAATTTTGCTGATGACCGTCTTCGACCGGCGCCGGACACGCTCATGAGCGACATTTTGGAAGAGTATTGGCGGCAGGTTCCCTCAGCGCGAACGAAAGGCTGTTATCTTTTTCTGGATGAGGTGCAGGAGACCGATGGCTGGCAGGGCGTTTGTCAGCGTTTGGCGGAGCACGAGAGCGTAACGCTTGTTATCACCGGATCGTCCTCAAAACTATCTGCCGATGAAATAGCGACGCAGTTTCGCGGTCGCTCGCAAGAGCACGCTATGCATCCGCTTTCATTTCGCGAGTATTGTGCGTTTCATCACATTGAAACGCCGGATATGTCTACTAGCGCTGGGGCTCCAGCTGTTTCTCCGCAGCGGCGAACTGATCTGGAATCGGCATATGACCGTTATCTCATAGAGGGTGGCTTTCCTGGGGTTCAGGAGCTTGATGCCGGTTCGCGTATTCAGATGCTTCAAGCCTATTTGCGAGATGTTGTTGCACGAGACATTCTCGAGCGGAGCGGGCGCACGGATATCGCTCTTGCCAACCAAGTAGGGCTCTTCTGCCTTCGAAACACGGGTTGCGACCTTTCGGTCAACAGTTTGTTGGAAGCCTTAAAGTCTGTCGGATATCGAGCGTCATGGGAAAAAATAAACGAACTCGTTCGTTTGTTCCAGCAGGCTCATCTCATTGGATTACTTCCGGAGTATTCAACTTCTTTGGCTCCTAAGACAACGACAACAGATAAGGTCTATGCCGTCGACCAGGGGATGGCATATGCAACATCGCGTGCTAATCAGCAGGATATAGGAAAGCGTTTGGAGACTGCGATTTATGCTGAACTCATGCGCCGTACGGCAAACGGCCGGTTGGAAACGGTGACTTCATTTACGGCTCCAACGAACGCACGAGAAAAAGTTGATTTCTTGGTCGGCGACGCTTTGGCATCGGAACCATACGCGCTCTACCAGGTGACAGTCGATATGACGGCAGAGAAAACGCGCAGGCGTGAAGTCGGTTCCCTTGAGGTTGCTATGGTAAAAACCGGTATCAAGGATGCCAATATCATCACGCTGCGCGAGGCGACCCAGATCAAAACGGAGCATGGCGTCATCGAGGTTATTCCCGCATGGAAATGGTCGCTTAGTCTGTAATGCTACGCCGACCCGCCGGGGCCGCACGGCACCATGTTGATGACCGGCACTTTAGGAACGTCCCTAAGTGCCGGTTCGGCTGGAAAGTCGAGATGCGGGGAGCTCTCGGCTGATATGGGACGGAGGGATTCCGCGTCTGCCTTTTCGGCGGGCGCGCCCCGCTACGCTGCTTCGCTCCTTGCGTGCTGCGCTGGAAAACGCTTCGCGTTTCTTCAGCTTCGCACCCTTGCGGGTTCGAATCCCTCCGCTTGCTCACAAGAAAAGCCTCCCGATCGGCTATGCGTTCGAGAGGCTGGTTTCTTTGGCTGGGACGGAGGGATTCGAACCCCCAACAGCCGGCACCAAAAACCGGAGTTCTACCGTTGAACTACGTCCCAATGTGTGATGTTGCCCAAAAGCAACTCGTTTAGTTTACCTAATCTGCGAGGGCATCGCAAACGCCATCGAGCAGGCGTACGGCGAGTGTCTGCGCGTCGCTGGCCGTGAAGGTGCCGTTGTAGCGCGTCATGCCCGTGAGCTCAATGCGAATGCGTGCCGGCTTCTGCTGTGCGGCGACATTGGCAGTGCGGATGCGCTGCGCCAGGTTGTGACACTCGGCAAGGGCGATCGTGGCGCGCGGCGCTGCATCTGCGGGCAGCTCATCGCTTGCGATCTCGAGCACCAGATCCACGTCGGTTGGAACCTCGGAATCGCACAACATCATGCCGCTGCTGTCGGTCGTCGCCGTGGCGATGTTCCACATGCGCGATGCAACGCTACGCGCGATGGGGTCCTCACCGATGACGGCAATCTGGAAGCGTTCGAGCACGTTGGCGGCGCGGGCAAAACCGATGCGCGACTCGGCCTCGGTAACCGAGGGCTTGCCCTCCCACACGTGATGCAGGCGGTTGATATAGGCGTAGGTATCCTGGAACGCCATGCCATCGGCAAACAGGCCGACATTTTCTTGGAACTGCTGCAGAGCGGCCTCGGTGTGCGGGCCAAAGTAGCCGTCGTCCTCACCGCAGGCAAAACCCAAAACGTTGAGCGCGCGCTGCAGGGCCTGAACGTCGGCGCCATGGAAATTGGGCATGCGCAGATAAAGTGTGCGGTCGCCCAGCTTATACGAGGCGTCTACCAGGGCGCTCCAGCAGGGGATATCGACGGCGCAGCCAGCGGCAAGGCCACTGTCGAGCCTAAAGGTGCCAACGGCCTGCTCGGTGGTGGCGCCAAAGCGCTTATCGGCGACCTCGGTGTCATCGATTGTATAGCCGAGCTGCAGAAGGCGGGACTGGACGTCCTCGACGGCTGCTCCCTGCATGCCCGTTGTAATAGGTTCCATGAACGAACCCCTTTCGGCGTACCATTCGTACTATTTGAGCGTGTGTCGGATAGACAACGCAAAGGGATGCATAAACATGCACTCAACAGTGTAGCAAGTTGTACCCAAATACGCTGCTGACAGGTTTTATAACCCCGCTAGTTAAGGCGCTCCACAAAGAAATCTGCCATGGAGAGGAACAGCTCGCGTGCGTGCGGATCAAGCTCAACGTTCTCGATGGCCGCTTTGGCCTTAGCGGTCAGGTCGAGCGCGTAAGTGTGGGCGTAATCGATGGAGCCGGTCTGCTGGAAGATCTCCACAGCGCGTGCAAGTTGCGCGGGGTCCTCGGTGCCCGAGGAAAGGATTGCCTCGACCTCGTCGTGATAACGCTCGTCTGACAGGGCGTGCACGGCGACGAGGGTGCGCTTGCCCTCGGTGATATCGGTGCGGAAGTCCTTGTTGGCGGCCTCCTTGGCGCCGATCAAGTTGAGCAGGTCGTCCTGAATCTGGAAGGCAAGGCCCGTGTGCAGGCCAAAGGCGCGCAGTGCCTCAATCTGCTCATCGCTGCCGCTGCCGATAATGGCTCCGGCGGCAAGTGGCGTGGCTCCGCTGTAGTACGCGGTCTTGTGCGTCGCCATGTCCAGATAATCGTCGACCGAGATGTCGAAGCGCCCGTCGCGGACCCAGCCCAAGTCGAGCGCCTGGCCCTCGATGGTGCGAACGATCATCTCGGTGAGCTCGTGGAGCACGCGGAGTTTCACGTCTGCCACGAGCGTGGGGTCGTCGAGAACTGTCTTGGTGACCATCGTGAGCGCTAGGTCGCCGCAGTTGATGGCAAGCCCCGTGCCCTCGGTAAGGTGCATGCAGGGCTTGCCGCGGCGCAGTTGGCCGTTGTCGGCGATGTCGTCATGGATTAGCGCTCCCGATTGAAAGTGCTCGATAGCTGCCGCCGCGCTGCGGGCGCTCTCAAAGCTGCCACCTACCGCGGTGGCGGCGAGCATGCAGATGAGCGGGCGGTGGCGTTTGCCGGCATTGGCCGTAAATGCCGAGAGCGGGGCATACAGGTAACGCTCGATATCGGCGGAAGTCGCCTGTCCGTCAAAGAACGTGGCCAGATAGTCGTTAATCTGGTCAAAGTGCTGGGCTAAAAAGCTGGTAAACGGACTGGACACGGGTTCTCGCATTCTTTCTTAGGTTGCACCGTTGCATTATGCAGACAACATATTGCCACATTGGGGCGTCGAGCGCGGCGGTTGAAGACGATTGAGTCTTGCGGCTGCAAACGCGGCAAGGGGCTCGGCTAGATAAGCCCAAAATGTTCGAGCGTGGTGACGACGCCGTCGTGGTCGAAGCTGTCGGTTACGTAGTCGGCCTTTTTCTTGAGGAAGTCCGGCGCGTTGCCCATGGCGATGCCAACATCGACCGCCTCCATGAGGGCGATGTCATTGCTCGCGTCGCCAATGCCATATACGGTGCCGTGGTCTGGCCCCAGGGCGTCAAGCACGGCCTTGATTCCGGCCCGTTTGGTGCACTCGCGAGGCGAGATTTCCGTGACCTCGAGTTCGAGCTCATTGAGGCAGAGCAGGGGTCCAAGCTCTTCGTCTTGGGCGATGCGGTTGGCAAGTGGCGTGGACATAAGAATTTTATAGGCGTTGTAGTGCTCAAGTTGCGTGACGGCGTCGCCCACGGTGCGTGCGTATCCGTACGTCTCGGGGGCATCTGCACTCATGCGCACCACGCGATCGATGCCCTCAAAGCGAATGACCTCACCCGATTGCTCGAGATAGGGGGCGAGGCGCTGTAGTATGCCAGGGCTTATGGCAACGTTTCGCACGACGCGCCCCTCGAGTTCGGCGTAACCGCCCGCGAGGCACACGACGCCTGCCCACGGCAGTTCGAGCAGCTTGGGATGGATGCAGCTGAGGGTGCGCCCCGTACAGATAAAGGCTTTGTTGCCGTTGGCGACAAACGTGCGAATTGCCTGTGCAACCGTCTCGTTGGGATAGGGGGAAAGATCTCGCTCGCCCTCGGGGAGCTCTTGGGCAAGTTTGGGATCTTGCCAGGCGAGCGTACCGTCGATGTCGAAGAAGCAGACATTGCCATACTTTTTGGCGCCATCGCCGGCATGAAAAGGCGAGGCGGCGAATGCAAAACCCGGTTCGAGTCCCATAATCTGATCAAAGTGTTCTTTGACGCGGGGTACCGAGATGCCGATGATTACCTGAGCGGTCTTGCCGGTGACGATGAGGCCTTTGGCACCCGCTGCGACAAAGGTCGCATTGTCCGCGACGATGGAGGGGTCCACGACTTCGACGCGCAGACGCGTGGCGCAGTTGGTTGCGCCCACAATGTTGGAGACGCCGCCCAGAAGCGTCACAACCTGCTCGGCGAGGAGATGATCTTGTGAGGCTTGGTTGCCGGAAGCGCCGGTTTTGGATGAGCGCTTTTCGTCAACGTCGTTTCCCGTCAAGCGCGAGAGCGCCGCGTTGCTGGCGATATGGTCCTCGCGTCCCGGGGTTTTAAGGTCAAAGGTCAGGATAAGACCTCGAAAGCTCAGAAAGAAGATGACGCTAAAGATGAGTCCGATTCCGAGTCCCAAAAGGTAGGAGCCGGCATGCGCCCGCATGAGCGGGATAAAGTTGAAGGCAGCCATTTCCATAAAGCCGCCCGAGAAGATGCCGACGACGCCAAAGAAGTTCATAGCCATGGCGAGGCAGGAAGATAGGGCGGCATAGAGCAAAAAGAGCCCGGGGTGGGTGAACATAAAGAGAAACTCGAGTGGCTCGGTAACGCCGCAAACCACCGAGGCGACGATGGCGGGCAAAAGGATGACCTTAAGGCCGGCGCGGCGCTCTGGTTTTGCGGTGGAGTAGAACGCGGCTGCGATGGCGGGAAGGCCAAAGAGCTTGACCCAGCCGGTGGCGGTAAAACCGGCCCACGGCGCAAGTTCATTAAGGGGGCGCGTGCTATGGGAGAGGATGGGGAGCAAGCTGCTCCACGTGGCGTAGATGCCGTCGTTAATGACCAGGTTGTCGTAGTAGATCGGCATGTAGAGCAGGTGGTGCAGCCCCATGGGCTCGAGCGCTCGCTCCAAAAGCACAAAGATGCCCACGCCAAAGGGGCCGACGCTCGTAAGTGCATGGCGCAGCGTTTCGGTCATTGCGTATACGGAGGGCACGATGGCGGCCGAGATAGCGGCAAGGGCAAACACGGCAAAAAAGCTGATGAGGTAGACCAGCGAGGAGCCCGAGAAGGTGCCGAGCCAATCGGGAACCTTGGCATCGTAGAAGCGGTCATGGATGGCGACGACGGTTGCCGATACCGCCAGCGGGCCGATAATGCCGGTGTCGAGCGTCTTGATGCCGTCGATGATGGTGATGCCGCTAGCGGAGGTCAAAGACGACGGGTACTTAAGTCCAAGATTGTCTCCGCTCAGCTTAATGATCTCGCTCAAAAAGAAGCAGTAGGCAAAATAGGCGACGAGAGCCTCGAGGCAGCAACGAGCCGGTTGTTTTTGGGCAAGACCGATGGGCAGCGCTACGGCAAAAAGGAGCGGGAGGCGTTTAAAGACCGTCCACGAGCCGCGCTGGATGATGGTCCAAAAAGCGTACCAAGGGGTTCCGTATACGGCGAGATCGCCGACGATGTCCGCAGTCGTTGCGAGAGCGGAGACGCCGACCATGAGGCCTGATATAGAAAACAGCATGGCGGGCGCGAACATTGCCCCGCCAAAGCGTTGGATTTTTTGCAGCATGTTCTGCCTTCCGAATATCGAGGCGCGTTGCGCGTGGGGAAACGTTTAAACAATGGATTCATTGTAGAGGACCAGACGAGTGTCGTACCGGCAGTTTTGAGCGAAACCGATTTGGGCATGACAGAAACCGTCAACGGCTAAATCCCGTCGCTTCACCGATATTCGGTTTAAACAACTTTAAGAAATGCTATCGTGCCTAGCCGGAAATGAATAATGTAGAGGTGAAACAATGCCAAAAGCGATATACGAAGGAATCTACCGAGAAATACGCTCGCGCATCATTAATGGGACCTATGCGTTTCAGGAGATGCTGCCAACCGAAGCCGAGCTGACCGCGGAATTTGGCTGCACGCGCAATACCGTCCGCCGCGCTTTGAGCATGCTGGCCGACGGGATGTTTGTGCAGCCCATACACGGCAAGGGCGTGCGCGTTATTTGGCTTAAGGGCGAAACCGACATGTTGGGCGCACTCGAAGAGGTTGAGTCGTTTGGCGAGTTTGCAAAGCGCAACAATGCCGTTGCATCGACGGACGTTAAGTCTTTCGAACATCTGGTTTGCACCGAGCAACTCTCTCGTCACCTGGGCTTTAAGGTGGGCGAGGAGTTGATTCGCGTAGTGCGTGTCCGAAGCCTCAACGGCAACGCGCGCCAAGTGGACCATGGCTATTTTTTGGCGTCGATCGCCAAGGGCCTGACTCCCGAGATCGCGGCAGATTCTATTTACGGCTATCTGGAGCACAAGCGCGGTGTCAAAGTGATGGCGAGCCGTCGTACGGTGAGTGTCGAGCTCGCCAACGATGAGGACTGCAGCTATCTTGACCTCGGCAAATACAACTGCGTTGCCGTCATGGAGAGTCAGTCGTACACCTCGGATGGCATCTTGTTTGAGGTGACGCACACTCGCACACACCCCGAGATCTTCCATTACCGCGTCAATTCCAGGCGATAGCCGGCTAGCTCGCAGCCTGACGAGACTCATGGCCTCAAAGAGAAGACGCCCGGTCAAACCGACGGTACATCGGCTTGACCGGGCGTTTTCTCTGCATTCGACAACAAATAATTGTTTATACAAAACTTGTCAAGTATCAAGTTGAAATTACCGTTCACCGAAGTTTTTCTACCGCTCTAGTAATACTTGTTCAAACAACTAGCCAAATAGCGTATCGTTCAAATCAGCAAAAGGGGCAAAGTCCCCGAGCCAATCTCCGAAGGCGGCGGCAAAGGGTGCCGCCACGGTGTGAAAGGGTGGATTGTAATGAAGAACGAAATGAGCAGAAGGCAGTTCCTGGGCTTTGCTGGTTCCGCGGCTGCAGTTCTTGGTCTGGGCCTCGTGGGTTGCGGTGGTTCTGCCGGCTCCGGCTCCTCTGCTTCTGGTGACGCTGCCGAGGTCTACTTCCTCCAATTCAAGCCCGAGGTCGACAAGGAGTGGAAGGAGATCGCCAAGGCCTATAAGAAGGAGAAGGGCGTCGAGGTCAAGATCGTGACCGCCGCCTCCAACACCTACGAGGAGAAGCTCAAGTCCGAGATGTCCAAGAGCTCCGCTCCGACCCTGTTCCAGGTCAACGGCCCCACCGGTCTTAAGAACTGGAAGGATTACTGCGCCGACCTGTCCGATACCAAGCTCCGCGGTGAGCTCATTGATGACTCCCTGGCTCTGCAGTCCGACGGCAAGGATGTGTGCATCGACTGGGTTCAGGAGAGCTTCGGCATTATTTACAACAAGCAGCTGCTCGAGAAGGCTGGCTACAAGGCCGAGGACATCAACTCCTTCGACAAGCTGAAGGCTTGTGCCGACGACATCCAGGCCCGCAAGGACGAGCTTGGTGTTGAGGGCGCCTTCACTTCCGCTGGCATGGACGACTCCTCCAGCTGGCGCTACACCACCCACCTTGCCAACATGCCGCTCTACTACGAGTTTGAGAAGGAGCACAACCAGGAGGACGACGAGATCAAGGGTGAGTTCCTCGACAACTACAAGCAGATCTTCGACCTGTACATCACCGACTCCACCTGCGATCCTTCGCAGCTTGCCTCCAAGACCGGCGACGACGCCACCAACGAGTTCGCAACCGGCAAGGCCGTCTTCTACCAGAACGGCTCTTGGGCCTACTCTGACCTCGTCAAGGCCGGCATGACCGACGATCAGATTGGCATGATGCCCATCTACATCGGTGTTGACGGCGAGGAGAACCAGGGCCTGTGCTCCGGCGGCGAGAACTACTGGTGCGTCAGTTCCCAGGCTTCCGAGGATGCCCAGAAGGCCACCGAGGACTTCATGTATTGGTGCGTCACCGCTGACACCCCGACCAGCATCATCGCCGACAAGATGGGTCTGACCGCTCCGTTCAAGAGCGCCAAGGAGACCACCAACGTCTTCTCGCAGCAGGCCGTTGCCATGGCCAAGGACGGCAAGAAGACCGTCGCTTGGGACTTCGTTTACATCCCCTCCGAGGAGTGGAAGAAGAACCTCAAGCAGGCTCTCATCGCTTATGCTGCCGACAACACCAAGTGGGACGGCGTCAAGAACGCCTTCGTTGATGGCTGGAAGACCGAGAAGGCCGCTTCCGAGTAAGCAGTTGCTGCCCAAGCTATCTGATTAGCGACAGGGGGCGGGCGGACGTTGGTTTGCCCGCCCCCTGCATATTGAAAGGACCCTTTTATGGGCAAAGCACTCAAGCGCTGGTGGCCGCTCTTTATGCTGCCCACGTGCCTGGCGTTTATGATCGGGTTCGTGATCCCTTTTATCCAGGGCTTCTATCTCTCGTTCTGCCAGTTTATTATCATTAGTAACGCGCACTTTGTCGGTATCGAGAACTACGTGCGCGCGCTGTCCGATCCGCAGTTCTCCACGTCGTTCTTCTTTACCGTGGCGTTTGCCTTCCTGTCGACGGTGCTCATCAACGTGATCGCCCTCGCCATCGCGCAGGCGCTCACCCGCAAAGCGCTCAAGGGCACCAACATCTTCCGTACGATCTTCTTTATGCCTAACCTGATCGGCGGCATCGTGCTGGGCTACATTTGGCAGATTCTGATCAACTGCCTGCTCTCCAACGTGGGCGCCCAGCTCATCGCCCTTAACTCTGCTGCTGGCTTCTGGGGCCTTATCATCCTGACCCTGTGGCAGCAGGTCGGCTACATGATGATCATCTACATCGCTGGTCTGCAGTCCATTCCGTCCGACTACATCGAGGCCGCCAAGGTCGACGGTGCCACGGCATGGCAGACGTTTTGGAAGGTTAAGATCCCTAACCTGATGCCGACCATCACCATCTGCCTGTTCCTGTCCATCACCAACGGCTTTAAGCTGTTCGATCAGAACCTCGCCCTTACCGGCGGCGCCCCCGCGCACTCCACCGAGATGCTCGCCCTGAACATCTACAACACGTTCTATTCGCGTGCCGGTATCGCATGGCAGGGCATTGGTCAGGCCAAGGCGGTTATCTTCTGCATCCTGGTCGTGGCCATCTCCATGATCCAGCTTAAGGCCACGAGGTCCAAGGAGGTGCAGCAGTAATGAAACGCGATAAGGTTATCAACCGCGCGCTCTCGATCTTCTTTACGATTCTGTCGCTCGCGTGGATCTACCCCGTGTTCATGATTGCGCTCAATTCCTTTAAGAAAGCGACCGCAATCAGCACCACCACGGCGTTCGATCTGCTCACGCCCGAGACGTTCAACGGCCTTGCAAACTACCTGCACGCTCTTAACGAGCAGGGCTTTGCTTCGGCGTTCATGTACTCGCTCATCATCACGGTCACGTCGGTCGTGCTGATTCTGGTGTGCTGCTCCATGTGCGCTTGGTACGTAGTGCGCGTCAACAGCAAGATCTCGAACTTCTTCTATTACCTGTTCGTGTTCTCGATGGTCGTGCCGTTCCAGATGCTCATGTTCACGCTGTCCAATTTGGCGGACCGCATCGGCTTTAATACGCCGTTCAACATCTGCTTTATTTATCTGGGCTTTGGCGCGGGCCTGGCGGTCTTTATGTTCGCCGGCTTTGTAAAGAACATCCCGCTCGAGATCGAGGAGGCGGCCATGATTGACGGCTGCAACCCGGTCCAGGTGTTCTTTAAGATCGTCCTTCCCATCATGAAGCCCACCTATCTTTCGGTCGGCATTCTCGAGACCATGTGGGTCTGGAACGACTATCTGCTGCCCTACCTTACCCTCGACTCCACCAAGTACAAGACCGTTCCTATCTTGATCCAGTACTTCCGCGGCGGCTACGGCCACGTCGAGCTCGGCCCCATGATGGCCTGCATCATGATGGTCGTTATCCCCATCGTCATCATGTACATCCTCTGCCAGAAGTACATTATCGACGGCGTGGTGGCAGGCGCCGTCAAGGGCTGATGCCGTAACTGTTTTGCAAGTTTCAGCGGCGCCCCTCAGCACGGAGCCGCATATCGAAAGGTAAAGACATGGCAGAGATCGTTCTCAAGCATGTTCAGAAGGTGTATCCCAACACCGAGTCCAAAAAGAAGGGCTTCTTTGGCAAAAAGAAGAAGACCGAGGAGAAGAAGCACAACCTCAAGGTTACCGAGGATGGCGTGCTTGCTGTTGAGGACTTCAACCTCACCGTTCACGACCAGGAGTTCATCGTCCTCGTTGGCCCGTCTGGCTGCGGTAAGTCCACGACGATGCGCATGGTTGCCGGCCTGGAGGACATTACCTCGGGCGACGTGCTCATCGATGGTAAGCGCGTCAACGACGTGGCGCCCAAGGACCGCGACATCGCCATGGTGTTCCAGAGCTACGCTCTGTACCCCAATATGACGGTGTACGAGAACATGGCATTTACGCTCGAGCTCAAGAAGGTCCCCAAAGACGAGATCGACCGTAAGGTTCGCTCCGCTGCCGAGATCCTGGGTATTACCGAGTACCTCGACCGTAAGCCTAAGGCGCTTTCGGGCGGTCAGCGCCAGCGCGT
Source organism: uncultured Collinsella sp. (assembly GCA_900545075.1). Taxonomy (GTDB): domain Bacteria; phylum Actinomycetota; class Coriobacteriia; order Coriobacteriales; family Coriobacteriaceae; genus Collinsella. The sequence continues at coordinate 7,834 of UQXT01000038.1, read as the reverse complement.
TGCCATCGGCCGCGCCATCGTGCGTGACCCCAAGGTCTTCCTGATGGACGAGCCGCTGTCCAACCTGGACGCCAAGCTTCGTAACCAGATGCGTGCCGAGCTCATCAAGCTGCGCCACGAGATCAAGGGTACGTTCATCTATGTTACCCACGACCAGACCGAGGCCATGACCCTCGGTGACCGTATCGTGGTCATGAAGGACGGCGTTGTCCAGCAGATCGCCACGCCGCAGGAGGTCTTCAGCCACCCCGCGAACATCTTCGTCGCCGGCTTCATCGGCGTGCCGCAGATGAACTTCTTCGATGCCCAACTGGTGCGCTCGGGCGGCGGCTTTACCGTCAAGACCGACGACATGAATGTCGCGCTGGCCCCCGAGACCTGCGCTCAGCTCGCTCTTAACTGGGACGGCGGCGACGTGAAGGAGATCACGGCCGGCGTGCGCCCCGAGCAGATCCTGCTTGCCGACAAGGGCGAGGAGGGTGCGCTCCAGGGTACCGTCGAGGTGACCGAGCTCATGGGTTCGACCGAGCACGTCCACGTGACCGCCCCCGACGGCCAGTTTGTCCTGATCATCCCTGTCGTCGATCTTGAGGCCAAGGGTGCGCTCAAGGCGGGCGACCCCATTTGGTTCAAGTTCGAGAAGAACGCGACCCATCTCTTCGATAAGGTGTCTGGCAAGAACCTTATCTAGGCCCGATCCAATCAGGCCCTCCTTTTGGGCGACTGCGGCTTTGCCATCCTTTTGCCGTGGTCACATATAAGGCTCCCCTCCCGTCCACTAGACGAGAGGGGAGCCTTTCTTTGTGTTGGGGCCGTTCATCTGTCAGTTTGTCTTGATCTGTAACAGGAGGAGGGCCAAATTGGGTCTAGATGTTACAGATTGAGACAGCGTTGAGCTGCCTGTCCTTTCATCTCGATCTGTAACACGAAGGACTGATTTCGGCGGCTACCTGTTACAGATTGAGATTGTTTTAGCCGCCTTACCCGTCTGTCTCATTCTGTAACAGGTAGACCCAGTTTTGCCGTCTAGGTGTTACAGGCCGAGATTGTTTGGTCGAGACAAACCACAGGCCGGCGTATCGGCACAAAAACGGAGCCGCGTTGCCGCGACTCCGTTTTCAAGAGGATGGGTAAGGGAAACGAAATTAGCTCAGGTGCCAAATCTCGTCGTTGTACTGGGAGATCGTGCGGTCAGACGAGAAGGTGCCGGCGTTGGCGATATTGATGAGCGTCTTGCGCATCCAGGCGTCCTGGTCCTCGTAGTCGGCCAACACGCGCTCCTTGGTCTGGATGTACTCCTCGATGTCGAGCAGGGCCATAAACCAGTCCTTGCCCTTGATGTCGTCGTGCAGACGCTGCAGGCGCTCGGCGTTGCCGGTCGCCATAAAGGCGGGGTTGGTGATGAAGTCCACCAGCAGCTTGATGCCGGGCTTGCGATAGAGCGCGCCGGCGTCATAGCTGCCGTCGGCGTAGAGCTGTTCGACCTGCTTGGAGGAAGCGCCAAAGGTGTAGATGTTCTCGTCACCCACGAGCTCGGCGATCTCGACATTGGCACCGTCAAGCGTGCACAGGGTCAAAGCGCCGTTGAGCATGAACTTCATGTTGGAGGTTCCGCTCGCCTCCTTGGAGGCCAGGCTGATCTGCTCGGAGATGTCGGCGGCGGGGATCACGCGCTCGGCAGCAGTGACGTTGTAGTTCTCGATCATGACAACCTGCAGGTAGGGGGCCACATCGGGATCGTTTGCGATCCACTGGGAAAGCGTCAGGATCAAATGGATGATGTCCTGTGCGATGGTGTAGGCAGGCGCCGCCTTGCCGCCAAAGATGATGGTGACGGGGTGCTTAGGTCTGTTACCGTTCTTGATGTCGAGGTACTTCCAGATGATGTAGAGCGCGAGCATCTGCTGGCGCTTGTACTCGTGGATACGCTTGACCTGAACATCGATGATGGCGTTGGAGGGAATGGTCACACCCTGCTCGAGCGCTATGAACTGGCGCATGATGGCCTTGGCTTCGGTCTTGGTGGCAGCCAGGCGCTCAAGAACATCCTTGTCGTCAACGAACTCGGCAAGCTTGCTCAGGTCGCCGGTGCTGCGCCAATCGGTGCCGATTACATCGTCGAGCAGGCTGGCGAGCGCGGGGTTGGCCCCATGGATCCAGCGGCGGAAGGTGATGCCGTTGGTCTTGTTGGAGAACTTCTCGGGATAGATCTCGTAGAACGGGTGAAGCTCGGTGTCCTCCAGAATCTTGGTGTGGAGCGCGGCGACGCCGTTGATGGAGAAGCCAAAGTGGATGTCCATGTGAGCCATGTGGACGGTGTCGTGCTCGTCGATGATGGCGACGCGCGGATCATCGTGCTCGGCTTTGGCAACCTCGTCGAGCTTGACGATGATGTCGGCGATGGCGGGCGAGACCTTCTGCAGGCTGGCGAGCGGCCACTTCTCGAGTGCCTCGGCAAGGATCGTATGGTTGGTGTAGGCGACCATGGAGCGCACGATGGTAACGGCCTCGTCAAACTCGATGTCGTGCTCGGTGGTGAGCAGGCGGATGAGCTCGGGAATGACCATGGTGGGGTGCGTGTCGTTGATCTGGACCACGGCGTAGTCGGCCAGATCGTGCAGGTTGCTGCCGCGCTCGACGGCCTCGTCGATCAGGAGCTGGGCGGCGTTGCTCACCATGAAGTACTCCTGGTAGATGCGAAGCAGGCGGCCCTGCTCATCGGAATCATCCGGATAAAGGAACAAGGTGAGGTTCTTGGCGATCTTCGTCTTGTCGAAGTCGATGGAGCTGCCGGGGACCAGGCCGTCGTCGACACTTGCCAGGTCAAACAGACGCAGGCGGTTCTTGGTGGGCTGGCCGTAACCGGGCACATCGATGTTGACGAGCTTGGAGGTGACGGCAAAATCGCCAAACTCGACGGTGTAGGAGCGGTCGTCATCGATCAGGATGTCCTGCTCGCTAAGCCACTCGTCGGGGACGGCCTTTTGCTGGTTGTCGGCAAAGCGCTGACGGAACAGACCGTAATGGTAATTGAGGCCCACACCGTCGCCGGTAAGGCCCAGCGTGGCAATGGAATCCAGGAAGCACGCGGCCAGACGGCCCAGGCCGCCGTTGCCCAGCGACGGTTCGACCTCAAACTCCTCAATCTTGTTGAGGTCGTGGCCGGCAGCGGTGAGCTGGTCTTTAACCTCGGCATAGATGCCAAGGTCGATCATGTTGTTGATCAGCAGTTTTCCAATCAAAAACTCAGCAGAGATGTAGTAGAGCTTTTTCTTGCCATTGTTGAGTGGGCAGGCAGCAGAGCGCTCCTGCACGAGCTTGACCAGCAGTTTGTAAATGCGGCGGTCATCGAGTTGCTCGAGCGAAGTTCCAAAGGACTGCTCGGCAAGATCCGCAAGATTGATACAGGGCATGTTTCCTCCTGTGGCGAGTTGACGACATGTCAGAAATTCAAAAGAAGCCCGCGCGAGGGGATTGGAGTGGCCTCGCGCGGGAAAAGCGGTCGCGTCCGCACGGTGGGGCGGGGTCGGGCGCGGTGGCTCCTATTGAGGAAGCTCGATTTCGGCTTCCGATGGGATGCGGAAGTAGGTCTCGGTCCAGCCGGTGAGCTTGTGCTCGAGCTCGCGGGTGATGGCGCCGTCGAGCATGCGCCAGGTCCAGTTGCCGCCCAGCGTGGCAGGGGTGTTGATGCGCGCCCCGTTGCCCAAGTTGAGCAGGTCCTGCATGGTGTAGATGCACGTGTCGCTCACGCTGGCGGCGATGGTGCGATTGAGTGCATCTGTCATGGGTTCGCCGGCCTGCTGATGGGTGTACAGGGCTGCCTGCTCGCGCTGACGCGGGGTGGCCGTTCCCTCAAACCAACCGCGCGCCGTTTCGTTGTCGTGGGTGCCCACATAGGCGACGGTGTTGGCGATGTAGTTATGTGGCAGGTAGTACGAGTTGGTGCCCTCAAAGGCAAACTGCAGGATCTTCATGCCGGGGAAGCCCGAGTTGTCGCGCATGTCGATGACGCCGGGGGTGAGGAAGCCCAGGTCCTCGGCGATGATGGGCAGATTGCCGAGCTTTTCCTCGAGTGTCTTGAAGAACTTGAGGCCGGGACCCTGCGTCCACGAACCGTAGGACGAATCGGGTGAGGAGAACGGCACCTCCCAATAGGCTTCGAAGCCGCGGAAGTGATCCAGGCGGATGACGTCGTACATGTCGAGGGCGGCGCGAATGCGGCCCTCCCACCAGGAGAAGCCGTCGGACTCCATGGCGTCCCAGTCGTAGATGGGGTTGCCCCAGTACTGGCCGGTGGCCGAGAACTGGTCGGGCGGCGTGCCGGCGACGCTCACGGGATTGCCGGCGGCGTCGATCTTAAAGAGCTCAGGCGTCGCCCACATCTCGACGGAGTCACGCGAGACATAGATGGGCAGGTCGCCGATGATGAGAATGTCGCGCTCGTTGGCATAGGCCTTGAGGCGGCTCCACTGGCGATCGAAGAAGTACTGCGTCATCTGGTGGTAGAGCATACGCGCCGGATGGTCGGCGCAGACCTTGGCGGAAGCCTCGCCGCGGGTGCGGAGCTCCGCGGGCCACTCCCAAAACGCCTTGAGACCGCACTCCTCTTTGACGGTCATGAACTCACAGTAGGGGATGAGCCAGTCCTCGTTGGCCTGGATAAAGTCATCGAAATCGGCCGGCTTGTCGGCGGCAAAGCGCTCGGCGGCGCGGTCGAGAATCTGACGGCGGCCACCAAAGATGGCACCGTAGTCGACATTGCTGGGGTCGGATCCCAGATACACGCCATCGATATCGCGCTGCTCCAGATACCCTGCCTCGATAAGCTCGGCAAAGTCGATAAAGTTGGGGTTGCCTGCGCGGGCCGAGAACGACTGATAGGGCGAATCGCCATAACTGGTCGTCGTGAGGGGCAGAATCTGCCAGTAATGTTGTTTGCACGAGGCGAGAAAATCGACGAAGTCGTAGGCATTCCAGCCAAAGCCGCCGATTCCGTATGGTCCGGGCAGAGATGAGACGGGCATGAGGACGCCGCTTGCACGCTCCATGAATGCGCTCACCAACCTTCTTGTTGTGGGGTCGGCCTGCCGATGGGTGTGCAGTCCGCCTCCGATGTTCTGATTCGATACGCCTATTGTAAAACATGTTGTTTAAACATGTACAGGCAAGATAAAAAAGTTGGTCGATTTTCGGCGAATGGTTACATGCCATGAAAAAGCCCCGACCTCACAACGTGAGATCGGGGCAAGAGCGGTATGTAGGTTTTGCTACTCGGCGTCGGCGAAGCCGTTGGGGTTGTGGCTCTGCCAGTTCCAGCTATCGCGGCACATGTCCGCGATGTCGTACTGGGCCTTCCAGCCCATCATGCGCTCGGCCTTGGAGGCATCGCACCAGTTGGCAGCGATGTCGCCGGCGCGGCGCTCGCGGATCACGTAGGGCAGCTCCTTGCCACAAGCCTTGGAGAAGGCGGCGACGACCTCGAGTACCGAGGTGCCGGTGCCGGTGCCCAGGTTAAAGATCTCGACGCCGGTCTTGCCGTTCATCCAGTTAAGGGCGGCAACGTGACCAGAGGCCAGATCGCACACGTGGATGTAGTCGCGCACGCCGGTGCCGTCGGGGGTGGGGTAGTCGTTGCCAAAGACCTGAACGGCCTCGAGCTTGCCCACGGCAACCTGGGCGACATAGGGCACCAGGTTGTTGGGGATGCCCTTGGGGTCCTCGCCGATCAGGCCCGACGGATGAGCGCCAATGGGGTTGAAGTAACGGAGCAGCACGACGTCCCACTCGGGGTCGGCGGTGTGGACGTCCATAAGGATCTGCTCGATCATCCACTTGGTCCAACCATAGGGGTTGGTCGCGGGCTTCTTAGGATCCTCCTCGGTGACGGGCGGGTTGTCCGGGTCGCCGTAGACGGTCGAGGAGCTCGAGAAGATGATGGACTTGCAGCCATGGTTGCGCATGACGTCGATGAGCGCCAGGGTGTTCTCGATGTTGTTGTGATAGTACTCGACGGGCTTGCTCACCGACTCGCCGACGGCCTTAAAGCCGGCAAAGTGGATGACGCGGTCGATCTGATGGGTATCGAAGATCTTGTTCATCGCATCGCGGTCGAGCACGTTGGCCTCGTAGAAGGTGAGGTTCTTGGCGGCCTCGTCGCCCACGATGGTCTTGACGCGGTCGACGGCGACGGCGCTGGAGTTGGAGAGATCATCGACGATGACGACCTGGTAGCCACCCTCGAGCAGCTGAACGACGGTGTGCGAGCCGATAAAGCCGGCGCCACCGGTAACGAGGACGCAGGTGTCTTTGGGGTCGAGTGCTTTGGACATGTAGTCTCCTATCGAATCAGGAACACTTCTTCAGGGGAGTATAGCGCAGGCAGGGACGCCCAAATCGTGCGCTGTAGGAAAAGCAGAGGATTGTGCTAACGTACTCATAGAAGAGCTTGCGTACGCATAACCTGATCTCTGGCATTTGCTTACGAGCCGCCGACCTTGCAGTTTCCTGCCGTTCGTGGAAATCGTTGGGACGCGCCATATGTACGCTAATATGTATGAGTTGAGCGACATATAAATAAGCATGTAACGGAGTACATATGTCACCAAACAGCGATTCCATCCTTTCTCAGGAGCTCTCGCGCCGCACTGCCCTCAAGGCCCTGTTCGGCGCCGCTTCTGCGGCAGTTCTTTTTGGCCTGCCCGCTCGCGCCCATGCGGCGGAGGCTTCCAAAGAAACCACCGATAAACTGAATGCCGCCCAGGCCCAGCTCGACGAGGTTCAGGCCCAGCTCGACAGCATCGCAAATGAGTATGCGGCGCTGGCCAACAAGAATGCCCAGACCCTCAACGACATCGAGAATGTCCAGGGCAAGATTGACGACACGCAGGCCCAGATCGATGAAAAGAAGGCCGAGCTCAAGAAGAAGCGCAACGACCTTTCCGATCGCGTGGCCGCCAGCTACAAGTCCGGCGGCACGAACATCCTGTCACTGCTGCTGGCCTCTGGCTCGTTTGAGGAACTCGTCGCCAACGCGCATTACGTTGAGAAGATCAACAAGAGCGACCGCGACGCCATCGAGGACATTCAGACCATCCAGGAAGAGCTCGATGCGCAAAAGACCGAGCTCGAGTCGCAGAAGGCCGACTTAGAGAAGCTCAAGGACCAGCAGACTGCCCAGATGCAGGACATGCAGGCCAAGCAGCAAGAAGTCCAGACCGTGCTGAACGGTCTTTCCGACGACGTCAAGGAGCTCATGGCTCAGCGCGATTCCGAGATCCTCGCTGCTGCCCAGGCTGAGGAGGCCGCTAGGAAGGCTGCCGCTGCCGCGGCTGCCGCGAACAAGAACAATTCCTACTCGGGTGGTTCGAGCTCGGGTGGTGGATCGTACGCGCCCGGAACTCCGCAGCAGAATGCCGGCTCGGGCAAGCAGCAGGCTGTCGTCAACGCGTGCTACTCCACGCCTTCGCCGGGTCAGAACTGGTGCGCGGCGTGGGTCACCAATGTCTTCCGTAACGCCGGCGTTGGCTACTTTGGAGGCAATGCGTGCGACATGTTTAACGCCTGGTGCTATAGCTCCGACCGCTCGGCGCTGCAGGTGGGCATGATCGTGGCCGATTCCTCGCACAGCGGCACGGGTGCTCCGGGCCTTATCTACGGTCATGTGGGTATCTACGTTGGCGGCGGCATCGTTATGAGCAATGAGGGAGCCATTACGTCTAAGTCGCTTGACTCGTTTATTAGCTTCTATGGCACTGGCTCTGGCGTGCGTTGGGGCTGGCTCGGCGGTATTGCGCTGTCGTAGCTGCGGCTTGGTCCGGGACAGTCCGAAAGGAAT
>UQXT01000037.1 GCA_900545075.1 uncultured Collinsella sp. | reverse complement strand
TCGTTGTAGTTAGACAGGTTCTCGTTGATGTAATCGACGATCTCGCTGTCCTTGGGCTTGCTGGTGGGCGCCACGGCATCCTTGAGTTTCTGCTGCGCCAGGCTCTCCTTGAGCGAATCCTTGTAGGTGTCCTCGGTATAGCCGTAGGTCTTAAGGGTCTTCTTAAAGGTCTTGGCACCGCCCGCGCTCTTGCACGCGTCCTTCCATGCCTTCTCGACTTCCTCGTCCGACACCGTCACGCCGTTCTCCTTCTGTGCCTGCTGAAGCAGAATCTGCTGCGTGTAGGAGTCGATGAGCTGCTTGCGGTACTTTTTGGGCGTGAGGTCGTTGTCGACCAGATACTGCGCCCAGTCCTTGTCCTTGGTGTAGCCGTAGGACGTGCGCATGCTCATGATTTGCTTGGTCACGGTGTCCTCGGTGAGATTGGTGCCGTTGATGGTAGCGGCGACACCGCCGGTAAGCTTGTAACCCGAGCTGGTGCTTTCGGTCTGCGACATGAGACCGGAGCACGCCATGGCCGAGACGGAAAGCAGCATTGCCAGCACGCCGATAACCACCAAGACGATCTTGACGGTCTTAGACACGTACGTCTTGCGCTGCTTCTTACGAGAGCTGGAGACAGCGCGGGCCTGCTGCTCGGGCGTCGGCGCGGCCTCGGAGTTCTTTTTCTTGTTTGCCATAGTTGGCCTTTCGCATCACGAATTGAACAAACGCCATTGTGTCACAACGCGGCCCCCGCGACACACCTGGTGTATGGGGGACAGGTTAATCTGCACCATTTTGGTGCAAAGGGGGCTGTTCTGGCTGTTGGCAATTAGGGACATTCCTTTTCTGCCGGCAGTTAGGGATAGCCCCAAGTGCCGGCCCTAAAAGTGACGGCGGATGGCATCGACCATGCCTTGGCACGTGGTCTGGCCGAGCACGTCAGCTGCGGCGTCGGCGTCCATAAAGATATTCATGAGCGCTTGCAGGGCCTCGACCTGGCCGCCCGGCTCGGCAATGCCCAGATTGATGATGATCTGTGCCGGCACGGGAGCGCCCATGCCCGCCATAGCATTGAATGTCACGGGCGCAGCAGCTTTTACCACCGCGATATAGGGCTTAGCCACAAACCCCGGGTCGGTGTGTGGGATAGCGATGTTGGCCGCTGGCATGGCAAGACCCGTGGGATAGGCGTCCTCGCGTGCGCGAACGGCGTCAAGCCAACCGGACGAAATGTAGCCACGCGGTGCAAGCTCGCCCTCGAGCCGCGCAAACACCTCATCCGGCGTCGCGCACTCCCAATCAAAAAACACCAGCTCAGGCGAGAATAGCATCTCGGCGTTATCCGCCATACTGTCCTCCAAAGTTGCATGAGGTTCACAATGCCCCATATGATAACGAAACGAGGCAGGCAAGGTTAGTCGAGGATTCCAATCATATCGAGTGCGCGGGCAGGCGTCAGGCAAACTTCGGGCATCGCCTCCAGCATGCGCCGGTCACTCGTGACCACGTAGTCAACATCTGCCGTCTCGCCCGAAGCGATAATGAGGTTGTCTTCAAGATCTGGCATGTGTTTGCCAAGCATGCGCGCCATCTCGCACTCCGCCAACGAAAGCGGAGAGGCGGTTGCCACCTGCATCATGTGCTCAATGCAGGCCCACGACGCCGAGGCAAACGACACGTTAATCCCATTCACATTCCGCCGGGCTAGTCGCCGAGGCAAAATATAGAACACGTCCTTTGCCGTCGTTGGCGCATACAGAAGGTCGATCTTTCCTGCCTCGGCCAGTTCAACCAATCTCTTCGCTTCGTCGAACGCCCCCTCTTGCAGGTAATAATCGAGCCAAACGTTCGTATCTACCAAGAGATGCTTTGCCTCAATCATCGGCAATTCGCCTCAATGTCAGCAATCATCGCGTCATACATATCATCTCGTACGGCATCCCAGTCTACCGCAGATGATCCAGCTGGCGCAAAATCCGAAGCACTGAGCCCCAACGAAGAAAAAGCTAGGCCACACCCCTGCTCGGCTAGACTCTCCGCACGGGGCGCCTCGCGCTTATCCGCCACCATAAATCCCGGCAACGTTTGATGCTCGACGAGATAAGCCCAAAGCGCACGAATGGCATCGCTCGGCCCCAATCCATTGCGAGTTAGGACTGCATCGCCACCAGCTTTGAGCATAGGGTCGATTCGCGTGTTGAGCTGCACCGTTGCTGTACCCATAGCGGCTCCTCTCTACTTGCTAGCAGTATAGCAGACCTAAAAGGCCACGTAAAAGGGCCCACCCACACGCGGACGAGGCCCTATCGGATTTCTTAGGATGGAAATGACACCCGTCACGTTATCCAGGATCCGAAATCGAAGAAGTAATAAAGGCTGATTGGAGCACAGGTGATTCCATATGCCCCAATCAGCCTTTTTGATAGTTTACGTTGTAAGGAAAACCAAGCGAATCCTTTTACGCACAATGACGCGGCGCATCAATTGCCACCTTGCCGCTCTCCAGCACGTGGACGCGGCCGTCGGCGAGCATCTGGACGACCTCGGGATACAGCACGTGCTCAATCGCATGGATGTGCTCCTCGAGCGTATCGACGTCCCAGCCTTCCTCAACGGCCAGCGCGCGCTGGGCGATGATGGGGCCGTTGTCGTAGATCTCGTTGGCAAAATGCACGGTCACACCGGTTACCTTGACGCCGCGCGCAAAGGCATCGTCGATCGCATGCGCGCCGGTAAAGCTCGGCAGCAGCGCCGGATGCAAGTTGACCACGCGGTTGGGAAACGCCGCTAGCAGAGGCGTGTGCACCATGCGCATGTAGCCGGCCATGACCACATATTCGCAGCCGCGCTCGAGCAGCTCGTGCGCGATGATCTCGTCGGCGGCGATGGGATCGGCATAGACATCCTTGGACAGCGTAAGCGTCTGGATGCCTGCACGCTCGGCACGTTGCAGGCCCTTGGCCGAAGGACGGCTCGACACCACAAGCTCAATCGAAGCATTGAGCTTGCCGGCGGCGATTAGGTCGATCAGCGCCTGCAGATTGGTGCCGGAGCCGCTGATGAGCACGCCGATCTTGAGCGGCTCAGCCGTATCGGTACCGGTCGGACGGGTATAGGGCACAAAGTCCAGGCCCTCGGCAGCAGCCATCTGCTCGTTAGCGCTCATCGGAGTACACGACCTTACCGGAACCCTCGACGCACTCGCCCACGCGGAACGGCTTCTCGCCCAGCGCGACCAGGGCCTCGGTCACCGCGGCCTCGTCCTCGGGGGCAACGATCAGGCACAGGCCGACGCCCATGTTGAAGGTCTTGCACGCCTCGTTGGGCGCGAGCTCGGCCTGGCGCGACACGTAGGTGATGACGGGCGGAACATCCCAGCCCATCTCGGCACCGTTGCGGGTGACCACGGCGTCGACGTCGTCGGCAAGCGCGCGGTTGAGGTTCTCGGTGATGCCGCCGCCGGTGATGTGGGCAATGGCGTGCACCGGAGCGCCACCGCGCAGCAGCTCAAGAATCGGCTTGACATAGATGCGCGTGGGGGCCAGCAGGGCGTCGGCCAGCGATGCGCCGCCGAGCTCCTCGAGCGGACGGCTCAGCTCCTCGGCCTTAGCGGCGGCCTCGGGCGTGCCCGGCTTGATGCCGTCGACGCCGATGACCTTGCGCACGAGCGAGTAGCCGTTGGAGTGCACGCCGGTGGAAGGCAGGCCCAGGATCACATCGCCGGGGCGAACGTTCGCGGGGTCAAGCATCTTGGGACGGTCGACGACGCCCACGGTAAATCCGGCAAGGTCGTAGTCGGCAGGAGCCATAACGCCCGGGTGCTCGGCCATCTCGCCGCCCACGAGCGCGCAGCCCGCGAGCTTGCAGCCGTCGGCAACGCCCTTGATGATCTTTGCCATGTGCTCGGCCTCAATGTGGCCGATGGCGACGTAGTCCAGGAAGAACAGCGGCTCGGCGCCCGAAGCCAAGATGTCGTTGACGCACATGGCGACCAGGTCCTGGCCCACCGTCTCGTGACGGTCCATGATCTGGGCGAGCACGAGCTTGGTGCCCACGCCGTCGGTACCGCTGATCAGGATCGGGTCTTCCATATCCTTAAGCGCGGCGGCCGAGAACAAGCCACCGAAGCCACCGATACCGCCGATAACCTCGGGACGGTTGGTGTCCTTAACCATCTGCTTAATAGCGTCAACGGCGCGGCCGCCCTCGGCGGTATCGACGCCGGCATCCTCATACGTCACATGCTTGCTGTCGCTCATCTGAGACTTCCTCTCCCACTACCGTTTGCCGCCCGGGCGCCAAACGGTGCTCATAGTTGCCCTCGGTTCGGCGCGCATTCTGGCAACGCGCGCCGCTCAATCAACAAAACAGCAGGTAAAACCTACCAAAATAAACCTGTCCCTAAATGGCGGGTTTTAGGCCTCGCCGTGCTTCTCTTCCCAGCTGCGGTCATCGTATTTCTCGACCACGGCGTCGTCGTCAAAGTGCAGCGGCTTATCCAGGTTGCGGGGCTTAAAGCCCTCCATGAACTTGTCGCGGCCAAAGCTCTCGGGAATCGCCACGGGATAGCGACCGGTAAAGCACGCATCGCAGTAGCCACCCTTGGGCATGACCTTCAGCAGGCCCTCAACCGAAAGGAAGGCCAGCGAATCGGCGCCGATATACTCGCAGATCTCCTCGACCGTCTTGTTGGCGCTGATGAGCTGCGACTGCACGTCGGTATCGATGCCGTAGAAGCACGGCCAGATGACCTCGGGCGAGTTGATGCGGATGTGAATCTCCTTGGCGCCGGCGTTGCGCAGCATCTTGACGAGCTGCACCATGGTGGTGCCGCGCACGATGGAGTCGTCGATGACGACCAGGCGCTTGCCCTCGATGTTGTCGCGCAGCGGGTTGAGCTTCATGCGCACGCCCATGGCGCGCAGCTCCTGCGTGGGCTCGATAAACGTACGGCCCACATAACGATTCTTGATGAGGCCCTCGCCAAAGGGAATGCCGCTCTCGTGCGAATAGCCCTCCGCAGGCGGCAGGCCGGAGTCGGGCACGCCGATGACCAGGTCGGCCTCGACGGGCTCTTCGTGTGCCAGCTGACGACCCATGTCGTAACGACAGGCGTAGACGCTCTTGCCGTTCATGATGGAGTCGGGACGGGCAAAGTAGACCTGCTCAAAGATGCAGTTGGCGGACTTTTCGGCTGCGGGCACACCCTGCTCGGACACCAGGCCCTCGGCGCTGATGCGCAAAATCTCGCCGGGGCGGACGTCGCGGACGTACTCGGCGCCCACAATATCGAGTGCGCACGTCTCGGAGGCAACGACCCAGCCGCCGGCATGCGTGACATGGACGGCGGAATCGACCGTCGAGGCGTCGTCTTGCGAGGGCAGCTGCGAAACAGAAGCGGCATCGGCCTGGTCCAGGCCCTCGTCCACGAGCTTGCCCAGCACCATCGGACGAATGCCATGTGGGTCGCGGAAGGCATAGAGTGCCTGCTCGTTGATGAGCGTCATGGCGTAGCCGCCGCGCACGAGCTCCATGGTCTTGCGAATGCCCTCGCGCAGGTGGCCCGTACGCTGGGTAAAGTAGCCGATAAGCTTGGTCGCGACCTCGGAATCCGAATTGGAGAGGAACGGCACGCCCAGTTCGATCAGCTGACGGCGCAGCTCGTCGGTGTTGACCAGAGTGCCGTTGTGAGCAAGCGCGATGATGACGCTGTTGATGGTAGAAAGATGCGGCTGCGAGGCTTCCCAGCTCTTGGCGCCGGCGGTGCCATAGCGCACGTGGCCCACGGCCAGCTGGCCGGAGAGTGTCGACAGGTCGGCGTTGGAGAACACGCGATCGAGCAGTCCCAGGTCTTTGCGAACCATAACCGTGCCGCCATCGCCCACGGCGATTCCCGCCGATTCCTGGCCGCGATGCTGCAACGCGCGCAGACCAAAGTACGTCAGTCGAGCCACGTCGCGATCGGGCGCCCATACGCCGAAAATGCCACATTCCTCATGCAGCTGGTCGGAGTCCGGATCATACGTCGACATGGTGTTCACCTGTCCCGCGGCACGCTCGGCCGCGCGGATGGTTTCTTGAGACATGGCATCCCCTCAGAGCCTCGTTATTTGGCGTTACCCGCCCTATTATACGCACGGCAAGACAAGCACTCCCGCGCATGAGCAGCGCTTTTTAAAAGCCCACCGAGCTAATAATCCGTTTTGTTGCCAAACATTTTATCGGTCTGTCCAGCGTAAGTGCCCGCGCCCCCAGATGGCCGCCGCGTCCGCCGTTGGGGATTACAAAGTTGCAATTGGGACGTTCGTCCTGTCTTTTGGCAGGTCGGCGGCGTATCCTTATAATCTACAACAAAGCGAGAAAGGTTCTGTATGGATCGAAACGAACTCGACCCCAGCGTCCCCAGCGCCACGGAGGTCAAGAAGATCCCCCTCATCATTAAGGTGTATGCCGTCCTGTGCATCCTGTCCGGTGTTGGTACGCTCCCGTCGGTCGGCGCCTTTATGTGGCAGGTCATCACCGCACTCATCAACGGCAACGCCGCCGCCAAGCTCGGCGACAACACGCTCGTCGCGGTCGGCCTTATCGTCGCCGGCATCATGCTCTCGGCAGCGAGCGCGGTCATCTTCATCATCTTCGGCCTGGACCTCATCAAGAACCAGCGCCGCAACGCCGCGCGCCTGTCCTACATCCTTATCGCATTTACCGTCGTTGAGCTTTTGGTCGACGTGATGCTTCAGGGTATCGGGCCGTTCTTGTTGCGCCCCGCCGTCCAGCTCGGCATCCTCATTGCGCTTTCGGCCACCGTTGACCCCACACTTCGTCAGGAGCGCGAACTGCAGCGACGCCTGCAGGAGATGCTCGATCGCGACGCCGCCGCCGAGGGCATGCTCGGCCGCGATGAAACCGGAGAAGGCTACATCAAGCTCAACTACTTCAACCTGTTCTGGGTATTCTTTGTCTGCTGTGTGCTGGGCCTGATTCTGGAGGACATCTGGCACATGACGGTCGACGACCCGGGCGTCTACCAGAACCGTGCCGGCATGCTGTTTGGCCCCTTCAGCCCCATCTACGGATTTGGCGCCGTACTCATGACCATGGTGCTCAACCGCTTCTACAAAAAGAACCCCATCGTTATCTTTTTGGTGAGTGCCCTACTTGGCGCAAGCTTTGAGGTGTTCGTGGGCTGGTTTATGCAGACCTCGTTCGGTGTGGTCTCGTGGAGCTACTCGCATATGAAGCTCTTTGGCATGCCCGATCCGCTCGCCGTGCTTACGGGCGGACGCACCTGCACGGGCTTCGCCTGCCTGTGGGGCCTGGGCGGACTCATCTGGATCAAGCTGCTGCTGCCCAGATTGCTCAAACTCATTAACATGATTCCTTGGAAGAGCCGCTACTCGGCCACCGTCATCTTTACCATCATCATGCTGGTCGACGGCGTCATGACGCTGCAATCGCTCGACTACTGGTACCAGCGAGTCAACGGCACGGTCAGCGATATTCCCGTTGCGCAGTTCTACGGCAAGTACTTCGATAATGAGTATATGGAAAATCGCTTCCAGAGCATGACCATGAGCCCCAAGGACGCCACGCGCGTATAGAGCAGGCGCTGGCGCAAACCAGTCCCAACGGACAAGTAGGCCCGCTGGCAGTTCGCCTAAACTGCCAGCGGGCTTTTGCTATAGATGAGCTCGAGTTGATTGCAAAGCGCTATGCCTCGCGCTCGACCTCGTTCACACATTCATTCTTGATGGTGCCGACAAGCGTCTGCAGGGCATCGACCACGTGCGGACGAATGTCTCCGCCAATGAGCACGAGCATGATGTCATCGCCCACGGAAAGCTCGCCGCTTGCCAGCCACACGCGCACATAGCCGATACCCGGCATCGCTCGCGTCGCCTCGATGGCAGACCGCACCTTTTCGGCATCGTAGTCAAAGACCATGCCGCCCACCTTGTGGCCCGGGGCCACGCCATCGGTCTCGACTCCGCGTACCTCGGCCTTGGGCGTCGCGCGCACCACACCGTTATGCGTCAGATACATACCGCACGCCGGCGCCGAAGCGTCGGCCTTGGCCTCGCGCAGCCAAGCATCAATCGAAGGCATCGTTTTGCCATTCTCGAGCATCATTTCCCCTTTTTTATCTCTTATGCCGTCGGGCGACAACTCGCCCTTCAGCGCCTCCGCTGCCTGCAATGCAACCATTAGTTCTCGACGGGGGTAAGAATCATCACGGCACGCTTGTTCCTTAGCGCCGAAGGCGAACACGTGATAAGCGTGAGCACCTTATCAGCCTTGGCGGCACGGCTCTCAGCGTCGCTTGCCACGGCGGAGGCACCGTCAATCATCTCGGAAAGATAGGCCTTCAGGCCGTCTCCGCCCTCAAAGTTGGGAGTACGCGCTTTTTGGTACGAGTCCTCGACCACCTTGGTCAGCAACGGCTTAAATTTATAGGCGCCGTCGCGCGTGACGTAAAAGGCATATTCGATACCGTCGAAAACCGACTGGTCGGCGCTGTCGGCAATGAAATGGAACATCGAGTTATCCCTCATGTGATGTCCGTAGAGTGTAGTCTGCTGGTCCACCATACCGGGAGCCGCGTCATCGCAGTCAAGGAAAATAGAGCCCACGGGATTTGTCGTGCCGTCAAAGAGCGTGCTCAGGTACTTGGTGTTGTTATCCGTCTGCACCACCGGATAGTTGATAGCGGTACCGGGTACATATATCCAACCGACGACATCGGGGTTGGTTTGGGCAAGCGTGGCAAAATCAACAATGGGCGCACCGCTCGCGTCGCTATCGCTCACAGACTTTTTCTCAACCTTTTGATACGAATCGCTTGCTTCCTTGTAGCCCAATTGCGCCTTGATATAGATGCCGGCGGCGGCGGCGATCAGGCACACACCGATCACAATAAGAAGTCTCGCGAAAATCGAACGGCCCTTTTTGCGCTTAGGAGCAGAACTATCCGCCGAGCCGCCGAGCCCGGGCGAAGGCGAACGATGGGCTTGCGATTGCTCCCCGTAACTGGAGGGGCGGCAGGTCGGCAAAGCGCCTTGAACGTGCCGGTTCGATGGCGCCACCGGCCGCGGAGCCCGAACGTGCCCCGCGACATGGGCGGGCTGCGTAGAGGACGTCCGCCCCGGCTGCACCGAGCGCGGCGCGCTTGGATTCGCAGAATCGGGAATCTGGGACAGTTTAAAACGTTTTCCCTGATAATTGGACATATTTCTCCTCTATTGCAGATAAGGCGGCAAGCCGCTTAGGCGTCGGCCATCTCCTGCTTCATCTTCTCGATAACCTTGCGGTACTCGGGGTCGCAAGCGCCTAGAATCTGCGTGGCGTAGATGGCGGCGTTCTTGGCGCCGTTGATGGCAACGCAGGCCACGGGCACGCCCGAAGGCATCTGCACCATCGACAGCAGAGAATCCATACCGCCCAGGTCACTCGTCTTCATGGGCACGCCGATAACCGGCAGCGGCGTAAAGGCAGCCACGACACCACCCAGGTGAGCGGCCTTGCCGGCGGCAGCGATAATCACTTTGATACCGCGATCGGCAGCAGTCGAGGCCCACTCGTGGACCTTCGCCGGCGTGCGGTGTGCGCTCGCAATGACAAGCTCATAGGGCACACCAAGCGCCTCGAGCTCGGCGGTGCAGCCTTCCATAACGCCCAGATCGGACTTGGAACCCATGATGATCCCGACAACCGGTTTTTGATCTGCCATAAACAAAGACCTCCTGTTGAGAGCGGTGACGCGGCGGATCCGCGACCCTTAACTACTGAGAGTAGTATAGCTGCTCCCGTCCCTGCGGTCTTTGTGGTGGCGGCTGAGCCTTTCCCTCGGGAACTGGGCTTCGCGAAGTTTCCCGAGGGAAAGGCTCAGCCGCCACCCTGCGACCTACCGGGGATTGCCATGACGTACGTTGGCTGAATTTGGTTGGGAAGAAAGATTAATAGGGTGAGGTTAGAGATTCTCTTAAGGACAATCTTTCGTTGAGAGCCGTCCAGGCGCTTAATATCCTTGAGAACATCCGGGTAGAAAGCGACTTCGTGCCTACTCATTCAAACTCGACCTCATCCATCTGATCGAGTTCGTCCTGGCTCACGCCCAGCTCTTCCATAACATCAGACAGGGAGACAAGCATGTCGTCGCTCGTCTCAGCTGCCCTCTTAAGAGCCAGCGTTAACAAGGCGAGGTCTTCTTCCGCCTGCTTCGCCTCCCTGTATTCATTGGGAGTAACAATTACAAACGCTGGCTTGTTGTGTTTGAGGACCACAACAGGATTGTCGTCCCCAACCTTCGAAAAGGCAGTCGAGCCCTTGCCGTGGCTGAAATCGCTAATTGGAACAAGATTGTCGAGCATCTGCAATGCAGGCATAGATACCTCCTAAAAATGAATTCTTTTTGTCATTCATTTTTGCTGCATTGTGCCGCGCAACCGAAAGAACCTTCTAGGATGCGAATCCAATCCGATATTGACCGAAAAAATGGGACAAACAACTCTGAGTTGTTTGTCCCATTTCCCGGGTTGCGTTACGCCTTGTTGCGACGGCGGAAGAACGCTCCGATCGCCGCGAAGATGGCGCCGATACCGCCGACAGCTGCGACGGTCGTCACCGTCTGATCGCCGGTGTTGGGGATCTCGGATCCGCCCTTCTTACCGCCCTGGGCCTTATTGCCCGTCTGTCCGCCGGCGTTCGAACCGCCGCCAGACGTCTGACCACCGTTACCGGAGCCCTGGCTGCCGGAACCTCCGGTGTTGCCCGAGCCACCCTGGTTACCCGAACCGCCCTGATTGCCGGAATCGGCATCCTTGAGACCTTCGATTGCCAGCTTGAGCTGGTCATAGGCCGCCTGAAGCTGGGTGTCAGAAGCACTCTCATCACCCAAGACGTCCTCGGCGTAGGCAATGGCGTCCATCAGGGCCTTGACGGACTCGGCCGTCTTGCCCTTGGTGTCAGATTCCTTCGCCCGCTTGACCAGGGCCTTGAGCTGTTTCTTGGTCGGGTTCTCGACCGGGGTCACCGGAGTCTTCTCAAGCGCGTCGCGAGCACTCTCGAGTGCCTTGAGTGCCTGGTCGACCTCGTCCAGCGTGGCGTTCTCGTCGCTCAGGATGGCGCGGGCGCTCGCCAAGGCGTTCTGGAACGCGGTCCAGGAAGCCTCGGTGTAGTCGCTGGCCTTAAGGTCGCCGGCTGCAATCTCGGCATCGACCTTTTCAATCGCAGCGGTGAGGTCGTCCTTCGCCACCGGGTCGGGAACAGCCGTGCCGTAGAACTTGAGCTCCGATAGGCTGCAATACGTATCGACGCTGTCACCGCCGGCATGGAGCACCTTAACGGTTACGTAGCGGCCGCGCATTGAACTGAAGCTCATCTGCTTCCAGTCGCCGCGGTCGCTGAGCACACGGCCGTCGTTGTCGAAGGTAAACGTACCCATCGATACGGCGGAGCCGTTCTCATACCCGTCGGCGGTGTCGGACACGAGCACCTCAGCCTCGAAGATATCGCCGTTGGTACCAACGTTCTGACGCGGCAGGAACGTTACGTCGGTGAGGTCGTAATCGCGACCGAGGTCGACAGTCAGATGCTGGGGCATGCCCGTCGGGTTGGCCCAGTCGCTGTGCCAAATCGTCTGCTCGTCGCCGTCGAGGGCGTGGGAGGCGTCACCGTTGTCGTAGTCGGCTTCGCTTGAGAATTCAGTCACCTTGACATTCTCGCGATTCTCGGGCGTGTTGATGAGGTTCTTCTCATCCACGGGGCGCATCTTGAGGCCGTCGATCGCCTTCTCGATCTTAGCCGTGGCGTCCGCCACGTCTTTCTTGCTGTAGCTGCCCTGGCCGCTGTCGAGGAGCTTTTGCGCCGCCTCGACCGCAGACGCGAGCGCTGCATAGGAATCCTTGGTGTAGACGGACTCGCTGTAACCTTCGGCCTTGGTGAGTGCGCCCATAAGCGCGGACGTGTCAACACCGGCCTTGACTTCGACCTCATAAGACGCGGTCTTGGTGGGATCGAGCACCGAAGCCACGGTGATCTTGGCCTTGCCGGCCTTGTTGGCGCGCAGGTAGTAGTTGACGCTGTCGCCGGCCTGGACGGCGGAAACGCTCACCACAGAGGGGTCGGAGCTCTCGACCGTCACGTAAGGATAGCCAGCGCTCTCGGGCGTGGCCTTGGCGTCGACAAGCGTCATGTCGCCCTCGAAGAGCGCGGTCTGGTTCTCGCCCAGCTCGACGCCCCCGATAGCCTCGACGCCCTGCGTGTAGTTAAAGTTAATCTCGCGCAGAGTGAGCATCTGGTCACCCGATGCCTCAAGCGGCGTTACCTCAACCTTGGTCGCCTTCTTGCCCTTATTCTCAGCTGAGAGGCCAAAGGCATAGCGGGCCTGATAGGAATCGAAGCGTCCGCCCGAGAACTCCTGGATCGAGCCGTCCTCAAACGTCACGACGGCCTTGATCTTCTGCACGGTGCCGTTGCCGCCGTTGCGGTTAACGACCTCGACGCTATCGAGTTTCGACGGCGTCTTGAAGGCGAACGTCATCGTGGCGGGCAGCTTGACGTAGGTCGGCATCTTGCCGTCGATCCAGTTGGGCTCATAGTTCCACAGGAACTCGAAGTCGTTGCCGCCCTCATTGTTGTCGAACAGTCCGTCATAGCTCTTCTGCTGGATGAACTTCTCGACGTTGGTGCCGTCGTCGGTGTGGAGCTCGTCGTTGGTCATCGTGATGCCAAAGGCGTCGCGGCCGTACTCGGACTTGGTGGGCTGCGGGACATCGGGCATCGTCACCGTGCCATCGCTCGCAAACTCAAGTGCATCGCATGCCGGGCCGATGAGCCACGATGTCGAAGGCAGTTCGACCTTGCCGGCGGTCTTGGCCTTGAGCTTGAAACTCGCCACCGCGCCGGTGCCGTTGTAGAGCTTGCCATCGCCACGGTTGGCGAAGGCCAGGTTGATAGTCTGCGTGCCGTCCGTGAACTGTACCTTCTCGCGCGACAGGTTCTCCATGCCGG
This sequence comes from uncultured Collinsella sp., assembly GCA_900545075.1. Lineage (GTDB taxonomy): Bacteria > Actinomycetota > Coriobacteriia > Coriobacteriales > Coriobacteriaceae > Collinsella. The sequence continues at coordinate 6,557 of UQXT01000037.1, read as the reverse complement.
CGGTCGAGCCGTCCTGCGAGATGCTCTCGGAGACAAACTCGAACTGATCGCTCTTGAAGTTGACGAGTGCACCCAGGGCGTTGACGTTCTTGGCGTCGGCTGCATAAACGTCGACAGTGATCTCGTCGCCGGCCTCGACTTCGGTCTTGCTGGGGATCACCGCGAGCGTGCCGGCGACCTTGCCCTTTTGTTTGGTGCCGCCGTCGAGCCCCGCCATGGTGAACGAGTAATCGTAAGCGTCATAGACCCCGTTGCCGTTGAGGTCGGCAAAGTGGTCGCGGATCTGCGAGATGAACGTCGAGGCTTCGGGTTCGCGGTTCTCGAGACCCAGGTAGTTCTTCATGTTGGAGTAGTCGCCGTCGGAAATCATTGCCTTGTTGAGGTTAGATCCCACAGCAAAGCCGTCGGTGCCGTCGGTCTTGTAGATGGCGATCTCGGTGGCGGAGAAGAAGTTGCCGACCGAGGCGAGCGGCGTCATGCGCACGTAGCGCGCGGCCACCGTGCCCTCGAATGCCACTGTCTTGCAGGTGGCGGAACGCGCCCAATCGACCTCCTGGCTCGTCCAGTGGACACCGTCGAGGCTCGTCTCGATGCGCATCTTGGTCACCGTGCCGTTGCCGGCATCGTCGCGCGGGTAGTACTCGAGCTTGTCGAGCTTGTACGCGCGTCCGTAATCGACGGTGAGCGCCTTGCCCAGGTCGTTGCCGCCGGAGTGGAAGCCACCGTCGCCCGACTGGAACTCATGATCGAAGGCAAGGTCGGCCGAATGGCTGCCGTAGAGCGAACCCTCCCAGGTGATCTTCTCGGCCTCGGGGACGTTGCGCCATGGATCGAGCGCGGAGTTCGCCTCCAGCACGCCGCTCCAGGCGGAGTAGCCATCGGCGTTGCGCGAGCGAATCTGGTAGGTGTGCTTGCTGTTGTAGGCGAGATCGGTGTGGGTGAACTCGGCCATATCTCCCACGGCAAACACGGTGCCGTCGACCTTCAGGTCATACCCGGTCGCACCATCCACCTTATCCCAGGTGAGCTTGATGCTCGTGGGGGTCGTGGCGTCCTCGGGGGCGGCGAGGTTCGCGGGCGCGGAGAGTTTCTCGTTCAAGCGGTCGACCGCCATCGTGGCGTCAGCGTTCGCAAAGCCGCCGAGTTCGAGCGTCTGCTCGGCCGCGGCGACGTCGGTCTTTGCGAACTTGACATAGACCTTGGGGTTCGTGGTGATCTTTATTTCGTTGAAGCTCTCGCCCTTCTCCGCCTCGCTGTTATCTGCATCGCTGCCGTAGCGGTTGAGGTTGGGGGTCTCGTTGTAGAAGTAGACCGCCTGGCCGGCCTCGGGGGTCGCGGCGTCAAAGGCCTCCTGCGAGTCGACCTCGGTCACGTTGAGCGCGGAGCCGCCGTTCTTGGCGACGACGCTCGTGGGCTTGGCGGACACGTTGGCCACAAAGGTCGTCGTGCGATTTGAGTCGTAGCCGCTATAGCCACCCTGCGAAGCCTCGGCGGTAAACGTGGCGGTGCCGCCCGCGGCCTGGGAGCGATAGACGGTGCTCACATGCTCGCCGTAGCATATGTTGTCGATCGTGCCGTAGGAGTCATCCTTGGTCGTGTTGTTCTCGATGGAGGAACCGTCGTCCTCATACTGCGTGAAGCTGCCTTCACCCTCGGTCGCATAGAACTCGACGATACGCTGGGAGCGATCGGTGCCCTTGGTGTTGGAGGCGCTCACGGCCTCGGGGTTGTTGTTCTCGGCATACATCGGCACGATGCTGTTGGCCTTCACAAAGAGTGGCAGCTTCCAGAGCGGTGCCTCGTAGTTGTTGAGGACCTGGCCGCCGCGGTACTGCTTGCCCGAGAAGTAGTCGATCCAGATAGTGGGGCTATCGTCGGTACCGTAGTTGGGCAGGTAGATGCCGTTGCGCACGTCGTTGCCGGCATCGTCGGCCTGGGTGTCCTGATACACCGGGGCCACCAGGAAGTTCTCACCGAACATGTACTGGTACTGCGTCGAGGTGCTCGCGGCATAGGTGGAGTTGTCGGAGAGCAGCATGGCGCGGATCATGGGCAGGCCGGTGTCGCCGTTGCCCGTGTCGATGTTAGCCGCCGAGGCCGCGCTCGTGTAGATATAGGGCATGAGCTGCGCCTTGAGCTTGAGATAGAAGCGCGAGATGCCCGTATAGGGATCGCCGTGCGTCATGGGCGACTTGCGGTAGGAGCCCCAACCGTCCATGTCGAGCATCGTGGGCGTGAAAGTCTTCCACTGGTAGTCACGGGTGGAGATGACGGGACTGCCGCCAAAGATGCCGTCCATGTCGGACCCGATGTTGGGGTTGCCCGAGAGGCTCTGGCCGATATACGTGGGGATATGGAAGCGGATGTACTCCCAGTTTCCGCCATACTGGTCGCCCGTCCAGATGCCGCCGAAGCGTTGCGTGCCGGCCCATCCGTCGAGCGTGATGATGTTGGGGCGCTTGTTGGCGCCGGTCGTCACGGTGTCATATGCCGTCTTGATGCCGTTGAGGCCAAAGGAGTAGCCGGAACCCACCCAAGCGACGTCGGTCTTGAGGGTGGTGATGCCGCCGACCTTGACCTCGGATTCAAAGTCGCGCAGCAGGTGCCAAGGGGTCTCGGGGTTGCTATCGGGCTCGAGGTTGGACTGAGTCCAGAGACCCGTGCTCACACCCTTGGAGTTGGCGTACTCGGTGAACTTCTTGAGATTATCCACATTGGCGCGCACGGCGTTGAGGCGCTCGGCCGAGCTTGTGCCGTCCTCGTTGACGCCGCCCGTCTTGTAGTAGCCGTTTTGGCCGTAGCCCGCGCCGTAGCCGTCGTTAGGCAGGAACCAGCCGAGCGGCATGTCGTTGTTCGCATAGTCATCGATGACCTGCCGGGCGGAGAACTGGCGGTCGAAGTCGGTCGCCTTCATGTTCTCGGTGTCGACCGTGGGACCCTCGCCGTTCAGCGTCTCTGACGCGAGCGTGCCGTCAAGCTTGTAGCCGGTGGCCATGCCGGACTCGTACTTGACGTCGCCCTTCTCGCTCGATGATTTGCTGCCCTTGGTCTCCCAGGCCTTCTGGCCTGCCGTGGTGGACCAGCCGTCGCGGTTGTAGGCGTTGAGATGACCCAGATAAAAACCGTACTCGGGCAGGAGAACGGGATTGCCGGTCACCTTGTAGTAGTCCTGGAGCATCTCGGTCGCCACGTTCGAGGCGCCCCCATCCGTCGCCACAAAGTAGTAAGCGTCGAACTCGTTCTCGCTGTGCGAGGTCTTGACCGTCGAGGCGTCCGACGAGCCAAAGTCATAGGAACCCTCGGCAAACGTGTTGCGAAGCACACCGTAACCGTCGCTCGTCCAATAGAACGGGTTGGGCGAGGCCACGCCGCCGTCGGTCCAGTTGTTGGTGTTCGAGATGGCGATGGTCTGGTTGGTGTGCAGGAAACGCCCGTTTTGGGTGCCGCCGCCAAAGAAATTCTCGGACTTATCCTTGGCGAGCGTCTGGACGGTGCCCTTCTTATCGAGGTCGAGCGACTGGGACTCGGAGACCACGACGCGGTCACCGCTCTTGATGCTCATCTTGCCCGTCGCCTTGTCGAGGATCACGGTCGCCTTGCCGCCGGTGATTTCGATCGCATCGCCCTTGTCGGACACCGTCGCGCTCGGCTTGCTGTAGGTATCGGACGTATCGGGCTGTGCCTGAATCTTGGCTGTGTGCGATTTGCTGCGCGGCGTGGCGTATTCGGAAAACTCGCCCTTGGGGTCGACGTTGTAACGGAAGATACCGTCCTCGAGGAACGTGATGCGTCCCTTGATGCCGTCGGCGAAGTTGATATCGACGACGTTCGAGGCTGTCTGCGACACGGCTGCCGATTCAACGCCCTTGAGCGGCGTGGCGATTGCCTGTTGGGGCGCGGCGAAGGCGAGCGTCGCTGCCGTGGCGACGAGAACCGCGCTGCCCTTCACCCACCTTTTTGTAAAAATCGAATTCTTGCGCACCTGGACTCCTTCCCCCCGACAAGCGAGAGTGTCATGGATGCTCGCGAAGCAGCAAGCCGCTCGCATCCAACGGGTGGGATGTTCGGTACATTCCGTGCAATGGGCCCACCCGTTACTTGGGCAACTGGTAGTAACCAGATAACCGCCCATACGGTGCTGGTAGCATAAGCGCGTAGAAGTATGCCCCTCCCCCTCAATTCGCCAGGCGGTGATAAATCAACCATCAAAGGTCAAGTGGGCTTAAATAGCAATACCAATAGCTTCTTAAATCCAGTACCAGATAGACAAAACTACACTGTTTATCAGGTATTATTTTGACCATACCAGTTGTTAGGTATGAACTTAAATCGTCATGAGAATGTTATTTTTAACCCCCCGATATATATAGCAGTTAAACTCAATGATCGAACCGTTACAGATTTAGGCGTCTAAGCTCATAACATCTGACGGCGGATTTGGGCACTGGTTGTTACATGTTTAGATGTCTAAAAATAAAACGAGGGGTTCGTCTAAATCTGTAACAGTTAGGCCAAAAATCGGGCTCCAGATGTTACATACGTAGACGTCTAAACCTGCAACACCCCGCTCGGCCCATACGCTCGGCCCATAAAAAATGGGACAAACAACTCTGAGTTGTTTGTCCCACACATTCTCTTTTTTTAGCCCTAGTCATCGCGCAAAGCCCCTTCTGCAGCACACGATGCAGCCAAGTCACCTCAGCCCGGGGCGGGAGGCGGACGCTTTCTCTCGGAAAACTTCGCGAAGCCCAGTTTCCGAGAGAAAGCGTCCGATCACGCCCCGGGCGACGGGATGAGTCTTACACGGTGTACTGCGGCAGGTCCTGCAGGGCAATGACGTCCATACCCATGTCGTTGGCGCTGCCGTGGCCCTGCTGGTCCTCGCGCACCGCCTCGATGGCGCTCACGTAGGTGTTGGCCGCAGACATCGCAGTCACGCAGGTCACGCCGCGGCGCACGGCCTCGGTGCGCAGCAGGTAGCCGTCACCACGCGAGCCCGGACCGTACGGCGTGTTGATGATCACCGCGATCTTGCCGTCGGCGATCAAATCGCCGATGTTGGGACGCTCGCCGTCGTGCGGGCCGCCGATCTTCTCCACGACCTCGCAGGTCACGTTGCCGCCGCGCAGCACGCGCGCCGTGCCCTCGGTGGAGCAGATATCAAAGCCCAAGTAGCGCAGGATGCGGGCGACCGAAAGGATATGGCGCTTGTCGCGGTCGCACACGCTAATGAACACCTTGCCGGCGCTCGGGTCGGGCAGCTTGTAGTCAATCGCCAGCTGCGTCTTGGCGTATGCCTCGGGATAGCTCTTGGCGATACCCATGACCTCGCCCGTCGACTTCATCTCGGGCCCCAGGATGACGTCGGCTCCTGGGAAACGGCCCCAGGGCATAACGGCTTCCTTCATGCAGAACCAGTCCAGCTGGCGCTCGTCGCTCGGCAGGCCCAGGCTCGCGATGGAATCGCCTGCCATGATACGCGCGGCGCACTTGGCCAGCGGCACGCCGGTAGCCTTGGAGATAAACGGCACGGTACGGCTGGCACGCGGGTTGGCCTCGATCACGTAGACGGTCTCGCCCTTGATGGCATACTGCACGTTGACCAGGCCGCGGACTCCCAGCGCCATCGCGATACGGCGCGTGGTCTCGCGAAGCTTTGCCTGCAGGCTCTCGCTAAAGCTGAACGGCGGGATGCAGGTCGCAGAGTCGCCGGAGTGGATGCCGGCCTCCTCGATGTGCTCCAGAATACCGCCGATGTAGACCTCTTCGCCATCGCACAGGGCGTCGACATCGGACTCGATCGCACCCTCCAGGAAGCGGTCCAGATACACCGGGTAGTCGGGGCTGATGCGCGCAGCCTCGGCCATATAATCGCGCAGATGCTCGGCATCGTAAGCGATCATCATGCCGCGGCCGCCCAGCACGTAGCTCGGACGCACCAGCAGCGGGTAGCCGATGTGCGCGGCCACAGCCTCGGCCTCCTCAAACGAGGTGGCCTGGCCCGCCGGCGGGTACATGATGCCCAGCTTGTCGAGCAGGGCGGCGAAGCGTTCGCGGTCCTCGGCAAAGTCGATGGAATCGGGCTTGGTGCCCATAATGTTCACGCCGCTCTCCTCGAGCATGCGCGCCAGTTTAAGCGGAGTCTGGCCGCCGAGCGTCACCACGACGCCGTCGGGTCGCTCAACATCGATGACATCCATGACGTCCTCGTAGGTGAGCGGCTCAAAGTACAGGCGATCCGAGGTGTCGTAGTCGGTCGAGACGGTCTCGGGGTTGCAATTTACCATGATGGTCTCGAAGCCGCGGGCCGCCAGCGCGTAGCTCGCGTGCACGCAGCAGTAATCGAACTCGATACCCTGGCCAATGCGGTTGGGTCCGGCACCCAGGATCATCGCCTTGGGCTTGTCCGCTGGCGTGGTCTCGTCGGGAGCCACGCGCTTCTTGGCATCCGGGGTCGTGCGGTAGATGTTCTCGTAGGTCTTGTAGTGGTACTCCGTGGCGCTCGAGAACTCCGCAGCGCAGGTATCGACCGTCTTCATGCTGGGAACCACGCCCAG
>UQXT01000036.1 GCA_900545075.1 uncultured Collinsella sp. | reverse complement strand
CACGATGGAGTTTATCAGCGCGCACGGACAAAAATCAAGCGCCGCGCATGAGGGATGCGCGGCGCTTGATTTGGTTTACGGCCCTCAATTTTCGGTTTTCGCTACTCGTCCCCGTCGTTGGGGTCGCCCTTGAGGTTGTTGACGTCGAGGTAGTCTTTGCTCTCGTTCTCTTTTTGCTGCGTTGCCGATTCTGACTCGACGGGGCTGCGGAACAGCTGGAATCCCTCAAACGCAATGACGCCAAGCAGCACCATGACGATCGCTATAAAGATAATCTTTGCTGCTGGATTGAACTCCGAATAGCGCGGCGGCGCTTCCTCGGCGTAGTAGTCGCCATAATAATCGTCGTTATCGGTGTGGCTATCGGTATATGAGGATGTGGGTATAGCTTGCGCATTGCTGTCCGGCTCGTATTCGGAGGCGGACACGGCGACAAGCGGATTTACCGGCTCGCCGAGCGTTGGCGCGCTAGCAGATGTTTCGTCCAGATCGGCATCAGCCCAAGAATCGAAGGCAAACTGACGGGTCGCAAAGTCGTCGAGATCTGCAACAGGCGGTTCGGGCGCAAGATGCTGCGCCGCGGCGATAAACGATGCCGTCTCGGAAGGATCGCCTGCCGAATGGGTTCCGTCGCCCATGAGCTCGTCGGCTGTCCAGGGGCGATCACCCATCACATCATCGAGGCTCAACGCAAAGATGCTGTCTTCGCCCTCGTCAAATGTGCGGCGTGCGTGCGTACCGCTTGTCGGAGAACCACCGTGGCTGCCGCGCGATGCGTTGCTCGACCTCATCTTGTCCCATCCTTTCGAACTGTCTAGCCCTTCGATTATATGGAACTTGTCTTGTCACCGATGCTCGGATTCGCGCATTCCAGAAGTCGCCCAGGGAGGATGATTCAGGCCGGTCGTTTACTTGTCGTCCGCCTCTGCCTTGGCCTCGTTGAGGTAGCTGTAGAAGCTGTACTTGGAGATGCCAAAGAACTCGCAGGCGCGCTCACTCGATTTGGAGATAAGGAAGGCACCACGACGGTCGAGATATCCGATAGCACGAATGCGCTCGTCCTTGGTCATGAGGGTGGCGGGCTTGCCCACGTACTGTTCGCACTCGCGCAGCAGATCTTCGAGCAGGTCGCCGATGTTTTTGGTGATGGGCTCGGGCTCGGTGTAACCCTTGTCACCCGTGCCGGTGAGCGCGTCGAGCGAACGCTCAAACGCCTTCATGAGCGTGATGTCAAAGTTGATGCCCATAATGCCAACGGGGTTGCCGTCGTCATCGCGAATGAAGATGGTCGACGATTTGAGCAGCTTGCCATCGGCTGTCTTGGTGAGGTACGGCGCGCGGTCGTGGGCCTCGGTGGTATCCTCGTGCATGGACTCGAGCACGGTGTGGCTGGGGTCGTCGCCCAGTTTGCGTCCGCTGACGTGGCCGTTTTCGATCGCCACGATAGAGTGGTCCATGTCCCCGGTCTCCAGATCGTGGACGACGATTTCACAGTTGGGACCAAATTGGAGCGCCAGACTGTGTGCAAGGCGCTTGTAAAACTCAATCTGTGCGGGGGTCATGGGTGCCTTCCTAAAAATTTGTTTGGGCTCACTGTGCCATAAACCCCACTTGTTCGCAAATAACGAAAGCGTCGCTGCGTTATAAGACCGCCAACGGCCAGGACACCATCTTTATGCACCCGCTGCCCTCTTTTTGCATCGTGGGCGTGCGGGATAAGCGCTTTCGATGTGGATGCCCCGTGGCGCGAGTTATGGGTACGATGGCTTCAGGGGAGGTATTGCCATGAAACTTGGTTGCGTCATTATGGCTTCGGGCGAGGGCAAACGTTTTGGCTCTAACAAGATGTTTGCCGACATCTGTGGAAAGCCGTTGATTCAGCGGACGATCGAGTCGGTGCCCAGAGGATTTGACGTTGTTGTTACAACGCGCTGGCCCCAAGTTGCCGACATTTGCCGTGAGCTGCGCTGCGCGTGCGCGCTGCACGATGGTGCGTTCAGGAGCGAGAGTGTGCGCGCCGGTCTTACCTGGGGAGCCGATCGCGGCTGGAAGGGCTGCCTCTTTTTGCCGGGCGATCAGCCGCTCGTGAGTTCGGATTCCTTTGAGGCGCTCGCCGGTGCTTTTAAGGCCAACGGCGGCGTCGCGCCCGTGCGTCTTGCTCTAAACGGCGAACCCGCCTCGCCGGTGCTGTTCCCTGCGAGTCTCTTTCCCGACCTTATGGGGCTTAAGGGCAAGGATGGCGGATCGTCGCTGCTGCGCGGCCGCGCCGATGTCCAGTTGGTCGAGGCGCGCGCGTACGAGCTGTGGGATGTTGACACCGCCAAGGACCAGCGCCGCGTCTCAGAGCACATCGCGGCCTGCTCGTACTTTGATCGCGTGGCGGACTTTATCAAACAATAAAGAGCCCCGTTCCAAATTAGCTACCCTTTTAAGCTGGTGGCGACGATGGGGCGGCCGAGGGCGGCCTCGAAGCGGTCGACCATCGTGGGGTCGTTGAGCGTGTCGACCTGGTTGAGCATGATGCGAGCGGTGTTGAGTTCCAGCGCCTGCATCTCGGCATTGAGCACCCGGGCGACGCGCTCGGGCGTGGCGATGTCGGTGAGCTCGCAACCGCAGCGCTCGCAAAAGAGCTCGGGGCGGTGGACGGCTTCGTTGATGGGCTTGCCGAATCCCGAGGCGCCGACGAGCCAGACGGCATTGGCCGTACCGGCGGGAACGACCGGCTCCCAGGCGGCGTGCGCCTTGAGCGGGAGCTGCTTGCTGCCGTCCGCCTCGGCCAGGACGTAGTCAAAGCGCTGCGCCAGCTGGTCGAGCGGTTCGGCAGGGGAGGAGAGCTTGCCCGTCTGGGGGTCCAAGACGCCTGCTTGGCAGATGCTTCCCCGCACAAGCCCCGCGCAGGCCTCGCAGGTGCAACCAGGGATATGTGCGGCACCTGGCTTCCAGGGCGCAGCGTCCAGGCGACGGCTCGACCCGTCCCATGGCACGCCGGCGACGGGAAACATGTGCGTGGTGGTGCAGAGGAGCACGCGGCCGCCGGCACGCATAAGCTCAAGGCCGAGCGTCTTTAGCAGGGTCGACTTGCCGCCGCTGCCGATGATCGCGGTGATGCCCGGCTCAATCTTGAGCGTGGAGGCAAGGCTGCCGTTAACCGTTTCCATCTGTTCACCGCCGTATAATGCTGCGATAAGAAATAATCATTAGCGTAGCGGCAGAACCGCTTTTGCTCTGCTCAAACCGTAGCACAGGGAGGTGCCCCGGGAATGCTCGTTTATGTTCGCGGCGCCGGCGATATCGCCACGGGCGTCGCCGCTCGCTTGGTGCGCGCCGGCGTGTCGGTCGTCATGGCCGATATCGCGGTCCCCACGTGCATCCGTCGCACGATCAGTTTTTGCGAGGCCATTCGCCTGGGAGAGGTCAAGGTCGAGGGCATTCGTGCTCGCTTGGCGCAAACGCCGGCCGAGGCGCTTGCAATTATCGAGGCGGGGGATGTCGCCGTGGTGGTGGACCCCCAGGCACAGATGCTCGGCGAGCTTAAGCCCTCGGCTGTGGTCGACGCGATCCTGGCCAAGCGCAACTTGGGCACCACGCGCGACATGGCTCCTGCCGTCATCGCGGTAGGGCCGGGCTTTGCCGCGCCGGTTGATTGCGATGCCGTGGTCGAGACTATGCGCGGTCATTTCCTCGGCCGCGTCATCACCCAGGGCTCACCCCAGCCCAATACGGGCGTGCCGGGTGTCATCGCCGGCTATGGCAAGGAGCGTGTTATCCACAGCCCCGCCGCCGGTGTGTTTAGGTCCGACCGCGCGATCGGCGACATCGTGAGTGCCGGCGATGTGATCGGGTATGCGGGCGATACGCCCATGTTCACGACGATTGACGGCTGCCTGCGCGGCCTTTTGGCAGACGGCGTTCAAGTCACCGAGGGCTTTAAGTGCGCCGATGTCGACCCGCGCGGTGACGCCAGCTACATCAACTATATTTCGGACAAGGCGACGTCGGTCGGCGGCGGCGTGCTCGAGGCACTCGCTATGCTCACCGATATCTTTAGAGGATAGAAGGCGGCAATGGAAAAGCTCGATGTTGTGAATGCGGCGCTTGTCGCCCTGCGTGCTGGCGAGACGTGCGAGCTCGTGGTCGTAGCCGGCACGGCGGGGTCGTCGCCGCGCGGCGTGGGCGCCTGGATGGCCGTCTTTGCCGACGGTAGCCAGGCGGGCACTATCGGCGGCGGCAAGATCGAGCTCTTTGCGCTGAACGAGGCGCGCGAGCTGCTGGCCGCAGGGCAATCGCGTCTGGTCCGCTACACCATGGGCGGGGAGAACTCCGATACCGGCATGATCTGCGGCGGAGCCATCTGCCTGTGCTATCTGCACCTGGACGCGACCCAGGCACCGTTGTTCCAGTCGGTTGCCGACGTCTTGGCGTATCGCCGCATCGGCGACTTCGTCATCGATTTTGAGCCGTTTATCGCAAGCGCGCTCGAAGGCGACGCTGCCGAATACCATGGCGAGGAGTCGCGCCGCACCATGGTGGGTTGCCCCGAGCTTTCGCTGAGGGAAGAGGGGAGTAAGGTCACCTACACCAACGTTGCCTCCGAGATTCCCCCGGCGCACATCGAGACGCTCTGCCCCGAGGGCCTGACCTACATCTTTGGCTGCGGACACGTAGGCGCCGCGACGGCGCGCGTGCTCACGGCGGCGGGCTTTGCCGTCGTGGCCTGCGATGACCGCCCCGGCACGTTGACGCCCGAATGGGTGCCCGGCGTTTACGACCGTCGTCTGGTCGACTACAAAAACCTGGGCGAGCTGTGCCCTATCGGCCCGCGCGACTTGGTGGTCGTGGCCACAGCAGGCCACAAGTCCGATATCGACGTGGTGATTCAGGCCATGCGCGCCAAGCCTGCCTACCTGGGCTGTCTGGGTTCGCGCCGTAAGACGGCCTTTGTGCGTGCCCGCCTGGAGCAGGAAGGCTTTACGCAGGACCAGATCGACGAGCTGCACCTTCCGATCGGCGTTGCCATCGAGGCCGAGGACCCCGAGGAGATCGCCATCTCCATCGCCGCCGAGATGATCCACCTGCGCCGCACCAAACTCGTCCCCCGCAAGCGCTAATCGCATCCCCACCAATAAGTTGCGGTGAAATACGGACTGTTTAAGCCTGTTAGGCCGCCAAACAGTCCCTATTTCACCGCAACTGCTTGTTGGGACCCATTTGTGCGGGGGAGTTGTGGAGTTGTGCAGGCAGACGAGGTTTTTCTGGAAATACGCTCCCGATGCGCGTATAGTACCGATTGTTTTGTCGGCTCCTGCTGCGTCGAGTCCAAACCGCGAAATGCCATGAGCGGCGCGGATGCAGCCAGGAGGCACGAGGACAACCCATCGTGGCCACGCCCCGTGCTTAAAACCCCAAGAAGGAGTGAACAATGGCAGAAGAGAAGTATGTGCCGCGTCTGAAGACCAAGTACAACAACGAGGTCAAGCAGCAGCTTCAGGACAAGTTCCAGTACGAGAACGTCATGATGATCCCCAAGTTTGAGAAGATCGTCGTGAACATGGGTGTCGGCGAGGCCGCTACCGATTCCAAGGCCATCGACGGTGCCGTGCGCGACCTGCGCGCCATCACCGGCCAGCAGCCGATGATCACCCGTGCCCGCAAGTCCATCGCTACCTTCCGCCTGCGCGCTGGTATGCCGATCGGCTGCAAGGTTACCCTGCGTGGCGACCGTATGTGGGAGTTCTTCGATCGTCTGACCTCCGTCGCGATCCCCCGTATCCGCGACTTCCGTGGCATCTCCGCCAAGAGCTTCGACGGCCGTGGTAACTTCTCCATGGGCGTCACCGAGCAGCTCATCTTCCCCGAGATCGACTTCGACTCCGTCGATCACCAGCGTGGTATGGACATCACTTTCGTGACCACCGCCAACACCGATGAGGAGGCCAAGGCCCTTCTGGACGCCTTCGGTTTCCCGTTCAAGAAATAGGTTCACCTGCCCTATAAGCGCCGTTCCCACAAGGGGGCGGCGCTTGGGGCGAACAATACTCTATGTGAGGAGGATATAAGTGGCTAAGACATCGATGATCGTCAAGTGCAATCGCAAGCAGAAGTTCTCTACTCGTGAGTACACGCGCTGCCAGCGCTGCGGCCGTCCGCACTCTGTGTACCGCAAGTTCGGCCTGTGCCGTGTCTGCTTCCGCGAGCTTGCACTCAAGGGCGAGCTTCCCGGCGTTAAGAAGGCCAGCTGGTAAGTCACTACCAGCGTTTCAAGCATCAGTTTGGAACAGGGAAAACGCGCTAAATAGGCTTTGCCGTTAAGGGCGGCGAAGAACCAAGAGCACGTGTTCATCAAGAACGAAGGAGAATCTGTATGAACCTTACAGACCCGATCGCAGATATGCTTACGCGCATCCGTAACGCTAACTCTGTGAACAAGGCCACGGTCTCCATGCCGAGCAGCAAGAAGCTCGTCGAGATCGCTCGTGTTCTGCACGAGGAGGGCTACATCGAGGGATACGATGTCGAGGACACCGTTCCCCAGAAGACTCTGCACATCACGCTTAAGTATGGTCCCAAGAAGGCTAAGGTCATCAACGGCATCCGCCGCATTTCCAAGCCGGGCCTGCGTAAGTACACCGGCGTTGCCGACATGCCCCGCGTCCGCGGTGGCCTTGGTACCGCCATTATTTCCACCAGCCATGGCGTCATGACCGACCGCGATGCTCGCAAGCACAACGTCGGCGGCGAGATTATCGCTTACGTCTGGTAATTCGCTCGGTAGGTAGAAGGAAAGGAGATCACCGTGTCTCGTATCGGTAATAAGCCTGTCCAGATTCCCGCCGGAGTCGAAGTGGCAGTCAACGGCAACAACGTTGTCGTCAAGGGCCCCAAGGGCCAGCTCGAGCTCGATGTCTTTGAGAAGCTCGCTATCAACGTCGAGGACAACGTCCTCACCGTTTCCCGTCCCGACGACGAGTGTGAGACCCGTGCCCGCCACGGCCTCACCCGCGCCCTCATCCACAACATGGTTGTTGGCGTTTCCGAGGGCTTCGAGAAGAAGCTCGAGCTCGCCGGCGTCGGTTACCGCGTGCAGCAGAAGGGCAAGAACCTCGAGTTCTCCCTGGGCTTCTCGCACCCCGTGATCGTCGAGGCTCCCGAGGGCATCACCTTCGAGGTTCCCGACAACACCCACGTGAACGTCAAGGGTATCAACAAGCAGCAGGTCGGTCAGATCGCCGCTGAGATCCGCGGCCATCGTCCTCCCGAGCCTTACAAGGGCAAGGGTATCCACTATGTTGGCGAGCACATCCGCCGCAAGCTGGGTAAGGCCGCCAAGTAGTCGTAACCGACTCACTCGCATAAGACCAGCACCCCGTTAGGTGCTGGCAAGATCAACCTTTTTAGGAGTTTACGTATGAACAAGCATAAGGCGAAGCTGGAAGGCCTCAAGCGTCGTCAGCGTCGTGTTCGCGGCAAGGTCTCGGGTACCGCCGAGCGTCCGCGTCTTCGCGTGACCCGTACTAACGCCAACATCTATGCCCAGATCATCGACGACAGCAAGGGCTCCAGCCTGACGCTCGTCTCTGCCTCGACCCTCGAGGCCGAGTTCAAGGGCACCCACACCTCGAACAAGGAGGCTGCGGAGAAGGTCGGTCAGCTCGTTGGCAAGCGTGCCATCGAGGCCGGCATCACCAAGGTCGCTTTCGATCGTGGTGGCCGTATCTACCATGGCCGCGTCAAGGCCCTCGCCGACGGTGCTCGTGCCGCCGGTCTCGAGTTCTAGGAGGTATGTAGCACATGGCTCGTAATCAGAAGCAGCAGCGCGAGGCCTCCGAGTTCGAGGAGCGCGTCGTTTACATCAACCGCGTGTCGAAGACCGTCAAGGGTGGTCGTCGCATGAGCCTCGTCGCTCTCGTCGTCGTTGGCGACGGCAAGGGCAACGTCGGCGTTGGCATGGGCAAGTCCGCTGAGGTGCCCATGGCCATCTCCAAGGCATCTCTCGATGCCAAGAAGAACATGTTCCACGTGCCGGTGACCGAGCAGGGCACCATCCCGCACGAGGTTCTCGGCCACTTTGGTGCCGGCCGCATCATCATCAAGCCCGCTGTCGAGGGTACCGGCGTTATCGCCGGCGGCGCTGTGCGTCCCCTCTTCGAGCTTGCTGGCATCAAGAACGTCCTGTCCAAGTCCCTCGGTACCGACAACGGCCTCAACATCATCAAGGCTGCCGTCGAGGGCCTCAAGGAGCTCTCCAGCCCTGAGGACGTCGCGGCTCGCCGTGGCCTGACGGTCTCCGAGATGTTCGTCGGTAAGGAGAACTAAGCATGGCTGACACCATCAAGATCAAGCAGGTCCGCAGCACCAACGGTTGCAAGCAGGACCAGGTCCGTACTGTCCGTGCCCTCGGTCTCCACAGGATCCGCGAGGTTCGCGAGATTGCTGACAACGAGTCCGTCCGCGGCATGATCTTCAAGGTCAAGCACCTTGTCGAGATTGTAGAGGAGTAGCAAATGCAGCTTCACGATCTTACTCCCGCGCCCGGTTCCACCAAGAACCGCAAGCGCGTCGGCCGTGGCAATTCTTCGGGTCACGGCACCACTTCTGGCCGCGGTCAGAAGGGCCAGGGTTCCCGCTCTGGCGGCACCAAGGGTGCCGGCTTCGAGGGTGGCCAGACTCCGCTGGCCATGCGCCTGCCCAAGCTTCCGGGCTTCCGCAACCCCCGTCGTATCGAGTATACCGCCGTTAACGTTGAGCGTCTCGAGCGCAAGTTCGAGGACGGCGCTGTGATCGACGGTGCCGCTCTTAAGGCCGCTCGCATCACCAAGAGCGAGTTCGAGCCCGTCAAGGTGCTCGGCAATGGTGAGCTCACCAAGAAGTTCACGGTCAAGGTCGACAAGGTCAGCGCTTCTGCGCAGGCCAAGATCGAGGCCGCCGGCGGAAAGGTCGAGCTGCCGTGCTAAATGGTCTTAAGAATGCTTTCCGCATCAAAGAATTGCGCGAAAAGATTCTTTTTACCATAGCTATGCTCGTCGTGTACCGCATTGGTGCGCACGTTCCTGTGCCCGGCATTCCCTTCCAGGGGATGCTGGGCCTTTTCTCGACCGATAACAATTCGGTCGCCGCAGGTGCTATGGCCCTCCTGAATCTTTTCTCTGGTGGCGCGTTGAGCTATGTTTCGGTGTTCTCCCTGGGCATCATGCCTTACATTACCAGCTCGATCATCCTCCAGATGCTCCAGGCCGTCGTGCCTTCCCTGCATGAGCT
Organism: uncultured Collinsella sp.; assembly: GCA_900545075.1. Taxonomy (GTDB): domain Bacteria; phylum Actinomycetota; class Coriobacteriia; order Coriobacteriales; family Coriobacteriaceae; genus Collinsella. The sequence goes on along the minus strand of UQXT01000036.1, from coordinate 10,566 downwards.
TGCCCGCGAGGGCGAGGTCGGTCAGACCAAGATTACGCAGTATTCGCGTTACCTCACCCTGGCTCTGGCAATCCTCAACTCCGTGGGTTACCTCTTCCTCTTTAAGAGCTTCGGCATCAGCTTTACTGGCGCCGGCGCTCCCGAGATCATCTTCGACCTCATGATCGTCGGCACGCTCACCGCGGGCGCCATGCTGATCATGTGGATTGGTGAGCTCATCACCCAGCGCGGTATCGGCAATGGCATGTCGCTGATCATTTTTGCGAACATCATGGCCGGTCTGCCGCAGGCGATCTTCTCCAGCACCGAGGGCAATGCCGGTGGCATCATCACCATGGTGATCATCTGCGCCATTATCCTGCTGGTCATCCCGCTGATCGTTTTCCTTGAGCGCGGCCAGCGCCGCATTCCGGTCTCCTACGCTAAGCGCGTCGTGGGCCGTCGCATGATGGGTGGCCAGACCACCTACCTGCCCATCAAGGTCAACACCGCGGGCGTCGTGCCGATCATCTTCGCTTCGGCGCTGCTGTACTTCCCGGCTCAGATTGCCGTGTTCTTCCCCGGCATCGGCTGGATTCAGGCAGTTGCCTCTGCGCTTTCGACCGGTTGGCTCAACTGGGTGCTTAACGTTGTCCTCATCGTGTTCTTCGCGTACTTCTACACCTCCATGGTGTTCAACCCCGATGACACGGCCGATAACCTTAAGAAGCAGGGCGGCTTTATTCCGGGCGTTCGTCCGGGTAGGGCTACCGCGGCCTACATCAAGAACGCGCTCAACAAGATCACGCTTCCCAGCGCTGTCTTTTTGGCGCTCATCGCCATCGTGCCTTCGATCATCTTCTCATTCACGGGTAACCATCTGATCCAGGCATTTGGCGGCACGTCCATCCTCATCATGGTCGGCGTCGTGCTCGACACGGTCGATAAGCTCGAAGGCCAGATCAAGATGTATGATTACGATGGATTCTTTAAATAGGCTAGAGGAGGATTGCTCATGAACCTCGTATTGCTCGGAGCTCCGGGTGCCGGTAAGGGCACCGTCGCACAGGAGCTCGTCGCCGAGTTTGGCGTCGCTCACATTTCCACGGGCGACCTGCTGCGTGCTGCCGTCAAGGGCGGCACCGAGCTTGGTATTCAGGCTAAGAAGTACATGGACGCTGGCGAGCTCGTTCCCGACCAGCTCGTGATCGACCTTGTCAAGGAGCGCCTTGCCGCCGATGACGCCCAGCAGGGCTTCATCCTCGATGGCTTCCCGCGCAACACCGCCCAGGCTGTGACGCTCGATTCCGAGCTCTCCGCCATGGGTCGCGAGATCGATTGCGCCCTTCTGGTCGATGTGGCCCCCGAGGTCATTATCGATCGTCTGTCTTCGCGTCGCACCTGCCGCGCCTGCGGTTACACCGGCACCGCTGCCGATGCCACCTGCCCCAAGTGCGGCGGCGAGATGTATCAGCGCGACGACGACAAGCCCGAGACCATCAAGAACCGTCTCGACGTCTACGAGAAGTCCACGAGCCCGCTCGTCGACTACTATCGTGGCCAGGGTCTGCTCAAGTCGGTCAACGGTGACCAGGCTCGCGAGACCGTGTACGGGGATGTCAAAGAGGCTCTCGGTCTATGATCAAGATTAAGTCTGCAACGCAAATCGAGCAGATGAAGAAGGCAGGAGCGCTATCTAAGATGGCGCTCCGCCACGTTGGAGCCATGGTTCGCCCCGGCGTGTCGACCTTCGAGCTCGATCAGCTTGCGGAGCAGATTATCCGCATGCATGGCGGCACCCCTGCCTTTAAGGGTTACGGCGGGTTCCCGGGGACCATTTGCGCATCGATCAACGATGCCGTGGTCCACGGTATTCCCAATCCCGACATGATCCTGCGCGATGGCGATATCATCTCCATCGATACGGGAGCCGTTGTCGACGGTTGGGTTGGCGATAACGCCTGGACGTTTTTCGTCGGCACCCCCACGCCCGAGGCCAAGGCCCTGTGCGAGGTTACGCGCGATTGCCTGAAGGCTGCCATCGAGCAGGCTGTTCCCGGTAACCATATCGGGGACGTTGGCTATGCCGTTCAGTCCATCGCCGAGTCTCACGGTTACGGCGTGCTTCGCGATTACGTGGGGCATGGCATCGGCCGCGTGATGCACGAGGACCCCAACGTTCCGAATTATGGAAAGAAGGGGAGAGGCGTTCGTCTTCAGGCTGGTATGGTCATCGCCATCGAGCCGATGGTTACGATGGGTTCCAATCATGTGAGCACAGGCTCCGATGGTTGGATCGTTACGACCAACGATCACCTGCCCGCCGCGCACTACGAGAACACTGTCGCCATTACCAATGACGGTCCGGTGATTCTTACCACGGATGCCCAGGGTTCCTGGTGTTCCTTGCAAGGTGGAGAAATGTAACAAGTTCCACGTAGTTGTGGAGCCATTACGAAGATATTACGATACGTGCATGCGTATTGTAGAATACTCAATCGCTGTCGTTTTCTAGAGAAAGATGATTGCTTGTGAAGAAGGAAGACGCAATTGAGCTCGAGGGTACGGTAAAGGAGCCGCTGCCCAACGCCATGTTTAAGGTTGAGCTCGAGAACGGTCATTCGGTTCTGTGCAACATTTCTGGCAAGATCCGAATGAATTACATCCGTATTCTCCCCGGTGACAGGGTTGTCGTGGAGCTTTCCCCGTACGACCTGACCCGTGGTCGCATCACCTATCGCTATAAATAGCGACACGCATACACGCTCTATTCCGACTGCAGGCTTAGCTCAACCTACGGTCGGTTTGCGTGTGAAGACCAGCCATAGTTTTAAACGCCTGCGGCTGGGCGAGTAGATAGTAGGGAAGTAGTTTGAGCGCTACCGAAAGGAAGAACGATGAAGGTACGTCCTTCGGTCAAGAAGATGTGCGATAAGTGCAAAATCATTAGGCGCCATGGCAAGGTCCTCGTCATTTGCGAGAACCCCCGTCATAAGCAGCGTCAGGGTTAAGAGAGGAGACTACGTTGGCCCGTATTAATGGTGTCGACCTCCCGCGTGAGAAGCGCGTTGAGATCGGTCTGACCTACATTTACGGCATCGGCCGCACCACTGCGACGAAGATCTGCGTCGAGTGCAACGTTAACGTGGACACGCGCGTTAAGGACCTCACCGAGGATGAGGTTAACGCCATCCGCGATTATATCGATAAGAATCAGATCATGGTTGAGGGCGACCTCCGCCGTGAGCGCAACCAGAACGTCAAGCGCCTTATGGACATCGGCTGCAACCGCGGCCTTCGTCACCGCAAGGGCCTCCCGGTCCGCGGCCAGCGCACCCACACTAACGCTCGTACCCGCAAGGGCCCGAAGCGTCAGATCGGTGCTAAGAAGAAGAAATAAGGAGCGCTAGATAGATGGCTACTGCTAAGAAGAACGTTCGCGCTGCCCGTCTGAAGCGCGCGGACCGTAAGAACATTTCCGTGGGCCAGGCTCACATTCGTTCTACGTTCAACAACACGATCGTTTCGATCACCGATCCCCAGGGCAACGTCATTTCCTGGAAGTCGGCTGGCCAGGTGGGCTTCAAGGGCTCCCGTAAGTCCACGCCGTTCGCTGCCCAGATGGCTGCCGAGGCTGCTGCCAAGCAGGCCATGGAGCACGGTATGAAGAAGGTTTCCGTCTTCGTCAAGGGCCCCGGCTCCGGTCGTGAGACCGCCATCCGCTCCCTCCAGGCTGCTGGCCTCGAGGTCTCGAGCATCCAGGACAAGACCCCCATTCCGCACAACGGCTGCCGCCCCAAGAAGCGTCGCCGCGTGTAACTGAAAGGATCGTATCAATATGGCAATCGACAGGACTCCTGTTCTTAAGCGCTGCCGTCAGCTCGGGATCGATCCCGCTGAGCTCGGTTACAGCAGCAAGAAGGAATCTATCCGCCAGCCCAAGCGCCGTCGCAAGGAATCTGAGTACGGCATGCAGCTGCGCGAGAAGCAGAAGGTCAAGTTCATTTATGGCATTCTGGAGAAGCAGTTCCACGGCTACTTCAACAAGGCCCGTAAGATGAACGGCGTCACCGGTGAGAACCTCATGATCATCCTTGAGTCTCGCCTCGACAACGTCGTCTTCCGTCTTGGCTTCGCCCGTACCCGCAAAGAGGCTCGTCAGTCCGTCCGTCACGGTCACTTCACCGTGAACGGCAAGCGCGTGGACATCCCGTCCTACCGCGTCAAGGCCGGCGACGTCGTCGCTGTCGGCGAGAAGTTCCGTGACCTCCTCCCCATCAAGGAGGCCCTGATTTCCTCCGAGCGCTTTGAGGTCCCTGGCTGGCTCGAGGTCGATATCGAGAAGCTGTCTGGTAACGTGCTCGCTCTGCCGACGCGTGAGCAGATCAGCGGTGATATCAACGAGCAGCTCATCGTCGAGCTCTACTCTAAGTAGTCCATCCGGGCTGCTGAGGCTGGAGGTAATACATGTCAGAATTCATTAGGCCTCAGGTTCAGGTCGAAGAGATCAACGAGACCTCTGCTCGTGTCTCCGTCGAGCCGCTCGAGCGTGGCTACGGTGATACGCTGGGTAACTCGCTTCGTCGTGTTCTTCTGTCCTCGCTCGAGGGTGCCGCCGTCGAGGCCATTCAGATCGATGGTGCGCAGCACGAGTTCATGACCATCCCTAACATGGTCGAGGATGTCACCGATATCGTCCTGAATGTCAAGGGTCTTGTCTTCAGGGCTCTCGGCACGACCGACGAGGCAACCGCCACCATCTCGGTTGACGGCCCTTGCGAGGTCACCGGTGCGGACTTCTTTATTCCGTCCGAGTTTGAGCTGGTCAACCCCGAGCAGCACATTGCTACGCTCACTGAGGGCGGCCATCTCACCATGAGCATGCGCATCGGCTATGGCCGCGGCTATGTTTCTGGCGAGGCCAACAAGCGCGACAACGATCCCATCGGTGTGATCCACGTCGACTCGCTGTACTCGCCGGTTTCCCGTTGCGCCAAGCTCGTTGAGGCTTGCCGTGTCGGTCAGCACACCGACTACGACCGCCTTGTCCTCGAGATCGAGACCAACGGCTCCATCGCCCCGCGCGACGCCGTGGTCCAGGCTGCCAATATCATCAACCAGCATATGGCCGCCTTTATGAACCTTGCCGAGACCCCCGAGGTCGAGGAGGAGGCTTCGATCTTCGCTCCCGAGGTCACCAACGACAACGCCGAGCTGGACAAGCAGATCGAGGATCTGGACCTTTCCGTCCGTTCCTACAACTGCCTTAAGCGCGCCAGCATTCACTCGGTCCGTCAGCTCGTTGAGTTCTCGGAGAACGATCTGCTCAACATCCGTAACTTCGGTGTTAAGTCGATCGAGGAAGTGAAGGACAAGCTTGAGTCCATGGGCCTGAGCCTGAAGGCTTAATGCTTCGCATATTTGAGGAGAAACTAGACCATGCGTCACAACGTTAAGAAGGGCCTGAAGCTCGGCACCGATGCGAGCCACACCAAGGCCATGAAGAAGAGCCTTGCTAAGGCCCTCTTCGAGAACGACCGCATCAAGACCACCGAGACCCGCGCTAAGGCGCTGCGTTCGGTCGTCGATCCGATCATCACCTGGGCCAAGAAGGGCGACCTGCACTCTCGTCGTCTGGCTATCGCCAAGCTCGGCGATAAGCAGCTCGTTGCCGAGATCTTCGACAAGGCTGCTCAGGGCATGTGGCAGGACCGCAATGGCGGTTACACCCGCATCATGAAACTCGGTAACCGCAAGGGCGACAACGCCCCCATCGTTATCATGGAACTCGTCACCGAGCCTTGCACGCCCAAGGCCAAGAAGGCTGCTCCGGCCCCCAAGAAGGCCGCTGCTCCCAAGAAGGTCGAGGCTGTCGAGGAGGCTCCCGCTGAGGAGACCGCTGAGTAGACATTCCGTCTGCATAGGCTATATTCGAGGGGTACGTTCGCGTGCCCCTCTTTTTTTGTCGCAATACCGTTGCTTGTTTGTAGGGAGCGCCCATGACTGCGCCGTCTGATTTCAATTCGACCCCCGAGCTCGACGCCACCCTTGTATTTCGTGTGGCCTACGATGGCTCCTCCTATAGCGGATTTGCCGAGCAGCCGGGCCAGACGACGGTTGCGGGTGAGCTACGCCGTGCAATCGAGACGTTGCTGCGCCGCCCAATCGGTCTGACGTGCGCTGGGCGTACCGATGCCGGTGTGCATGCGGTGGCCCAATACATCAGCGTGCCCGTAACGGACGCTGAGCTCGCGTGTACGCGCCGTAGGTGGCTGCGGGCTATGGATGCTCTGCTGCCCAAAGATATCGCCATAAACGAGGTCTACAGGGCCCGTAAAGGCTTTTCTGCTCGTTTTGACGCGCGTTCTCGCACGTACACCTATCGCATTGCCGACCGTGACGCGCGGCCCGTGCTGTCACGCGGTGCCGTGTGGTGGCATCGCTATCCCCTCGACGTCGATGCGATGGTGGCCGCCTGCCCTGCGCTTTTGGGCGAGCAGGACTTCAAGAGCTTTTGCAAGGTCGCCTCTGCCGTGGGAAAGCCTACGCACCGTTGTGTAATGCGTGCCGAGTTTGGTCATGAGGTCGCCTTTGGCGAGAAAATCCTCACGTTTACCATCGAGGGCAATGCGTTTTTACATTCGATGGTGCGAACCATTGTGGGCACCCTTGTCGAGATCGGCATGCATCGCCGCGATCCCGAGTGGATGCGCGAGGTAATTGATGCCTGCGATCGCTCCGCTGCTGGTCCTACGGCGCCCGCATGCGGTCTTACTTTTATGGGTGTGGACTACGACCCCACCGAGTTTGTGGTGCTCGATTAGGGAAGTGGCTGTCTGACGGTGATCTTTGTGTGCGGCGCCTGTGGGCGGGGCGTGTACAACATCTGTTCTTGACGTGCATCGCGGCGGGCGACCGCCCGCATTAATTGCCGGGGTGTACCATGAACGACAGTTTGTTACTAGCTGTCGAGAGGACGGAAAACTTGGTTCGACGTGGTTCGCATCCGCGACTTTCGGTGATCCTGATTGTTGAGGGTTCGCCCAGTTATACGATGCGCGCTCTCGAGAGCATCCAGAACCAAGACCTCTACGATTTGCAAATTGTCGTCGTTTGCCGCGGCGTGGTAGCTGGTGTGCACCATTCGCTCGAAGTTGCCGCCGACAGGGACATCCATATTGATTTGATTGATGTTGAGGACCCAGCGCCTGGCGCCTGCCTGCGTGCCGGCTTTGCGGCTTCGCGCGGCTCCCAGATCATTGCGATGAATACCAATGAGTGGTTTGCACCGCAGTCCCTTTCGCAGATGGTCGATAGCTCCTGCGACGCTTCGGCTGACATTGTGTTTCCTTCTGTTTCGCTCGATCGCTACGATGTTCACCGCGAGCGCCATTCCCGAGTTTTGGACGCGACATCCGTTTCTGGCGACGAGGACCAGGCGGCCTGCCTGACCCAATTGGTTTCCTGTGGTTTAGTCCGGCAGTCCTCCGGCGTGCTGTATGATCGCGCTCTCTTTGAGGCGTGCCTTGCGCATGGCGATGCATTTCGCACGGTGTCTTTTTTGACGTTCGCGCTTTCGCAGGCAAAGCGCGTATCGGGATGTGGCCGTGCCCGTTTTCATGCAGTGGCGCCGTCGATTACGGAGACGTTTGACCCCACGATGTTTGCCAGGCTTTCTGATGATATCGGGGCACTCGACAGGCTTGCTGACTCGCTTGCCGTCGCGGGCGGTGGCGATCAGTTGAAACTGGTTTGCCAGCGGTATTACTACGCCGGTCTGGTCGCCTGCATCGAAAATTTGTGTCTGAGTCCCCATGGGGTGTCTTCAATAGAGCGTTCGGCCCGTTTGCATGATATGCTCGAAGCACAGCGTACCCGTCAGATGGTTGCGGCTCTAAAGGGCAATCATCGTGGCCTAGGCCTGCTCTATGGTTCGATAGCCAGCGCCAAGCCCACGCGGTGTGCGTTGTATACGCATCTGGCGGCCTTTTTCAATCGTTCGGGCGCCAGGACTGTCTAGTAGCGTGATTTTCGAAATAAATTGCATGGAATTGTTTCGAAATGCGTTCTTATTCACTAAAACCCTCAAATAGCGCTAAACTATTCAAACACTAAGTGATTGTCTCCACCATCTTTTGGAGTGAGGTTTTGTATGGCCAAAAAACGCAATGGGCGCCAGGATGCCATCAGAGATATTGTTCGCAATAAGGACGTGCGCACGCAGCGCGTTTTGGTAGACGAGCTTCGCGCCATGGGTTTCGATTGCACGCAGGCGACCGTTTCGCGCGATATCGCGGACATGGGACTGCGTAAGCTCCCCGAGGGCATCTATGTCCTTGCCGAGGACCTGCATCTGCAGCGCATGGTTTCCGAGTTGGTTACCGGCGTACTGCGCACCGATAATCTGGTTATGATCAAGGCACAGCCCGGTACGGCTTCTGGTATTGCCGCAGCTGTCGATGCTGCGGAGCTGCCCGACGTGCTTGGCTCGCTTGCCGGCAACGACACGATCTTGGTCATTGCGCAGACGGCCGAGGACGGCGAGCGCCTTGAGGCACTCATCAACAAGCTGAGTAACTCCCACAAGTAGGGGAGTTGCGGCACTGCTGCTGTGCCGATTGTTGCTATAGGTAATTGCCGAGGGCGTTGACGAAGGTCAGCGCCCTTTTTGCATGCCGGCACCTGTTGCCCTATCGGTCCTGCAGCCGGGGCCGTCGTGGCATCTTGGGTACCGTCAAGATTCTTTCGCAAATTGATTTAGCCGTCTCCGGCCCCGTCCTCTTCTAGCCCTCCGCCTTTCCCCTCAGCTCGTCCATCTCCTCCAGCTTCGACATGTCCAAGTACCTCCTCTTGCCCCACTCGTGCTCCACTATGTACTTCAGCCTCGCCGTCACCAACATCAGAGCCGAATTGCCGTCTGGGAAGGTCCCGACGACCCTCGTCCTCCTCCTGATCTCGCGGTTGATGCGCTCGATCCCGTTGTTCGTCCTGATCCGGCGCCAGTGCTCCGGTGGGAATTCCGTGTAGGCAAGCGTCTCGGCGAACCCGTCGCGCACCGTCCTCGCGGCCGCCCCGAGCCTCATCGATTCCAGCTCCTCCGCCACCTCCTCGGCTTTTCTGGCGCATGCCTCGCGCGATTCCTGCGCGTGGATCGCCTTCAGCATGCGCGCTGCGGCCTTCCGCCTGGTCACGGGAACCCTTCCCAGCACGTTGCGGTAGAAATGCACCGTGCAGCGCTGGTAGCGGGCCCCGGGGAACACCTCCTCGAGCGCACCGAGCATCCCCGCGCACTTGTCGCCGGTGACGAGCCGTACGCCGGAGAGCCCGCGTCCCTTGAGCCAGGAGAAGAATTCGCGCCAGGACTCCGCGGACTCGGTGTACCCCTCGGAGCAGCCGATGACCTCCCGGTCGCCGGCGGAGTTGACGCCGATGGCGACCAGCACGGCCACGTTCTCGTAGGACCCTCCCCAGCTGCGCTTGAGGTAGATACCGTCGACGAAGACGTAGGGGTAGCCGCCCTCGAGCGGCCTCTGCCGCCATGTCTCGATGGACGCGAAGGCCCTCTCGTTGAGGTTGGAGACGGTGCCGGAGGACACCGGCGCTCCCCACAGGAGCTCGGAGACGTCCTCGATCCTCCTGGTGGAGACGCCCGCCAGGTACATCTCGACGATGGCCTCCTCGACCGAGGTCTCGCGCCTGCGGTAGCGCTCGATGACGGCCGTCTGGAAGGTCGCCCCGCGGAGCTTCGGCACGCTGAGCTCGACTTCCCCGGCGCCCGTGACGAGCCTCCTCGTGTAGTGGCCGCTGCGGTAGGCCTCCCGGCCCGCCGTCCTCTCGTAGCGCTCGGCCCCGACGAGCTCGGACGCCTCCTCGTCGAGCAGTGCGTTGAGCGTCTCCTCGACGGTCTTCCTCACCAGATTCTTTATGTCGTTGCGCAGCGACTCCTCGTCGACTGATACGATGTTCGCAGACACGGCCCGTGCCCCCTTCGTCGGTGATTTGTTGTTTAGTCGCTAGAAATCATATGACGGGGCGCGGGCCGTGTTCCGCTATGCGGTTGTCAATTTGCGAAAGAAATTATGCGTCACCATTATTTGTTTAAACGTCTAAGTTTGTTACAAATTGATTACGTCGCTGTTTTTCGACTCATTACCCGCCAAAGCGTCGCTCATCAAGCCATGTATTTTACAGACACAAGCATGCTGTTCATTAATATCGGTTTTAAACAAGTGCGAATGCGCTCGTACTGCCACTATTTTGTTTAAACGGACATGGCTTGACTATTTTCATGACTTATGGTTACGAAACCACTCAAAATAGTTGCGATGGAATAGTTCTTGTTTAAGAGCCAGAAGGCTGGATTTAGGAACTATTTCACCGCAACTTATAGGGAATCCTAGGCGATGTGGAGGGGGTTGGCGGCGTCGACGGCGTCGGGGACGTCGGAAGGGCCGTCGGGGACAGCGTCTGCCGGGTCCTCGTCGGGGGTCTCGATCTGCTTGATCATGACCTCCTGACCCTGCAGCAGGTATGTCTCGCCGCTACCGCAATGGGGACAGGTCTTGCCGTGCTCGACCGTCGCGTAGT
>UQXT01000035.1 GCA_900545075.1 uncultured Collinsella sp. | reverse complement strand
CTCGGCGGCATGGGCGTCGAGATTTGCCGCGAGTTCGCCCGCAACGGCGCCAACGTCGTCCTGCTCGATCTGGACGAGGAAAAGGTCAAGGCCGCAGCCGCCGACCTCGCCGCCGAGTTTGGAATCCACGCCGAGGGCTACAAGATGAACGCCACCGACGAGGCCGAGGTTCAGGCCGCCGTCGATGCCACCATCGCCGACTTCGGCCGTGTCGACGTCCTCGTCAACACCGCCGGTATCCTGCGCTTCGCCGCCATGGAGGACCTGCCGCTCTCCGACTGGAACGAGGTCATCAACGTCAACCTCACCGGCTACTTCATCACCTCGCAGCGCTTTGGTCGCGAGATGATCAAGGCCGGCCAGGGCCGCCTGGTGCACATCTCGACCGTCGCCAGCCACTCCCCCGAGACGTTCTCGGGCGTGTACAGCTCCACCAAGGCCGGCGTCAACATGATGTCCAAGATGCTCGCCGCCGAATGGGGCCCCTACGGCGTGCGCTCCAACTGCGTCGAGCCCTGCTTCGTTAAGACCCCGATGTCGGCCAACTTCTACGCCGACCCCGAGGTCGAAAAGAGCCGCAGCCGTCTGATCGCCACGCGCCGCATCGGCGAGGTCAGCGATATCGCCAACGCCGTCATGTTCCTGGCGTCCAAGCGCTCGGACTTTACCACCGGCGACGCCATCAAGGTCGATGGCGGCTTCTCCAACATGATGGGCGACCTCACCGCCAAGCCCGGCGGCCGTCGCGCCTATGCCGACAACTACCTTAAGAACAAGGGTGTCGAGCTTTGGTCCGATGAGTCCGGTGTCGCCAAGCCGACTGACCAGTAAACCAACCTGACAGGGAGGCCCCGCGGACACGCCCGCTCCTCCCCCGTATCGATTAGAAAGAGTCCAATGGCTTCCACCAACTCCAACAAGGGTCGCGCCGTCGTGCTTTCCGCCGCGTGCGTCACCATGTTCTTCATCAGCTCCATCGCGCTGTATTCCGTCGTGAGCAAGAACTTACTCGCCGTCTACCCCGAGTGGTCCAGCGCCCTTACCTGGGCGTTCCCGGTCTTTCAGACCATCATGGCCGTGACGGGCATCTTCGCCGGCCGCATCTCCGATAAGATCGGCCCGCGCAACGTCGTGATCGCTGCCGCCGTGTGCTACGGCCTGGGCTGGTTCATGTCCGGCACCGTCACCGAGCCGTGGCAGTTCTACCTGTGGTTCTCGCTCGTCGCCGCCATCGGCAACGGCCTGGGTTACAACCCCGCGCTCACCACCGGCCAAAAGTGGTTCATCGACAAGAAGGGTCTCGCCTCCGGCATCACCCTAGCCGCTTCGACCGCCGGCCCCGCCGTGCTGTCCCCGGTGCTCGCCTCGCTGCTCATCCCGAGCCTGGGCATCTTTGGCGCCCTCAAGGCGCTCGGCGTCATCTTCTTTGTGATGATCACCGCCTCCGCCCTGTTCCTGAAGGCCCCCGAGGCCGGTTGGCTGCCCGAGGGCTTCGAGGCCCCCAAGGGCGGCGCGCACGCCGGCACCTTCGGTGACCTCACCCCGGGCGAGATGGTCAAGACCCCGCGCTTCTGGATCCTCATCGTCACCTTCGCCTTTGCCGCCACCGCCGGCACCCTGCTCGTGGGCAAAGTTGCTTCCATCGCCGCCGTCCAACTCTTCGCCGACCCCACGAGCGCCGCTGCCGTCGCCCTCGGCGGTGTGGTGGTTTCCGTCAACACCTGCGCCAACCTGGTTGGCCGCCTGTCCTTTGGCCAGATCATCGACAAGCTCGGCGCCTACAAGTCGCTGCTCATCAGCCTTGTCGTCACCATCGTCGCGCTCGTCATCATGTCGATGAGCTTTACGCAGAGCATGTTCTTTGTGGCACTCGCCCTGCTCGGCTTTAGCTTTGGCGCCCTGCTCGTCATCTACCCGCCGCTCACCGGTGGCGCCTTCGGCACCAGCAACATCGGCGTCAACTACGGCATCATGTTTTTGGGTTACGCCGCCTCCACCTGGATCAGCCAGCCCATCACTGCCGTGCTGTATCACGCCGAGGCCGGCAGCGCCGCCTACCAGCAGTCCTTCTACGGCGCCATCGTGATCGCCGCCATCGCCGTCGTGCTCACCGTCTACATGATGGTCTCCGACAGCAAGAAGAAGTCCGCTTAGTTTTGCTTGATGCGGCAAGGGCGTCCCCTTGCCGCATTCCACCGCCACCACTATTAAGGAGTCGAAATGTCTGAGCTCAACCCCGTCCGCATCGCCGTTATCGGCGCCGGCGCCATGGGCCGCAACCACATCCGCTTTGTCACCGAGGAGCCCGAGGCCGAGCTCGTCGCCATCGCTGACGCCTTTGAGGGCGCCCGCGCCACGGCCGAGGCCGCCGGCGTGCCGTTTTATACCGATCCCGCCCAGATGATGGACGAGGTCAAGCCCGAGGCCGTCATCATCGCCACCCCCAACGACCTGCACCTGGGCGTTGCCCGCGAGGCCATTAAGCGCAACATCGTGCCGCTGGTCGAAAAGCCGATCTCCAACGACCTCGAGGATGCTCAGGCCTTCGCCGCCGAGGCCGAGACCGCCGGCGTGCCCGTGCTCGTGGGTCAGCACCGTCGCCACAACCCCTTCGTCAACAAGGCCAAGGAGATCATCGAGTCCGGCGAGCTGGGCAAGCTCACCGTGTCGAGCTTCCACTACATGATCTATAAGAACGACGAGTACTTCGATGTCGAGTGGCGCCGCAAGAAGGGTGCCGGCCCGATCCTGGTCAACCTGGTGCACGACGTCGACCTGCTCCGCTACCTGCTGGGCGAGCCCGTTGCCGTCCAGGGCATGCAGTCCAGCGCCGCCCGCGGTTTTGAGACCGAGGACTCCGCCGTGGTCAACGTCCGTTTTGCCGATGGCGCGCTCGCGAGCATGACCATCTCCGACGCCACCGCCAGCCCCTGGAACTGGGAGGCAACCGCTCGCGAGGATCCGCAGTATCGCCCCTTCGACGCCGATGCCTACTTTATCGGCGGCACTAAGGGCGCCCTGTCGCTGCCCCGCCTGCACCAGTTCTCCTACGACGGCGCCTCTAACTGGCACAAACCGCTGCAGATGGAGATCCCGGCCGTCGACCCGGCGCTTCCGCACAAGATGCAGCTCAAGCACTTTGTGAAGGTCGTCCGCCGCGAGGTCGAGCCCGTCGTGACCCCCGCCGATAACGTCAAGACGCTCACGCTTCTCAACGCCATCAAGGAGGCCGCCGAGACCGGCCAGCTCGTCGAGCTGTAATGCCTTAGGGCAGACCGCGGCAAACTCCCCGCCGAGCGCCTCAGTCCGCCACCAACAAACCCCTCTTCTTTGCCCCGCGAGCAGCCTCCTGCCCGCGGGGCATTTTGCTACGTTGCCAATGATTTTTCTGGAGCGGGGGCCATTTGCACCTCGGCCTGATTCGTTCGCCACGAAATGCGTCTATCTACTACGTTTAACCGATCGCCCTCAACCATACCGAATTTCGCGAAATAAAAACCGCAGGTAAACAGCTTGCCGATTTTCGGAAAACCCAGGTATGGTCAGCCCCTGCAGGTAAAACGTAGTAGATAGGCCGTTTTCATGGCGCGGCCCCAAAACAGCCTTTTGGGACGGGTGGTATCCTTGGTAGCCCTGTGCTGCAAACGCACCTTAAACGCAAGGAGTCCCATGGATCTTATCGCCCAGCTCGCCCGCGAGCTCAACCTTAAGGCTGCCAACGTCGAGGCGGCCGTCAAGCTCATCGACGAGGGCAACACCATCCCCTTTATCTCGCGCTACCGCAAGGAAGCCACGGGCGGCATGGACGACGTTGCCCTGCGCGCCCTCGACGAACGCCTGTCCTACCTGCGCAATCTTGAGCAGCGCAAAGAGGACGTCATTCTGCTCATCGACGCCCAGGGCAAGCTCACGCCCGAGCTCGAGCAGCAGATTCGCGAGGCCACGCAGCTCCAGCGTGTCGAGGACCTCTACAAGCCCTACCGCAAAAAGCGCATGACCCGCGCGCAGAAGGCCCGCGAGGCAGGCCTGGAGCCGCTTGCCAATATGATCATCATGCAGGCATCGGCCAAGGGCAGCGCACTCGACGCCGCCGCGGCATACGTCAACGAGGAGGCCGGCTTCGACACGCCCGAGAAGGCGCTCGCCGGCGCCGCCGACATCGTGGCCGAGACGGTGGCCGAGGACCCCGAGAACGTCGCCGACCTGCGCGCCTTTACGCAAAACACCGCCGACATCGTCGTCGAGGCAACCGATCCCGCCGAGAAGACCCCCTACGAGCCGTACTACAGCTATGACGAGCCCCTGCGCCGCATCCCCAACCACCGCGTGCTGGCTATCGACCGCGGTGAGCGCGAGGGCAAGCTCCGTGTGCGCGTGAACGTCGACGGCGCCGCTGCCACGGCACGCCTTGGCAGCCGTTGGCCCCGACGCCAGGGTGTCTTCGCCCCCATCTTTGACGCCGCCATCGCCGACGGTTACAAGCGCCTCATGGCCCCCTCGCTGGAGCGCGAGGCCCGCGCCAAGCTCACCGTTCGCGCCCAGACCGAGGCCATCAACGTCTTTGCCAAGAATCTCGAGGGCCTGCTCTCAGCGCGCCCCGTGCGCGGCGCCCGCGTGCTCGCGCTCGATCCGGGCTACCGCACCGGCTGCAAAGTCGCCGTCATGGACGAGACCGGCAAGCTGCTCGACCACGGCGTGGTCTACCCCACCAAGCCGCGCCACGACGTCGCCGGCACCAAGCGCGAGCTCGCTCGCCTCGTCAAGAAGGACGGCGTCAACACCATCGTCATCGGCAACGGCACCGCCAGCCGCGAGACCGAGGAAGTCGTCTCGGAGTTCATTGCCGAGCAGGCGCCCAGCCTTCGCTACACCATCGTCAATGAGGCCGGCGCGTCGGTGTACTCCGCCTCCGAGCTCGCCAGTCAGGAATACCCCGACCTGGACGTCACCGTGCGTGGCGCCATGAGCCTGGGCCGCCGCCTGCAGGATCCGTTGGCAGAGCTCGTTAAGATTCCGCCTCAGTCCATCGGCGTGGGTCAGTACCAGCACGACCTTGACCAGGCCGAGCTTTCGTGCACCCTGGGCCACGTGGTGGAAGACGTCGTCAACCGTGTGGGCGTCGACGTCAACACCGCGAGCGCGAGCCTGCTGGGATACGTATCGGGCATCACGCCGAGCGTGGCCAAGAACATCGTGGCCTACCGCGAGGAAAACGGCGCCTTTACCGATCGCCGCCAGCTTAAGAAGGTCCCCAAGCTGGGGCCCAAGGCATATCTCAACGCCGCGGGCTTCCTGCGCATCAGCGGCGGTAAGAACCCGCTCGACGCGACGAGCGTCCACCCCGAGAGCTACGAGGTAGCCACGGCCGTCCTTGAGCGCGCAGGCGTGGCGGCAAGCGAGCTTAGCCGCGGCGGCGTACCCGACATCGAGCGCCGTCTGGGCAGCATCTCGACGCTGGCAAGCGACCTGGACTGCGGCACCCTCACGCTCATCGACATCGTCAACGAGCTCAAGAAGCCCGGCCGCGACCCGCGCGACGACGCGCCCGAGGTGGTCTTTAGCCGCTCGGCACTTTCCATCGACGACCTGGAACCCGGCATGGAGCTCAAGGGCACGGTGCGCAACGTCGTCGACTTTGGCGCCTTCGTCGACGTGGGAGTGCACCAGGACGGCCTCGTACATATCTCTAAGCTGGCCAACCGCTTTGTCAAGCACCCCAGCGACGTCGTGCGCGTCGGTGACACGGTCAAGGTGTGGGTCGAAAAGGTCGATCGCGACCGCAAGAAGATCTCGCTCACCATGGTGCAGGGAAAGTAAACCGCCAAAGCAAAGGTACCCCCTGTAGCGATGTGCAAAATCGCGAGTATTCTGCAAATTCCACCGTTCCGGATGCCCCTCAGAGACGAAAAAGCAAAAAACAGCCCCCGTTTTAGCGTCGTCAGAGCCAAAACGGGGGCCGTTCCATGCTTCGGTCAACTGATAAAGACCTTTACCTTGCTGAATACTCTCAATTTTGCACGGCGCAGGCGGGGGTACCTTTGCTCACGGCAGGATATGGAAGCCAAGCGCCAACTTGCTGGCAAGCTCGTGCCGGCAGCCCCGGCCTTTCCTTTGCCTAGCGCGACCCTCGCGGAGCGCGTGAGCGATAGGGAAAGGAAAGGCCGGGGCGAACAGCCCACGGTACAGTCGGTGTTCGCGCTACGGCAGGATATGGAAACCGAGCGCCGCGATATCCTTGGCAAAGCCGCGCACGGTGTCGAGCGAGACCTCGTACGGGTCGCGACCGATGTTCTTGCGCTTGGCCAGGATGCTGTTGGGCACTGTAATGATCTGGCAACCGCAGGCTTCTGCCTGGTAAATGTTGATAAGTTCGCGCGTGGACGCCCACAGGACCTCACAGTTGGGCTTGGCGGCGGCCTTCTTGACCGACTCCGTCATAAACGGAATGGGGTCGACGCCGGTATCGGCGATACGGCCGGCAAAGAGCGAGATAATGGACGGCGTCTCGGCGTCAACGGCCTCGACCATCTCGTCGACCTGCGTAGGCGTAAAGATGGTGGTGACGTTGACCTTGATGCCGTCGGCCGAAAGCTTGCGCACCAGCTCGGCGGTGGACTCGCCCTTGGTAGTCACGCACGGAATCTTGACGTAGACGTTCTCGGCCCAGGTAGCGATCTCGCGCGCCTCGACCTCCATGGTCTCGACGTCGTCGGCAAAGACCTCAAACGAGACGGACACATCGGTGATGTGGGCCAGGACCTCCTTGGCAAACGCGCGGTAATCCGTCACGCCGCCCTTCTTCATAAGGGACGGGTTGGTCGTGAAACCCTGAACGTTGCCGTTCTCGTACATGTCGAGCATGCCCTCGAGGTTTGCACCGTCAGCGAACACCTTGATTGCCATCTGCCTGATTCCTTTCGTTTGCATAAGGCCGGTAAACTGCTAAACACTTTACCTACGTTTATCAAGGCGTGAGCTGCGGTTTTTTATCTTCTCGGCGAACGGTATAAACACCTCAGTGTTTGGATTGATAAATCGATTGAGCATGCAAAAGCAAAGAGTCACAGTTTGGGCAAACGTCAGAACGCGGGATTCATTAGATGAGGCCGAAATGCTGCATCGCTGTGACGGTACCGTCGTATGCGACATCGTCGGTCACGTAGTCGGCGACCGCCTTGACCTCAGGCATGGCGTTGCCCATGGCCACGGCCGTCTCGACAGCGGCGAGCATGCCCAGGTCGTTACCCGAATCACCAAAGCCAAAGGTGCGCGCGTTGCCAGTGCGGCCCAGATACGCCAGCGCTCGCGCCACGCCCACGCCCTTGTCAATGCCCTTGGGGCTCAGCTCGCGATTCTGGCCACCGGTGTTACACAGCTCAAACTCGCAATCGATAAAGCCGTCATCGTTGGCTACGCGAGCCAAACTGGGCACATTGAGGCATACCTTGCCCACGCGCAGACTGCCGTCGACGCGCATCTCCTCGGCGCTGTGCACCACAGAAGGGCCGATCAGAGACGACTGCTCAACACCCGCGGGTTCCAGGGCAAAAGTAGCCACGTTGGTCTCGAAAAAGGCCTCAATCCCTGCCGCGGCCATACGGCGCGCAAGCTCCTCGATAACGTCCTCGTCAAAGCAGTCCTCATGCACCACGCGACCCTCGACCTCGAGCGTGGCGCCCGCCATGGCAACGACACCCGCAGGCTCCAAAGCACGCAGGCCATCGGCAATCAGCCACAAGGGACGACCCGTGCAGATAAACGCCTTGTGCCCTGCGTCGCGCAGACGATGAAACGCCTCGATCACCGCCTGCGAGGGGCGAACCGCCGAAAAGTCCTTGTCGGTCATGTTGTCGGGATCGAACGACGTCAGCGTGCCGTCCACGTCAAAAAAGAGCACGGCAGAATCGGGGCACGCATCAATCATATGGGTTCCTTTCGGGGGCGAGAGTAAACGAAGTATCCATCATATAATGGAGCGACGCAACCAGAGAGGTCACCCATGGAATTTTACGCAAGCTGCCCCGAGGGCTTTGAGTCCGCACTCGCCGATGAGCTTAAACGCCTCGGGCTTTCGCATGTTCGCCGGCTGAAGGGCCGCGCTACATTTGAGGGCGAGCTCGAAGAAGGCTACCGCGCCTGTCTGTGGTCGCGCCTGGCGAGCCGTGTGTTCGTGGTACTCGGGCGCTTTGAGGCGCAGGATGCCGATGAACTGTACGATAGCGTTTACGACATCACCTGGGAGACCATCATCCGCCCCGGCGCCACCATCGCCATCACCGCCCGCGGCGTGACCGAGCAGCTGCGCAACACGCGTTTCTCGGCCCTGCGCGCCAAGGACGCGCTGTGCGACCGTCTGGCCGAGACCACGGGCCGTCGCGCCGATGTCGACGCCGCCGATCCCGACGTTCACCTGTTGCTTTCGCTGCGCCAGCGCCGCGCGAGCATCAGCCTGGACCTTTCGGGCGACCCGCTGTTCAAACGCCTGCCGCCCGCAGCGACCCGCGCCGGCGAGGGCGCGCACGTGCTGCGCCCCGACTACGCCGCCCTGGTGCTGGCGCAGGTTGGCTGGACCGCGCTATGCGAGCGCGAGCTGACGGCCGACGATTACGAGAACGAAGCCCTGCCCACGCTAATCGATGCCTCGTGCGCCGGCGGCGGCCTGTTGCTGGAAGCCGTGAACATTCTGACCGACCGCGCCCCGGGCGCCGCACGCGAGCGCTGGGGCTTTGAGGGCTGGCAGCTGCACGACGCCGCCCTGTGGGAGCAGCTGCTTGCCGAGGCGCGCTCGCGCGAGGCGGCAGCGCGCGAGCGCCAGGCGCGCATCGTGGCCGCAGACATCGACCCCGCCGCCCGCAAGACTGCCGAGCGCATGGTCAAGAGCGCTGGCTACAAGCGTTTTGTCGACTTTTGCGCCGCCAAGCCCGCCACCGTGCTGGACCATGCGGGCGCCGTCGCCGGTGCCGCCGTGGTCGCAGACACCACCGAGACCCCGCTTTCGCTCATGCACGATGCCATGACGCTGGTCGGCGAGCTGCGCCGCGCGCCCGAGCTCGCTTCGGCACCGGTCGCCGCGCTCACCCGCGACGGATTGCTGGCCCGCGCGCTCCGCGCCGAGCCCGTGCGCTCCATCGCCGTCATGCCCAATAACGAGGAGGCGGCTCTTGAAGTCTGGCCTTCGCTCGACCACGCCGCCGCAGCGTTTGAGGCTGCGACCAGCGCAAACACCGAGGAGCAGACCGCGGACGCCGAAGCCGAAGCCGCCACTTCCTCCATGCCCGAACCTGCCGCCGCGCTCGACCTGGGCGACGGCAAGCCGCTGCCCGTGCTCATCCCGGAGTCCGAGCAGTTCGCCAACCGCCTGCGCAAGAACGCCCGTCTGCGCCGCAAGTGGGCCAAGCGCGAGGGCGTGAGCTGCTACCGCGTCTACGATGCCGACCTGCCCGACTACTCCGCCGCCATCGACCTGTACGAGGGCTGCCCGCAGACGCCGGGCCGCTGGCTCGTCATTGCCGAATACGCCGCACCTAAGACCATCGACCCCGCACTGGCCCAGGCCCGCATGCTCGACATCTTGGCCATCGCGCCGCGCATCCTTGATGTTCCGGCCGAGCACGTGCACGCCAAGGCCCGCATGCGTTCGCGCGGCGGCTCGCAGTACGGCAAGCAGGGCGCCGGCAAGGGCGGCTCGGGCGAGCGCGCCAACATCGCACGCCGTCGCCTGCCGCTCATCGAAGAGGGTGGACTCACCTTTGCCGTCAACTTTGATGACTACCTGGATGTGGGCATCTTCTTGGATCACCGCGTCACCCGCAACCTGGTGCGCGAGCACGCCAAGCAGGCGCGCCGCTTCCTCAACCTGTTCGCCTACACCGGCACCGCCACCTGCTATGCGGCCGACGGCGGCGTCGAGGAAACCGTGACAGTCGACCTTTCCAACACCTACCTGGACTGGGCCGAGCGCAATATGCGCCAGAACGGCTTTGTTGGTCCGCAGCATCATTTTGTGCGCGACGACGTGCTCGCCTGGATTCGCGACCAGCGCCAGACGCGCAACCGCTGGGACCTGATTTTTGTCGATCCGCCCACGTTTTCGAACTCATCCAAGATGGGCCGCCGCACCTGGGATGTCCAGCGCGACCATGTTGAGCTTTTGGCCGGCGTATCGCGCCTGCTCGCACAGGGCGGACATGCCATCTTTAGCTGCAACCTGCGCGGCTTCCGCCCCGAAACGCGCAAGCTCGCGCGCGCGGGCGTCGTGCTGGAGGACATTACGGCACAGACCATCCCCGAGGACTTCGCGCGCAACCAGAAGGTGCACCACTGCTACATCGTGCGCCGCCTGCCCATCGAGGACGCCATGGCCGAGGTCGGCTTTAGCGCCGAGGAAATTGCCGAGCGTGTCGAGGGGCTGCGCAACCCCGAGGCCCGCAAGCCTCGCGCGGCAGTGCCCGCGCACGCGCAGACCGGCAACGGCAAGTCCAACTTTGCCGGCAAACCCTCCCCTGCCGGCAAGTCCAAAAAGAAGAAGTTCTACGCCAGCAAGCCCAAGGGCAAATAACAAAGTTGCGGTGGAATAGTTCCTAAAATGCCTGGTAAAGGACTAAACAGGAACTATTTCACCGCAACTCATATTGGATGGTGGTTGACGATCTAGCCTTGGGTAACCAATCGGTAGCCGATGCCCACGTGCGTTTGGATATAGCGCGGATGCGCGGGGTCGGACTCGATCTTCTTGCGCAACGTGCCCATAAAGACACGCAGGCTCGCCAGGTCGCTCTTGGTTGCCGTGCCCCAAATCTCGTGCAGGATAAACTGGTGCGTTAGTACCTTGTCGGCGTTATGTGCCAGCAGGCACAGGAGCTTATACTCGATCGGCGTCAGATGCAGTTCCTCGCCATCCATCGTGGCGATGCCGGCATCAAAATCGATATGCAGCTCACCGGTATCGAACGAGCCCTCGGACGCACCCATGCCAATCTGCGCATACGAAAGGCGCCTGAGCGTCGTGCGAATGCGCGCGAGCAGCTCCTCGACCGAAAACGGCTTGGTCAGGTAATCGTCGGCGCCGGCATCGAGCGCGCGGATCTTGTCCGCATCCTCGCTGCGCGCCGAGACCACGATGATCGGCATGCCCGACCATGCGCGCACCGACTCCACCACCTTGACGCCGTCCATATCGGGCAGGCCCAGATCGAGCAGCACAATGCTCGGCGTCTGCGACGAGGCGGCGGCGATAGCGGCATGGGCGGTCTCCACAGCCATATGGCGCAAGCCGTGCGCCTCGAGCGCGGCAACAATAAGATTGCG
Source organism: uncultured Collinsella sp. (assembly GCA_900545075.1). GTDB lineage: Bacteria > Actinomycetota > Coriobacteriia > Coriobacteriales > Coriobacteriaceae > Collinsella. The sequence goes on along the minus strand of UQXT01000035.1, from coordinate 8,533 downwards.
GACGGCGGGGTCGTCCTCAACGACCAAGATGAGCGGTTTTACGGCAGAGTTCGGCACAGTGCTACTCCTTATCAAACGAAACGTCGGCGACGGGAAGCTCAATCGTAAAGACCGAGCCGTGCGGGTCCGCCGCGGCAACCTCTATGCTACCGCCATGCGCCAGCGCAATGGAGCGGCAGAGCGAAAGACCCAGACCCACGCTGCGATGGCTGTCGGCAAGACCGTGGTTGGCGGTGTAGAACGACTCAAAGATCCGCTCGCGGTCCTCGGGCGCAATGCCCGGACCATCATCGGCCACCGAGCACGCCACGCGTCCATCGTCGACGCTAATCGAAATCATGATATGCGAGCCTGCGGGCGTATAGGTGATGGCGTTGTTCACCAGATTGACCACCAGCTGCACCATCAGGCGCGCATCGACGTTGACGAGCGCCGGCTCATCGCACGCCACCACCTTAAGGTCGTGCTCGCGCACGGCAGGGTTCACGTGGCGCAGCGCCTCCTCGACGATATCGTCCATGAGCTCGAGCGTGATCGACAGGTGCATGCCACCACCCTCGAGCTTGGTGATGGCGAGCAGGTTCTCGACGGTGGCGTTGAGCCATTGCGCATCCGAGCGAATGGACAAGAGCAGGCCGCGGCGCGTTTGGGCGTCGAGCACGGCGGTGCCGGTCGAGCCCTGGTCGAGCAGCACATCGGCATTACCCGAAATACTGGTGAGCGGCGTGCGCAGGTCGTGCGAGATGGAGCGCAGCAGGTTGGCGCGCAACTGTTCGTTTTTGGCGAGCACCGCCGCCTCCTCGCGGGCCTCCATGGCGCGGGCGCGATCGAGCGCCAGCTCGCCTTCGCTCACGATAGCATCGGCAAGTGTCCGCTCCTCGTGCGTCAGCACGTCGGGCTCGGCAACGATAGCCAGCACGCCCACCACCGAGGCGGGGTCGCCCGAGCGCGCGAAGCCGTCGCCTGTGCGAACCGTCAGGTAGATGCCATAAAACGCCGAGCCGCCGAACGTAGCATCGAGCGGCGTTCCCACATAGGCGGACGCCGAGAGCCGCGGTGGCATCTGCGGCGCCAGCTCGTGCACCGGCGCGGCATCGCCCACGGCCGTGTATGTCGCACGCGGCAGCAGGTCATCGCCCTCGGCGTCGGCGCTGTACCACACGACCGGACAGCCCGAAAGACGCGCCAGCTGCGTGGCCATGGCGTGAACGATCTGCTGCTCGTCGGCGCAGCGCTGCAACATGCGGTTGGTCTCGAGCACCATATGCGTGCGGCGGTCGCTGGCGGCAGCCTGTGCCAAAGCGCGACGCAGGGCCAAGGCAATCGAGCTCGACACAAGCGAGACCACAAACATGATGAAGAACATGCCGGGATAGCCGCGGTCGATAAACGACAGCAAGTAGCGCGGGTCGACAAACAAGAAGTTGTAGAGCGCCACGGCGGCAGCCGAGCTCAGCAAGCAATACAGGCGACTGCAGGTAAAGAATGCGCACAGCTGAACGGCGAACACATAGACGATCATGATGCTCGGCGCGAGACCCGGATGGTCGAGCAGCGCGCCCACAATCGTCGCCGCGACCAGCAGCCCCACCGATACGCAGGCGTCATACAGAGGAGTGCGGCGCGTCAGCGTTGTGCGCCGCCACCAAAAGCTATCGGCAATATCGCCGTCCGTACGGACGTCCATCAGCGTCCCGCCCCTCTCTCAAAAACAAAAACCACCACAAAGGGGACAGGCACCTTTGTGGTGGTTTCCCCTTGTGGTGGTTCCAAGTGTAAAGCCTTTGCAACCTGCGGACGTTAGACAAACAGCACGTGCGCGAGCAGTGCGCACACGCACGCCGCGACAAGCACCGTCACCACGATCGAAATCACGCGGTCGGCCATGTCCATGTTGGCCCGATTCGTAAAGAACCGATCTTCGGCAGCATCGGCGCGTACCTCACGCACCAGCTCGGTCGCAAGATCACAACCGTCAAGCACCTTTGCATCCATGGTTTCCTCCCAGGACTCAATCCCCGTCAATACAAGCCCGCCCGTTCGCAGACAAACCTCGAGCGTCGACTACGGCCGCTCGTTGGGGGCCAGGCGCTGCATCTTGTTCACGGCTTTGAACTTGGTGAACAGCGGCACGTACTCAAAGCTCACGTTGGAGTTCTCCAGGCCGTACCAGCGTGCAGGCGTGCCGGCGGCGCGGCGAATGATGTACTTGAGCGTGATGGCCGTACGCTCGCTCGGCTCCACATCGCTTTCAGGCGCCAGAAGCTTACGGATCAGGACGAACTTGAACGTGCCGATGTTACCCGGATCCTTGTAGACCGAGTAGTCATGCGTCTGCGGCGGCAGCTCGCCGGTGGCAGCCAGGTCCTGAACAACCTGACGCAGGTAGGCATTGACGCGCTGGTTGATCTTGTAGCCCAGGTACAGATGCACGCGGAACACGTAGTCGGTGCCGAACGTCTCGACCGAATAGGCAAAGGTGTGCGGTTCGTCCATAGTCTCGACATTCACAAACCACCAGGCGCGGGCGCGCTTGGGATGCTTGTCCAAGATCGAATAGACGATATCGCGGTCGATGTAGTCGGTATGGGTGTCCTTGGTCAGGTACACGACGTTGTCGCTCATGCGCTCGTAACGGTCGTCGTCACGCAGGCGCTTGAGCTGCGGCAGGTAGCTGCGCAGCGGCAGCAGCGTAAACTGGCGCTGCTCGACCGCCGTGCCGTTGTACCAGCACACCATAATGCCCATGATGAGTGCAGCCATAAGGATGGTGAAGTAGCCGCCGTGGAAGAACTTGGTGAGCGAACTCACAAAGAAGAAGCCCTCGAGCATAAGGAAGAACGCAACGAAGATATACGGGGCGACCTTAAGGCCGCGATCGACATGCAGGTAGAAGAAGAGCAGCAGCGTCGTGCACATCATGGTCAGGGTGATCGCCAAGCCGTAAGCGGCCTCCATGTGCGCCGAGCTCTGGAACAGCAGCACCACGATAACGCAGCCCACAAGCATGACGTTGTTGACCATGGGAATATAGAGCTGGCCCTTGGTCTCGGCAGGGTAGAAGACCTGCATGTGCGGCATGAGGTCCAGGCGGCTGGCCTCGGACACCAGCGAGAATGCGCCGGTGATGAGCGCCTGCGAGGCAATGATGGCCGCGACGGTGGAAAGGCCGACGGCAAAGGGACGCAGGCCCGGGGTGAGCATCTGGTAGAAGGGGTTGAGGTCGGCAATGCCCATGAGCTCGGGGTTGGCAGCGTTGTTCATAAGCCAAGCGCCCTGGCCCATATAGGAAAGCAGCAGGCAGCACTTAACGAACGGCCAGGTGGCATAAATGTTGCCGCGGCCAACGTGGCCCATGTCGGAGTAGAGCGCCTCGGCACCGGTGGTGGCGAGGAAGCAGCTGCCCAGAATCATGATGCCCGCATGGTTGTTGGGGCTCAGCAGAAAGCCGATGCCGCGCAGCGGGTTGAGGCACAGCAGCACCGTGGGATGCTGGAAGACAAAGAACAGGCCCGTACCACCCAGGAACAAAAACCACAGCGTCATGATGGGGCCAAAGGCGCGGCCGATCTTGGCCGTGCCGATGCGCTGCACCAAGAAGAGCACGATGATGATGGCAAGCGTGATGGCGACAACGCGGGCCTGATCGTCACCGAGCACGGCGTGGACCGCCGGAATGGTGCGCAGACCCTCGATAGCCGTAGTCACGGTAACGGCAGGCGTGAGGATACCATCGGCGAGCAGCGCGGCGCCGCCCAGCATGGCGGGGATGATGAGCCACTTGCCACAACGCTTGACCAGGCTGTACAGGGCAAAGATGCCGCCCTCGCCGTGGTTGTCGGCACGCAGCGAGATCAGCACGTACTTGACGGTCGTCAGCAGCGTGACCGTCCACACGACAAGGGAGAGCGCGCCGAGCACGAACTCCTCCGTCACGCTTCCGATGCCGCCGTTGCCGGCAACGAGCGCCTTGGTTACATACATAGGGCTGGTGCCGATATCGCCGTACACCACGCCCAGCGTGACGAGCATCGCCGAGATGCTCACAGGAATCGCAGCGTGCGAAGCTGTCTCCTTGGCCTTTTGATTCATAAGCCGGTTTCCTCCCAACTTTAATGTTCGAAGGGATTATAGGTAATCGGCCTGCACTTGCACGGCACCGTTTTCCCAGCTAGATAAACATTTATACGGCCTTTAGGCCACCACGGCGATATGGAATGTGACAAAGGGACTGTCCCTTTGCCTCATCTGTCATTTTCCGAGCCAGTTTTTGAACCACCACTCCATGGAGCGGCTCATCTCGGCCATAAAGGGACTAGTGTGTTTGCGGGTGTAGATATCCACCACGCGCTCGCCCACCTCGCGGGCATGCGGGCGAAACATCGCGTCCATCTCGGCCACCTGCGCGTCCATGGTCGCAGCATCGGCGCGGCAGTAGCGCTCCTCGTGCACCAGGTTCACCACGGGATGCGCAATGGCCGGACGCTCCTTACGGGGCGTGCCGATGATGAGCATCGACAGCGGCATGGTATAGGGCGGCAGATCGAGCAGCTCGGCAACTTCCTCGGCATTCTCGACGATATCACCGATATAGCAGCTCCCCAGACCCAGAGCCTCGGCGGCAACCACGGCGTTTTGCGCGGCGATCACGGCGTCCTGGGCCGCGATGGCAAAGTCGCCCAAACCCGGCGCGCGGCGGGGCGCCTTACCCGTGCGCTCGACAAACTCGGGCTCAAAGCAGCCCACGTGCTCAAACAGATCGATCCACTTGGCATAATCGACCACAAATATTAGTGCCCAGGGCGCCTTGGCGATCATGGGCTGGTGGTCGCACAGGTCGGCCAGACGATCCAGCGTAGCCTGCTCGCGAATGCTCACGATGGAATACATCATCATGGCGCCCGCCGACGGCGCGCGACTCGCCGCATGCAAAATCGCCGCCCGCTGCTCGTCGGTCACCGCCACGGGACGGTCGTCGTCATCACGCGCGAAGGCACGCGTGGAGGAACGGTGCTCCAACGTGTCCAGCACCGCATTGCCCGTCGTCTCGACCGGATAGCCGCACGTATCCACAGCCTTGGTGCAAACCTGCTCGTTCATCGCCTCATCCTCGCCAATTCTTTAAGAAGCCTTTACGTTTCCGTGTAATTCCCGTCCATTATCGCGCAGGTCGCCACTACATTGCGCCACACCGCCACACGTGCGCGTTAATATGGCTGGTTGTTGTGCGCAGACACCAATTGCAGCGCATATCTTGGTAACAATCGGGTAAACCCCCGCTTTCGTACGTTTTAGTTTGTGAGGAGTCTCAGCATGTTCGCTGCCGCCATCTCGCTCGTCGGTCTTGCGGCGACCGTCTACCTTGTCTTGCGCGAGGCCAAGGCCATTCGCGCACAGTCGGGCACCGTTGCCAAAAGCGCTCTTGGGTGGAGCGTCGTCTTCGGCCTGTTCCAGCTCTTTTTGACCGTCTGGGGCGCTATTGGTCTCGTCGCCCAAAACGAGCCGCTCGCCTTTGTGATGCTCATCCTGACCAATGCCATCCTCACCGGCTGCGCTTGGGCCAGCATCGCACGCGACCGCATCGCCCCGCGCGTCTTTGCGTTCGCCGCGCCCGACGCCCCCGCCCCCACCGGCAAGCTCGCCCGTCTGCGCGGCGCCTTTGTGGGCAAGCCACTCGTCGCCGCCGTCCTGTGTCTGCTGCTCGCCGGCGTCTTTGCGCTGCTGGGCATGGAAGTCTCGTCCAACCACGACTTTACCTGGGTCTACCCCCTGTGCATCCTGCTCGAGTGGGCCATCATCACCGTGCTCATGACCGGCTTGTTCTTCCTGTTCCAGCGCCACGGCGCAGCTCCGGCCGTCCTGGCCTTCGCCCTCTTTATCCTGGGCATTGCCGAGTTCTTCGTCATCACGTTTAAATCCATGCCCATCCAGCCGGGCGACCTTTCGGCCATCTCCACCGCCGCCGCAGTCGCCGGCAACGGCTACACCTTCTCGATCTCGCTGTTCTGCGTGCTGTCCATGGGCTTTACCGCCATCGCCATGCTGCTATGCGAGTACGCCGGCCTGGTCGCGCCGCATCGCCAGAAGGGCGCCGCCAACGCCAAGCGCATGCTGCTCACCAACCTGCTCGTCGCCGTGCTGTGCCTGGGCGGCGTGACCGCGCACGTCACCCTCATCGACTACTACAACACGCTCGGCATCACCGTCTACACCTGGCGCCCGCTCGAGAGCTACTGGCGCGAGGGCTACCTGCCCGCTTTCATTAGCGCAGCGCAGTCCATCAAGCCGCCCAAACCCGCCGACTACTCCGTCGACGATGCCAAGGCCACGCTCAAAAAGTACGCCAAGGCCTACGACAAGTCCGACGCGGCCAAGAGCGACGAGCGCGCCGCCGCAAAGGAGCAGTTCGATAGCGAGAAGCCCACGGTCATCGCCATCATGAACGAGACGTTCTCGGATCTGTCGATCTATCAGAACATGCGCGCCGGCTACGAGGGCCCGCAGTACTTTAAGAACCTGTCCAACTGCCTCAGCCGCGGCAAGCTCTACGTGAGCGCCTACGGCGGCGGTACCGCCAATACCGAGTTTGAGTTTATGACCGGCAACTCCATGGCCAACCTGGGCTCGGGCGTGTACCCCTACACCATCTACAACATGGAAACGACCGGGAACCTGGCAGAGCAGTTCAAGTCGCTCGGATATTCCACCACGGCCATGCACCCCAACCACGCAACCAACTGGAACCGCGAGAACGTCTACAAGGACTTTGGCTTTGACCAGTTCCTGTCCATCAACGATTTCCAGGGAGCCGACACCTTGCGCGGCATGGTGACCGACCAGGCTACCTACGACAAGATTCTTGAGCTGCTCGACCAGAACGCCGATCCGCAGTTTATCTTCGACGTGACCATGCAGAACCACTCGGGCTACGATACGGGTCTGCTGCCGGTCGATAAGCAGATGCACCTGAATATCGATACGACCGATCTGGATGCCAAGACCGTCGAGGACGGCACGCTCTCCGATGTCGACGAGTATGTCTCGTGCATCGAGCAGTCCGACCAGGCGCTTCGCTACTTCCTCAACGCCCTGAGCAAGCTCGACCGTAAGGTAGTCGTGGTGTTCTGGGGCGACCACCAGCCGTTCTTCCCGTCCAAGTTCAACGACAAGTGGTTTACCGGCGAGGACGATGCCACGCACCAGGAACGTCTGTGGCAGACCGACTACATCATCTGGGCCAACTACGACGTTGCCGGCTGCGACCAGACGAGCGAGGTCGACGACCTGTCCACCAACTACCTGTCCACGCAGCTTATGCAGCTGATCGGCGCACCGCTGACCGACTACCAGAAAGCGCACATGACGCTGCGCGAGTCGCTGCCCGCCATCAACTCGGTGGGCTACGAGGACGCCAGCCTGCGCTGGGCGCTCTCCTCCAACGTCACCGGTGACGATGCCGCCGCCGCAGCCGCCACCAAGGCGCGCGAAGATTACGCCAAGATGCAGTACTACGAGATGTTCCGCGACGGCAAGAACGTGTATACCGAGCACTTCCAGACCGAAGCCAACGAGACCGACCCCAACCTGGCACCGGGCACGACCAAGATTAAGTAGCTGCTAGCTGCTGAGCCACAACTGAAACGTCTGTCCAGGCGGAGGCATATAAGGTTCCCTGCTCGGACAGTCCTGCGCAAGACGAAGGCCACGTTATGTGGCCTTCTTTGTTTGCGGAAAGTGTGTCCCGGAATTCTTGTCTGGAATGGGATGCAGTTTCCGCTTGAGCCTCATTGGGAAACGGCGTCCCACTTTGAGGGCTGATTGTGGGATGCATTTTCCGGTTTTACTCTCATTGGGAAAATGGGGACCTCGGACAAAATCTCGGACCCAATCTGGGTCCAGGAGGGAGTCCGATGTATACGAAAGAGGAGCGCGAGGGGATTCTCTGGGAGTTCCACCGGAGCGGCCTGTCCGCCCCCGCCGCCTGCAGGAGCCTGCCGCTTTTCCCGAACAAGGACAACCTGTATGCTTGGCTCAAGCTGGAGGAGGCAGGCGAGCTGACCGCCCGTGAGATGCCCGACCGGGCGGAGCGCATGCACTGCTCGCACGGCGAGGGCAGCCCCGCATTCGCCGCGAGGCGACCGGGCACCGAGCCCGCCTCCCCGCGGAAGCGTCGAGTCGAAGGGGGCGCGGGCAAGATGGAGAGGACCGGGCGCGGAGGGGCCGGCGGCGAGCCGCCCGAGCAGACCGACTGGCGGGACTGGGGCCTGGAGGGGCTTCCCGACGACCCCGCCGAGCGCGCCCGCGAGGCCGAGGTCAGGCTCGCCGAGGCCCTGGCGGTGTTGGACGTCCTAAAAGCACCAGGCCCTGGCTCTTTGACGAACGAGGAGAAGCACAGGGCGGGAGAGGCGGCGAGGAGGCTCTCGCCGGCGGTGAGGCTCGCGGACGTGACCAGGACCCTGTCGATCCCGAAGAGCACCTATCTTGACCAGGCGTCCAGGATCTCGAGGCCCGATGTTAGCGCTAATCTAAAATT
>UQXT01000034.1 GCA_900545075.1 uncultured Collinsella sp. | reverse complement strand
GTGGTAATCTCAACCTGACCACGGCTCATGCGCTCGAGCTTGCGCAGACACGGATAGTGGTCATAGCCCTTGAGTGCACAAAACGACAGGCCCCCGTCCAGCTGTTCGGCGAGTTTTGGCAGCTCATGGTACATAAGCTGATCGGCAAGATTATTCGATTTGGTCGCGATGCCGACGGTAATGTTGTTTCGGCGGGCGGCCTCGGCGAAGGGCACAAGATAGGCCATCGACTTACCGACGCCCGTGCCCGCCTCGATCACGCGATGGGTACCCGTGACCAGCGCATCGCGCACCTCAACCGCCATCGCGATCTGCTCGTCGCGCGGCTCATAGGTGGGGTACATGCGATTGACCAGGCCGCCGGGGGCGTAATCCGCCTCGATTTCTTCACGGCTCGGCATCTTAAGGACCGGCAGCTCGTCCGCATCAACGCGATCGTCTGCGCGATCAGCCTTGAGCACATCGGCACGAGCGGCGCTGAGCGAAAATATCGAACCCGGGTTCTGACCAGCCAAAAAAGAAAAAATGGGGCGATAGGACCAAGGCACGTCCGCGTGCATGTCCGCCAAGCGCGCCATAAGGCCCGAAGGCAGGTCGGTAAGTGCAACCAACAGCACGCGCCACACACCGCACAGGGCATCAACGTCGGCGTTCGCACGGTGCGATACCGAATCGCACCCAAACAAGTCGGCCATAAAGGACAGTTTGTGCGATATCAGGCGCGGAAGCGCAATGCGCGATAGCGCCAACGAATCGATCCAGATATCACTCACGTTGATGCCGCCCTTGACCGATTCGATGAACGACCGGTCAAACGTGGCGTTATGTGCGATAACAGGACAGCCGCCCACAAAGTCGGCGAGCGCTGCGACGGCCTCGACGGCCGACGGGGCATCTGCCACATCGGCGTTCGTAATGCTCGTGAGCTCGGTAATCTCTGCAGGAATCAGCTGCTTGGGATGCACGAATGTATCAAAGCGGTCAATGACCTCGCGGCCCGAAAGGCGGGCCGCGGAAATCTCAATTAACTCGTTGTCCTGCACCGAAAGACCCGTGGTCTCGGTATCGAGGACGATTACGTCCTCCTCGATGAGGCCAAACGACTGCGTCTTGGCGCGCTCGGCGAGCGTGGCATAAGAATCGATGACAAACTGCGGCGTTCCAGGAGATACGGCGTCCTCGATTAGCATGCAATGCCCGCTCGACGGAGACCCATACGGATCAGGCTGTCGCACACCTGCGGGAACGTCATGTCGTCGGTATGGCGAATCTCATCGGGATACAGCGACGTATCGGTCATGCCGGGAATGGTGTTGGTCTCGAGAATGACAGGGCCGTCCTCGCTCACGATAAAATCGCTGCGCGAAATGCCCAGACAGCCGAGGGCCTTATGGGCCGCACAGGCAAGTTCCTGGGCACGCGCATAGTTTTCGGGCGAAATCTGCGCCGGAATGCGGTGAATATCCGTGGGATCGACGTACTTTACATCTAGGTCGTAGAACTCGCAGTCCTCAGGCTTGCGAATCTCCACAATCGGCAGCGCGCGCACGTCGTCCTCGCCGTACACGCCCACGGTGATCTCGGTTCCCTCGATGCACTTTTCGACCAGTACCTTATCGCCGTACTCAAAAGCCTTGGCGATTGCCGCCGGCAGCTCGGAGGGCTCATGGACGAGCGAAATGCCGTAGCTAGAGCCGTTGACGGCGGGCTTTACAAAACAACGCTCGCCACAAATCTCGACGATACGATCGATATCGACCTCGTCGCCCGCCTCAAGCGCCAGACCGGGGGCAATGGGGATGCCCGCCTTGGCATATAGAAGCTTTGAAACCTCTTTATCGGCGCCGCATGCGCTGGCGAGCACGCCTGACGCCGTGTAGGGGATACCCAGCGTCTCCACGGCCCCCTGCATGACGCCATCCTCGCCGCCGGCGCCGTGCATGGCGATAAACGCCACGTCGAAGCCACCGGTCGCCATAGTCACCATAAAGTCATCGGCGGCGGTGTCGAGCAGCTCCACCGAGGTGTAGCCGGCCTCCTTCAGTGCCACCACGACATTCTTTCCCGAATTGAGCGAAATCTCGCGTTCGGCGGAATGGCCGCCCGCCAAGACCGCTACGTGCATGTTCTCTAGGCTTTTACCCGGCATGGGCAGACTCCTCCTCTATAATTTCTGCAGCTGATACCATATTGTAGCGATACCCTCTACGTTTCCCCAAAATCGAAAGGCTTCCATGAATCCCAGGACTAAATCTCAAGACATTCGCGACTTGAGCCAAAACGATATTCGCGAGCTTGTCGCCGAGCTCGGTCAACCCGCTTTTCGCGCAAAGCAGCTCATCGAATGGGTTTTTGAGAAGAACGTTTGTTCGTTTGATGACATGACCAACCTTCCCAAGGCCTTCCGCGAGCAGCTGAAGGAGGCATTTGCCTTCGACACGCCGACCGAGCTCGCCAAGCAGGTGTCTAAGGATGGCTCTCGTAAATACCTACTCGAGTACCACGACGGTATCTCCGTCGAGACCGTCGGCATGCCTCGTCGCAACAAGCTGTCTGTCTGCGTATCTACCCAAGCCGGCTGTGGTATGGGCTGCGCTTTTTGCGCTACCGGTCTGAACGGCCTCAAGCGCTCACTGACCGCTCAAGAGATCGTTGACCAGGTACTCCACGTTTCCAACGACTTTGGCGAGCGCGCGACGAGCGTAGTTTTCATGGGCCAGGGTGAGCCTTTCGCCAACTACGACGAGGTCCTCAAGGCACTGCGTATTCTTAATGACCCCGATGGAATCGGTATTGGAGCACGTCATCTCACTGTCTCCACCAGCGGCGTCATTCCTGGTATTCGCAAGTTTGCCGACATTCCCGAGCAGTTCACGCTCGCCGTCTCGCTGCACTCTGCCATTCAGTCCACGCGCAATAAGCTCATGCCGGGCGTTAAGAAGTACACGCTTTTGCGCCTTCACGAGGCCCTTCAGCTCTACACCGAAAAGACCGGCCGCCGTCCGACATACGAATACGCCATGATCGAGGGCGTCAATGACACCAACCCCGAGATGCAGGCGCTCTGCGACTTCTGCGAGGGCACGCTGTGCCACGTCAACCTGATCCAGCTCAACGATATCGAGGGCAGTCCTCTCAAACCGTCACCGATTCATAAGGTTGAAGACCTCCAGCGTCGTCTTGAGTCCCGTGGCATTGAGACCACGATCCGTAACTCTCGCGGCAACGATATCGACGCTGCTTGCGGCCAACTCAAGCAGCGCTTCAAGGTTCAGAAGAACGCATAGGGGAGACCAACCCGAACGTTTCATGTGAAACATCGAACAGCCCCGGTTGCTTAATTGCAACCGGGGCTGTTTCATATCTATCGCTAATTCGCATCGAGCGATTGTTCAACAACTTTTTCGAAAGAAATAAGGGGTCCTTGTTCTGGCGTTCGGACAAGGACCCCTTAAAAAAGGCTAGTAATTGTTAGGTACCTAAAAGCCTACATTTTCCCATTGATGGTTAACCCAATCTTGATTAATCTTGGGATTCTTAGTTACCCGAGCTGTACGCATAGCGACATCCTCAGTCATAACATCCATTTTCTTTTTGGACGTATCGACGATATCTTGCGCTCCGTGAAGCAGACGACCACGCAATTCATCGTCTGTTGCGATCTTAAATCCCGCAAACGCACCAACCGCTACAGTTGCAGCCAAAGCAAGAGCAGTCAGAACTTTATTCTTCATCCTGATCTCCCTGGTCAAATTGAATCATCTCGCCAAGAATGCGAGACAGCTCTTCCTCATCCTTAAACTCGATCTCGATTTTATTCTTGCCGCGCGAGCTCTTGACGCGAACGTTCGTGTTAAACACCTGACGCAGAACGCGTGCAGCTTTCTTAAAAGACTGAGGCGTTGCATGGCGAGGTGTTTTAGGCGTCTCTCCGGCAGAAAACAGTGGAGCAAGATTTTCTGTCGCACGGACAGACAAACCCTCTGCAACAACTTTCTCTGCAAGTTTAATGCGCGCATCTTCATACGGAACAGCAAGAATTGCACGAGCATGACCAGCAGTCAGCTTGCCTTCGAAGATCATCTGCTGAACTACCTCTGGAAGATCAAGCAGGCGCAACGAATTCGTGATTGCGGAACGAGACTTGCTGACAGCCTTTGACAAGGCTTCTTGAGTCATACCGCTCGCATCGATGAGCTGTCGATATCCCTTTGCCTCTTCGACTGGGTTAAGATCAGAGCGCTGAAGGTTTTCAATCAGCGCGAGTGCAAGCATCTGCTCATCATCAACATCTTTAATGATGACAGGGAGCTCCTCAAGACCCGCAAGTTTCGAAGCCTGATAACGGCGCTCACCCGCGATAATCTCATAGCCATTACCGTGCTTGCGCACAAGAAGCGGCTGAAGAACGCCATGCTCCTGAATTGACTCACTCAACTCTCGAAGCTCGGTCTCATTGAAATGAATTCGTGGCTGATTTGGGTTCGGAACGATGTCTTCGATTGGAAGTTTAGTTTCCGAAGCGGCATTTGATGCTGACGCTGCAGATCCACCAGTCTCATATTCAGCTTCTGAGACCAGTGCATTGAGACCACGACCCAAGCCGCCGCGCTTCTTAGGACTAGGCACGCTTAATCACCTCTTTAGCAAGGTTCATATACGCCTTTGCGCCCTTATTCTGTGGCGCATAGGTAATTACGGGTTCACCGAACGACGGCGCTTCTGAAATTTTAACCGTACGTGGAATCAGGGTCTTGAATGCCTTGTCTCCAAAATACGATTGAACCTCTTCGACAACCTGGTTCGAAAGCGATGTGCGCGAATCGTACATAGTCATAAGCACGCCATAGGTATCAAGGCTCTTATTAAGACGTGTTTTAACCATCTTCATCGATTCAAGCAGCTTTGTGACACCTTCGAGTGCGTAATATTCGCACTGAATCGGAATCAAAACGCTATCTGCCGCTGTCAACGCATTAATTGTCAGCAAACCAAGCGATGGCGGGCAATCGATAAAGATGAAATCAAACTCATCCTGAACAGGCTCAAGCAGATCCTTTAAGCGAGTCTCACGCGCAATCGCACTGACAAGTTCGACTTCCGCACCCGCAAGCTGGATAGTTGCCGGGATTACAAATACCTTATTGCAATTTGTATCAAGAACGAGCGATTCCGCCGGAACATCGTTCAGCAATGCATCATAGATGCAGTGATCGAGTTCTTCTTTTTCGATTCCAAAACCACTCGTACTATTACCCTGCGGGTCAAAATCGACAATTAACGTTTTTCGGCCCAGTTCACCCAACGCTGCTGCAAGATTTACAGCCGTGGTGGACTTACCTACGCCGCCTTTTTGGTTGATGATAGCAATGACACGCGTGTCTTTTGCACTCTTAGAACGCTTAACGTCGCGAAATCCCACGGTCCCTCCTGGTGTATTTAAAGCTGTTGAATGGAGGATGTTTCACGTGAAACAATCCGATTCGACATCGATTGTTATGTTTCACGTGAAACATAACAATCGACACTATCCATTATGTTTCACGTGAAACATCTAGGCAAGCGGATTCTTTTTTGCCATGCCATTAGCACGCGGAAGGGAAACAGATGCCTGACGAGTCTTTTTAAGGATAATAAATTCACGGTGACCCAGACCATTCGGCAAATCAAGGTCGTCCGTCATAAGCGTGGTAAAGCCGCATATCTTTGCAGCAGCAATACCAGATTGAAACTCTTCATCAGATGGATTCCCCTTCGTAATAACAAAGAGACCACCATCTTTTAGAAAAGGAGAAGCATATTCAACGAGAACCGGTAATGGTGCGAGCGCACGGGCGGTCACAACTGCAAATTGCTTCTTATGGGATCGAGCATATTCCTCAAGACGATCGTGAACGGCATAAGCATGCTTGAGTCTAAGCGCACTAACAAAGGAGTTAACAGCATCTACTTTCTTGCCAACGGAATCGATATAGGTAGCCTTTCGCCCACTTGCAATAGTCAACGGAATACCTGGAAATCCAGCACCGGTACCCATATCAAGCAAAGCACCTTCAGGAGCTTTATCAATATAGGGCAGTAAAACAAGTGAGTCCAGAATATGAAGGACGGCTGCATCATCAACATTCAGGATGCGCGTTAGATTAGTAGTCTTATTGGCCTCCAGAACAAGATCAAGATGCTTGATACAGACACGAAGGCTCTCGTCGGAGACCTTCAAAGAATAGTCTTTGCGATACGAAATAAGACGGCCCAGCATTTGGCTTGCCTGCTCATCAGTTAAAACAAACAAGACGACTCCTTTCTGACAAAAATCAGTGTAACGAGAACTTTTGACAAAAAAAGGGGACGTGGAAACCACGTCCCCTTAGCATAGACTCGAAAAGATTATCGAGCAACAATCACAACATGGCGATCGGGGTCAGAGCCCTCAGAATGCGTGTCGACAGCATCGTTACCACGAAGGGCAATATGAACCAGTCGACGTTCGTAGGCATTCATAGGCGGCAAGGAAACACTTTTATGAGTGCGAATAGCGCGCTCGGCAGCGGACTGGGCCATAGAAGCAACCTTGTCCTGTCGACGGCTCTTATAACCTTCGACGTCGACGACGACCGGATACCTAAAGCCAAGCTTGCGACTCACCAACAGGGAGAACATAACTTGAAGAGCATCGAGGGTACGTCCATGGCGGCCAATGAGAACAGCAAGATCAGGAGCAGTTACGTCCAGGATCAACTCGCCCTCGTCACCCTCATACTCATCGATGGGTGAGTTCGCCGCATCGAAGTGCGAAAGGATGGAACGCAGGATGGAAATAGCAACATCGGCAATGGTGTCGAGCTCCTCATCGGTCAGCTCTTCACCAGCCTTGTAACGCTGTACAATCTCGGGATAATCGCCCGCGACCTGCGGGGCAACCTCCTCAAGCATATCCTCGATGATCTCTTCAGACATAACGTACTCCAAAAGTTAGGTACCTAAATAAGATTGATATCCCACTACTTCTTCTTGTGCGGGCGCGGCTTCTTCTCTCGACGAGTGACCTCAACCTGCAGCGGAGCGTTCTTAAGACGCTCCTCCTCATCGGCCTTCGCCTTGTCGATGACCTTCTGCGTCACAAAAATCTGCTGGATAACCTGCCAAGCAGACGAGACGTCGTAGTACAGCAGAACACCAACGGGAAGGCTCCAGCCCATCCAAAGCATCATGACCGTCATGACAACGGCCATCATACGCATGCTCTGAGCCTGCTGGCCGGTCTGGTTGCGCGACATATAGAGCTGCGGAATCAGGGTCAGGACGGCGAACAGGATCAGGCAAACCAGCGCAGGCAGTGCAACCATAAAGCCATCGGCAAAGGAAGCACTCGGCGTGGTGGTCAGGTCGGGCAGGATGTTGAAGAACGAGAACGTGCCGTCGTTAAAGTACTGCGGCAGGTTGCGCAGCAATGTAAACAGGGCGAACAGGATAGGCATCTGAATCAGCAGCGGCAGACAGCCAGCCATGGGGTTGAACTTGTTCTCGCTGTAGAACTTCTGCATCTCCTCGGCCTGACGCTGGGGATCGTCGGCATAGCGCTCCTGGATCTCGAGCATCTTGGGCTGCAGCACCTGCATGCGAGCCGTCGACTTGGTCGACTTGAGCATGAGCGGCGTCAGCAGCAGACGGATGATGACCACCAGGATGATGATGGACAGGCCCCAGTCGACCGCAAAGGTCTGGATGAGCTTGAGCAGCTCGAAAAGGATGTTAACGATCCAATCCCACATGTAAGTTTTCCTCCGATAGCGAGTGCCCGCTAGGGCACAGGGTCATAACCGCCGACGTGCAGGGGATTGCAGCGAGCGATGCGCCTCACGGCAAGCCAGCAGCCTCTCAAAACACCGTACTTCTCAATCGCCTGAACGGCATATTGCGAGCACGTTGGGTAATAAATGCAGGCGTCAGGCAATAAGGGCGAAATAACCTGTTGATATATGCGAATAGGAGCGATGGCAACACGTCGCAAAACGTGATTGCTCATCGCTCCTCCCCGGCAACGCCGGCGCGCTTCATAAGCGAACGCAACGCCTTGTCCATCTCCTGCGGCGAGGAAACCCTCGTCTTGGGAGTTGCAAACAAGATGATGTCATAACCCGCAACGGGAAATCCGCAGCTGCGGGCGGCCTCGCGCATCACACGCTTAGATCGGTTGCGCACGACGGCACAACCGAGTCGCTTAGCACCAACGAAGGCGACCCTTCCGGAGTCGCCTTCGCCAACCGATTCACATATGGTCATTCGAATCAGAGGGTGATTGAAACGACGCCCCTGACTGAACACATGCTCGAAATCTTGCCGAGACTTAATAGTCTTCATGCGAGATGTGTGTATCGCTGCTAGACAGTGAGACGCTTGCGGCCCTTGGCGCGACGACGGGCGAGCACGGCACGACCACCCTTAGTGGCCATACGGGCACGGAAGCCATGGGTCTTGGCACGCTTACGCTTATTAGGCTGATACGTACGCTTCATCTTAAGTTCCTCCTGCTGCATTTCGAGTGTCCGCGGGGACGCGGACGCAGATATAGACACGTGAGCTTGAAGATTGTAGGGAAATCAATGTTCAAATGTCAAGAAATCAAAGGTAAAAGGTTGCGCAGTTCACACGGTTCCCCCATAAGCACAACCGAAATTTGCGCCTCATGGCAACCTTTCACGATATTTCATCGAGTTTTCAACAGGTCATGTTGGCAATGTTGAGAACTTTTCGCCCATTTTCCAAAGTTTTCAACAAGTTTTGAAAAATTGTCGAAAGATGAGAAACGTTGCACGGTGAGCTACTATTTGTTCGAAACCTTTTGAAAGATTGCGAGCGGCATGTCTGACGACTTTTACACCATGGTCGATTCCGGAGACCCGGCACCCGACAACGAGCACATCACCGGCGTGCGCGAAGAGCGTGCGGAAGGCGAGCAGACGACCACGCAGGCGCCAAAAGCCATGTACGCCGCGCGCATCGCCGTCTATGACGACATGCTGTCGACACCGCGGGTGATCGTCATTGATCCGCAAGATGTCCGCACGTATTTGGAAGAGACGACCAACACCGTCTACCAGTGCATGAAAGAACAAGGTGGCCATATCTCGCTCATGGTCATCCGCGAGATTGTCGAAAACTTTATCCACGCACACTTTGCCGAGCCCATCATCTCGATTCTGGACGGCGGAGACACCATCCGCTTTGCTGACCAAGGACCCGGCATCGACGACAAGGAACGTGCTTTCGACTTTGGCGTTACCAACGCAAACAGCAAGATGAAGCGCTATATCCGTGGAACCGGAGCAGGGTTTCCCATGGTGCAGGAGTATTTGGAAAACGCCGGCGGTGCCGTATCCATCGAGGACAACATGGGCAACGGCACCGTGGTTACGGTAAGCCTGAACCCTAAACGCGTGCAGGAAATCGAGCGTGCCGGCGGACGCGGCGCTGCCGTGCGGCCCGAGACGGAGCAGCCCACATATCCCCTGCCGGGAGCTTTTGCGCAGCAGCCCATGGCAACGCAGCAGATGCAGCCCACCGTGGGACAGATGCAGCAGCCCGGAATGCCTCCTACACAAGAACCCCAAGCGGCATCGATGTCGATGCCGCCAAGCATGCCAGAGGCCGTGCCGCTGGCGGATCAGGATGCAGCAGCAATGCAGCAGGCGACGGGCGCACCGGGTGGCCAGCAAATGGGCTATCAGCCGTACCAACAAGGATATCCATATCAGCAGATGCCGCCACTGGGGTACGGCCAGCAGTTCCCGCAGCAGTACCAGCAAGGATATCAGCAGCCGTACCAGCAGATGCCGCAGCAGCAGTACAACCCCTGGGCCCAGCAGATGCCTCCGCAGCCTTACCAACAGTGGCCTCAAAGTTTTCAACAGCAAATGCCACCGATGCAGAGTTCTCAACAACCAGCAGCTCAAATGATGTATCCTAATGCAGCAAATCAGCATGCGCAGCCACAACCGGACGTGTTCGTAAGCGATCGCGGCAACGCCGCGCTGGGCTATCTGGCGCAAAATCAAGCGTGCGGTGCAACCGATCTGGCGAGGGCGTTTGGAAACTCGGCCCCCACTTGGTCACGCACGCTCAATGACTTGGCGCAGGCCGGCTTGGTCATCAAGCATGGCCAGAAATACCATCTGACCGAACTCGGCGCCGCTCGCGTGCGAGCTCAGAGCTAAAGAACGGGAGAGACAGTGGACGAGGAAGCAAGCATCATCCTGGGGGATGCCATCGCCTTTTGCCAGCGCGACGGCCAAGATGCACGCCTCATCAACATGCTGGGGCAATCGCGCGCCATAAGCCTGACCGAAGATACGCTCACGATCGAGGCCCCCTCGCGCTTTGCCATCGCGCAGCTCAAAAAGCATCAGCCGACTATTGAGGCCTATCTGGAAGAAATCGCCTTTGCACCGATCGCGCTCGACATCGTGGCACCGCAAGGCGCAGCGACGGAATCCGCTGCCGCCACGGCGCCCGCCACGGCTCCCGCTGCTTCCCCGGCGGTGCCGGCCTCCGCAGGCGACGCGTCGACGGTCGAGCACCAGCACAGCGATGTTTCCCGTGAAACCATGGCACCGTTGCCGACCGCGGCGGCGACGCCAACGAACGCGCCCGTCACGCACATGCCCATCGCTCACGACGCAGCGGCGGGCGCGGATTCGGGCATTGCAATCAAAAACACGCTCTCGGCCGACGATTTTCGTCGCATGATGAACCAGATGAAGGGCGGGGCGCCGACTAAATCCACGCAAGCCGCGACCCCCACCTCACCCATGCCAGCACCGACCGTGCCGGCCGAGCAGAATACGGATGGAGCCCCGCTCGCCGCGAACTCAAAATTTACCTTTGAGAACTTTGTCTACGGCCCCGAAAACAGCCATGCCTATCGCTCGGCACTCAAGTTTGCCGCCCTCGCGGACGAGCGCGGCACATGCACATCGCTGTTCATCTACGGCAAATCGGGCCTGGGCAAGACGCACCTGCTGCTTGCCATCAAAAACGAGCTCGCCGAGAAGTCGCCCGAGATCAAGGTCAAGTATGCCAACTCCCAGGCATATCTGGACGACCTGATGACCGAGTTCGACCGTCAAAAGAAGAGCAACGCTCCCATCATGCAGGCGTACCACGGCGTGGACGTGCTCATCATCGATGACATCCAAAACATCATCGGCAAGCGCGCGAGCGTGGACTACTTTTTCCAGCTCATGGACGAGTTCATCCGCAACAACAAGAAGGTCGTCATCGCGGCAGACCGCGCCCCCAAGGACCTAAGCATGGACGAGCGTCTGACCAGCCGCTTCAACGCCGGCATGCTCTGCCTGGTTGCAGAGCCCAGCTACGAGATGAAATACAAGATCTTGCAGCGCTATTACGAGAACACCATCGTCGCCGCCCCCGAGGCAGGCGACGACTCGCTGCTGGCGGCCTATGGGGGCGACGGCGGGCACCTGACCGACGAACACTTTAAACACATGGCCGAGGTCTCGGGCACCAACATCCGCGAACTCGAGAGCTTTTGCGAGCGCTGCGCCGGCGAGGCGGGTGACCGCGAGCGCGAGGGCGGGGAGCTCACCTTTGACGATATCGACGCCATCGCCAGCCAGTACTTCGACACATCGGCCAAAAAGATCAACGTCCAGACGGTTCAGTCCGTCATCGAAGAGCAGTACGGCGTGACACACGAGGAGCTCATCGGCCCGCGTCGCAACGCCAATATCGCCAAAGCGCGCCATATCGCTATCTACCTGGCCATCGAGATGTGCGAGATGACGACCACGGCGGTGGGCGCCGAATTTGGCAACCGCAACCACTCGACCGTCAGCACGAGCTACAAAAAGGTCCAGAAGATGATCCAGGAAGACCGCACCGTCACCGAAGACCTCAAGTCACTGCGCGATAAAATTACACTGCGCTCGTAGGGAAATAGAGACACCTGTTGAAAACTTGTCGAAACCACGGGCATAAGGTGTTTAAAACCCAACCCGCGGTGATGAAAAGTTTTGCGCAGGTTTTGAACGTGGAAAACCACCCCCGTTGCACACAGGTTGCTGTCGATTCTCTTTCTGGGTCTGACCTGCGTCTTTGGGAGTAATCAACAGTTTCGTCAGTGCTATTACTATTATTAAGATATTTATATCTATAGAAAGGTATTAAAAGATGAAGTTCACCGTCAGCCAGAGCTCGCTTACACAAGCCATCGGCGTCGTTATGAAGGGCGTCGCTTCGGCATCCACCCTTCCCATCCTGTCGGGCGTGCTCGTCAAGGCGCAAGACGGCATCTTGGAATTCCAGACCTCTAACTACACCATCTCGATCCGTCATCGCATCGCGGCACATGTCGAAGAAGAGGGCGAGATGGTTATCCCTTGTAAGATGCTCTCCAATATCACCAAGACCCTCCCCGATGCCCCGGTCACCTTTGAGCTGTCCGAGCGCCAGGTGCTGATTGGTTGTGAGAAGAGCTCTTTCCGCCTGAACACGCTCGATGCCAATGACTTCCCCGAGTTTCCGGCCTATGCCATCGAGAGCGCCGTGGAACTGCCGACCGATATCTTGTCCGAAATGGTCGGCCGCGTGTGGCGCGTCACCTCGACTGACAAGGCCCGCCCCATCCTGGGTGGCGTGCACATGAAGGTCGAGAACAACACCGTGCGCCTGGTGGCGACCGATTCCTTCCGCTTGGCCGTGTGCGATACGCAGGTCGAGACCTCAACCCTCGAGGGCTCCTTTGAACTCAACGTTCCGGCCGACGCCTTTAACGACGCGCTGAACATCATGGCCAGCCAGGCGACCATCATGATCGGGGCTACCGACACCCAGGTCGTCTTTGAGGCCGGCAACACCACCTACGTGTCGCGGCGTATCGAGGGCGTGTATCCCAACTACAAGCAGCTCATCCCCGATTCGTGCGTGACGAGCGTCAAGATCGACGTCGCCGCCTTTAACGCCGCCCTCAAGCGCGTGGCCGTTATCGCGAGCGCCAACCCCGCCGTCAAGTTCGAGATCGATGTCGAGAACGGGCAGATGGGCCTGTCCTCCATCTCCAATGACCAGGACCTTGCGCAGGAGACGATCGATGTCGAGGCCGAGGGCGAGTCGGGTACCATCGCCTTCAACTACCACTACATCTTCGGCTGCCTCAATGCCCTGTCCAAGGAGAAGGAGATCACGCTGGAGCTCAAGAGCTACTCGCAGGCGGGCATCTTCAAGTCCTACGACAAGATCAACTACCTGTACCTGGTCATGCCGGTTCGCATCTAGCGCTGCGCCATGACCATGTTCGCCCGCGATCTTTCCGTCGCGCACTACCGCAGTTTCGAGAGCTATCGTCTTGCCTTGGACGAGGGCGTGACGATACTTGCGGGACCCAACGCGGCGGGAAAGACCAATCTCATAGAGGCGCTGCAGCTGCTGACGAGCGGCGCCTCGTTTAGGCATCCGACCGCAGCCGAGCTCGTCCATGATGGCGTGGGCTCGTGCAAGATCGAGCTGAGGCTCGAGGGCGACGGCCGCGTACTTGATATGGGATTGAGCGCGGAGGACGGTAAACGCTCGTTTAGCCGCAACGGCAAGAGATGCTCTGCCGCCGGTGTGCGCGGGGCTCTGCCGAGCGTGCTGTTTTGCCCCGACCATCTGGACATGGTTAAGCGAGGCGCCAGTGTGCGCCGCGCCGCCCTCGACGACTTTGGCATGCAACTGAGCGCACGCTATGCCGATCTTGCGAGCACCTATGGTCGCTGCGTGACCCAGCGTAACGCCTTGCTCAAGGAGGCCTGGTGCTGCCGCGAGATGCTCGGCGCGTGGAACGATTCGATTGCCCGCGCGGGCGCGGCTCTGCTCGTGCACCGGTTGGCCCTGCTCGACCGGCTGGCGGGCCATGTGCGTACTGCCTACGGGCAAGTGGCGTCCGGTGAAGCCGCCAACGTGTCCTATGCGTCCACGCTGGGGGATTTGCCCCAGGTCGAGGATCGCGAAGAGCTGAAGGGCTGGGCGTACGAGCGCATGCTGGCTGCCCTTGATGGGCACGCCGACGAGGAAATTCGCCGCGGCGTGACGCTGGTGGGACCGCATCGCGACGAGATTGAGTTTACCGTTGCGGGTCGCTCCGCCCGTTCATTTGCCAGCCAAGGACAGCAGCGAACATTGGTACTGTCCTGGAAGGTGGCCGAGGTGGCCGTGGCTCGCGATGTCCTGGGCACCGCCCCGCTGCTGCTTTTGGACGACGTGATGAGCGAGCTCGACGGCGAGCGTCGCGGTGCTTTCCTGCGGCTGATCGGCGATGATATCCAGACGGTCATAACCACGACCAACCTGGGGTACTTTACCGATGACCTGCTTGATCGAGCCAAGGTGGTGAGCATGGGTGAGACGTGCTAATTACGAGCGCGAGAGCGAAACGGTCGCCTTCAGTGGCTTTTTGAACGCAGAGCGCCAGCGCATCCTGGCGGCTGCGACCCCTGAGCGCCGTGCGCAGATGGAGGCCGCCGAGGAGTCGCGCGCGGTCTATCGTGCCTGGAATGCGGTGTGCTCGGGCACGCGCGAGGGACGCCACGTGACGGGCCTGCGCTACCTGCCCGAGTCCAATGAGCTGCTGGTGTATCTCGATTCGCCCTCGTGGACGCAGGAGATGACGCTGCTGCGCGAGATCATCCGGGCGCGCATGGAGCGGGCCGGGGCGCATGTGGACGGCCTAGTGATCAAAACGACTGCGCCCGGTCACACGCCGCCGGCTGCCAAGGAGCGCCTGCGCCCAGCCGTGACCGAGCGCCCGCCGGCCCCACACGCCGACCTCAGCGATGCCGAGCGCACCGAGATTGAGCGCCAAGTGGCGCCCATCGAAGATCAAAAACTGCGCGAGGCCCTCGAGAATGCCATGAGAGCCAGCGCCGAGTGGGCCAAGGGCGTGCAAAGCAAGAAAGAGCCTTAAATCGCATCTGGTGGCCTTGTAGAGCCAAATACCCTCGCTCCCGAGGGTATTTTTTTACGATAAACTAGTAAGGCTGTACACATTTTCTTGACTGAAGGAGGACGTGTGGCAAACGAAAACGATTACGATGGCGGCGAGATTAAGATTCTCGAAGGTCTCGAGGCCGTTCGTAAGCGCCCGGGCATGTATATCGGCTCGACGAGCGCCAGCGGTCTGCATCACCTGGTGTGGGAGATCGTTGACAACTCCGTCGACGAGGCCATGGCCGGTTTCTGCACCGAGATTCAGGTGACGGTCCACGCCGACAACTCCATCACGGTCGTCGACAACGGGCGAGGCATCCCCGTCGACGAGCATCCCATCAAAAAGATCCCGACGCTCGAGGTCGTTATGACGATCCTGCACGCCGGCGGTAAGTTCGATAACTCGGCCTACAAGGTCTCGGGCGGCCTGCATGGCGTGGGCATCTCCGTCGTCAACGCGCTGTCCAAGCGCGTGGTCGTGCAGGTACGCCGTGATGGCAGCGTCTACGAGATGGAGTTCTCGCGCGGCAAGACCGTCAAGAAGATGGAGGTCGTGGGCACCTCGGATTCGACGGGCACCACCGTCACCTTCTGGCCCGACGACGAGATCTTCGAGACCTGTGTCTACGATTTCGATACGCTGCACAACCGTCTGCAAGAGACGGCGTTCCTCAATAAGAATCTAAAGATCGTGCTGACCGACGAGCGCGAGGCGACTCCCCACGTGGAGGAGTTCTGCTACGAGGGCGGCATTATCGACTTCGTCAAGTTCCTCAACGACGGCAAGGAGGTCCCCGAGGCCTTCAAGGAGCCCATCTACATCGAGGGCAAATCGGATCCGGATGAGCCCGTGACCAAGATGGGCGAGGTCGAGGTGTCCCTGCAGTGGAATGCCGGCTATGGCGAGAACGTCATGTCGTTTGCCAACGACATCTACACCCCCGAGGGCGGCATGCATCTCGAGGGTTTCCGCACCGCCCTCACCCGCGTGATCAACGATTACGCCCGCAAGCAGAACCTGCTCAAGGAGAAGGACGCCAACCTGAGCGGTGACGACGTGCGCGAGGGCCTTTCGGCCGTCATCTCGGTCAAGCTGCCCGACCCGCAGTTTGAGGGTCAGACCAAGGCAAAGCTCGGCAGCTCCTACATGCGCGCGCTCACGCTCAAGATCGTGACCGACGGGCTGGCCGATTATCTGGAGGAGCACCCCAAACCCGCCCGCGAGATCGTCAAGAAGGCCCAGCAGGCCTGCAGGGCCCGCAACGCCGCCCGCAAGGCGCGCGAGGCGACCCGCCGCAAGAGCCTGCTCGAGACGGCGTCACTGCCCGGCAAGCTCGCTGACTGCTCGGTGCGCGATGCCGAGCTGACCGAGCTCTTTATCGTAGAGGGCGACTCGGCAGGCGGTTCGGCCAAGGACGGCCGTCGCCGAGACATCCAGGCGATTCTGCCCCTGCGCGGCAAGATTTTGAACGTCGAGCGCGTTGGTGACCATCGCGCGTTCTCGAGTGACACCATTCAGTCGCTGATTACCGCGATCGGCTGCGGCGTCACGACGAGTGCCGGCGACGGCGGCGACTTCGATATCACCAAGGCGCGCTACCACAAGATCATCATCATGACCGATGCGGACGTCGACGGTGCGCATATCCGCATCCTGCTGCTGACGTTCTTCTACAAGTACATGCGTCCGCTGATCGATGCCGGCTACGTCTATGTTGCCTGCCCGCCCATCTTTGGCATTAAGGTGCGCAACAAGATCCACTACGTGTATCCCAACGGCCGCCAGCCCGAAGACGAGATCCTGCGCGACACCATCCAGAGCCTGGGCCTGAACCCCGATGATAACGACGAGGACGGCAAGGCCAAGGACGGCAAGATTACCAAGAAGCGCAAAGGCTATACCGTCCAGCGCTACAAGGGCCTGGGCGAGATGGACCCCAAGCAGCTTGCCTCGACGACGATGGACCCCAAGACCCGCATCCTGCAGCGCGTGTCGATCGAGGACGCCGTGGTGGCGGACCGCGCCGTGCGCGAACTGATGGGTTCCGAGGTCGGCTATCGCCGCGAGTACATTGAAAAACATGCGCATGATGCACGATTCCTTGATGCTTAAGAGGAGGTAACGTGGCAGACGATATCAACAATAGCGAGGGTATGGACGAGGCCGGCGATGCCGGTATGCCCGATGATCTGAAGCGCCTGCTTGCCCGTGCTGAGCAGGGCGAGGACGGCGATCCGGACGCCTATAACCCCGATGCCGATGATGATGAGGAAGAGGACGACGACGGTGAGCTCGAGGAGAGCTTTGGCGAAGTCGATCGTGGCGCCTCGGCCGGCGAGGACATCAACGGCGGCCAGCTCCAGATTTCGGAGTTCGGTCGCGAGATGAAGCAGTCGTTCATCGAGTATTCGATGTCGGTTATCACGGCGCGCGCCCTGCCGGACGTGCGCGACGGCTTAAAGCCGGTACACCGCCGCATCCTGTACGCGATGAACGAGAGCGGCATCTACCCCAACCGCCCACATAAGAAGTCGGCCTGGACGGTCGGCGAAGTTATCGGTAAGTACCATCCGCACGGTGACTTCGCGGTCTACGAGGCCATGGTTCGCCTGGCGCAGTGGTTCTCCATGCGCACGCCGCTCATCGATGGTCACGGCAACTTCGGTAACATCGACGGCGACGGCGCGGCGGCCATGCGTTACACCGAGAGCCGCCTGGCAAAGCCCGCCATGGAACTGCTGCGCGACCTGCAGAAGGATACCGTCGACTGGCAGCCCAACTACGACGAATCGCTCGCCGAGCCCGTGGCGCTGCCCGCGCGCTTCCCCAACCTGCTGGTCAACGGCAGCCAGGGCATCGCCGTCGGCATGGCCACCAATATCGCCCCACATAACCTCACCGAGGCGATCGAGGCCACCTGCTACCTGATCGACAACCCCGACGCCACCGTCGACGAGCTCATGCAGATCATGCCCGGTCCGGACTTCCCCACCGGCGCCATCATCATGGGCAGCGCCGGCATTAGGCAGAGCTACGAGACCGGTCGCGGCTCCATTACCGTGCGCGCCAAGGCCCACGTGGAATCCACCAAGACCGGCCGCAGCCGTCTGGTCTTTACCGAGATTCCCTACATGGTCAACAAGGGCACCCTGCAGGAGAAGATCGCCCAGCTCGTCAACGACAAGCGCATCGAGGGCATCTCGGATATGCGCGATGAGTCCAACCAGAAGGGCATCCGTCTGGTCATCGAGCTCAAGAAGGGCGTCATTCCGCAGGTCGTGCTCAACAACCTGTATAAGTACACCTCGCTGCAGACGACCTTTGGCGCCAACAACCTGGCACTCGTCAACGGCGTTCCCAAATGCCTGAGCCTGCGTGAGATGCTGCAGCACTACATCGACCACCAGGTCGACGTCGTCACCCGCCGCACCCGCTTTGACCTTAAGAAGGCCCAGGCGCGCGCCCATATCCTCGAGGGCTACTTGATGGCTCTCGACCATATCGATGAGGTCATCAGCATTATCCGCTCCTCGCAGACCGACTCCGAGGCAAGCGGCCGCCTGATCGAGCGCTTTGGCTTTACACCCGAGCAGACCACGGCCATCCTCGAGATGAAGCTGCGTCGTCTGACCGGCCTGGAGCGCGACAAGATCCAAGAAGAGCTGGACGGACTGCGCCGCGCCATTGCCTACTACGAGGACTTGCTGGCGCATGAGGAGAAGATCCTGGGCGTCATCAAGGAGGAGATGCGTGAGATCTCGAAGAAGTTCGGCGACAAACGCCGCACCGAGATCAGCCATGTCGAAAAGGATCTGGATGTCGAGGACCTCATCGCCGACGAGGACATGGTCGTGACCATTACCCACACCGGCTACGTGAAGCGCATCCCGGTGGCTGCCTACCGCGCCCAGAAGCGCGGCGGCAAGGGCGTGTCGGGCGTCAACCTTAAAGAGGACGACGTCATCGACGAGATGTTTATCGCATCCACGCACGAGTACGTGCTGTTCTTCTCGAGCAAGGGCAAGGTCTACCGCCTGAAGGTGCACGAGCTGCCGGTGGGTACGCGCCAGGCGCGCGGCACCGCGATCGTCAATCTGCTGCCCTTTGAGGAAGGCGAGAAGATCGCGAGCGTCATCAGCTGTCGTGAGTTCCCCGCCGACGAGTACCTGATGTTTGCCACCAAGAGTGGCATGGTCAAGAAGACCGTGATGAGCGCCTACGACCGTAGCCGCCGTGATGGTCTGATTGCCATCAACCTGAGAGACGACGACGCGCTGCTCGCCGTGCGCCGTGTGCGCGAGGGCGACAAGATCATCCTGGCCACCACTGCGGGCAAGGCGATTATGTTCTCCGAGGAGCAGGTGCGCGCCACCGGCCGCGACACCAGCGGCGTTCGCGGTATCGGCATGAAGGACGGCGTGAGCGTTCTGGGCATGGAAGTCACTAACGGCAACGGTGATCTATTCGTCATCACCGAGCGCGGCTACGGCAAGCGCACGCCGGTCGCGGACTACCCGGAGCAGAATCGCGGCGGTCAGGGCGTCTACACCATCCAAATGACCGAGCGTAAGGGTAACCTCGCGGCCATGAAGACGGTGGGCCCGCAGCACGAGCTGTTCATCGTGACGGAGGGTGCGACGGTCATTCGCGTCAAGACCGACGAGATCAGCCAGACTGGCCGCGCCACCCAGGGCGTCAAGATGATGACCGTCGACGACAACGACCGCATCTGCGCCGTGGCCCGCATGACGGCCGCCAAAGAGAGGCCCGAAGGCGAAGCCACAGAAAACGGCTCTGCTTCCGAAGAAACCCCTGTCGATCTAGGCGACGGCAACGACATACCAGAAGATCTCCTCGACGAGTAAGAGGCCCTGGCTGGTAGAAAATATCAGACCCCAAATATCGGCGGCCGGCGCACTGCGCGCCGACCGTTTTTTTGAAAACCTTGGGACTCGTGTTCGCCCCGGTCGCACGGCGACATGTGAAGTCGATCGCGAGTTCCGCACGAGCCAGAGAGCACTTAATGTGCTCTCTGTGCGAGTCAG
>UQXT01000033.1 GCA_900545075.1 uncultured Collinsella sp. | reverse complement strand
CCCCCGGAGACGAGAAAGACGAACAGCGCCTTGAGCAGGTCCAGCACCAATGCCTGCTTTCCTCCCATGAAAAACAGCGCATACATCACCACAATATTCGCCAGCCCCAGCTTCATGCCCGGCAAAAGGCCGGGGATGACGAGGGTGCCCATGAGGCCGGTGATAGCCATGCCGATCAGCGAGCCAAGCGTGGTGAACACAAAGCCGAAGATAACGGCGTTAGGGGCATAGGTGAACAGGACGGGGCAGTCCAGAGCGGGGCGCGCATCGGGGACGAGCTTCATCGAGATGCCCTGGAAGGCGGGGACGAGCTCGGCGAGCAGCAGGCGGACGCCGGCGAGCAGGACGTACAGACCGACGACGAACTGCATGGCCTGGAGGAAAGCGTAGACCATGAAGTTGGTGGCGCCGCAGTAGTCAGCAGCAGCAGCGGGACCAGCGAAAGCAGCGACGACCAGGTAGAAAACGATCATGACCAGGCCGACAGCAGCGTAGGTATCCTGGAGGAAGGACAGGGACTGCGGAATCTCGAGGTCCTCGGTGGACTTGGACTCCTTGCCGCCAGCGAGCTTCTTGGTGATGCTTGCGATAAGGGCGGTGAACATATAGCCAAAGGTGCAGAAGTGACCCAGGGCGATGTCATCGGACTCGGTGATCTTGCGGACAACGGGCTGAGCGAAGGCAGGCATGAGGGTAGCGAAGGCGCCACCGACGATGGAGCTGACGACGATCAGGGGGATACCGCGCAGACCGCAGAAGAAGGCGAACACGACGCAGAGCGTGGACTCCCACAGAAGGGCCTGGCCAGTCAGGAACACATACTTAAACTTGGTGAAACGAGCGAGAATGATGTTCACCACGAAGATGCCAGCGAGGCAGATGGCGATCTCGGAGCCAAGGCCGAGGTCGGTCATTGCCTGACCGTTGATGCCCTCGATGGAAGCGACGACGGCGGTCATGCCGTTGAAGCCGAAGGCGGAGTTGAACATATCGCCAAAGTAGGCAAGAGAGCCCTGCATGACGCTCGAGCCGGCAGCCAGAACAAGGAAGCCGAGCATCGTCTTAAACGTGCCGAGCAGCACGTCGTTGGCCGACTTCTTCTGAAGCACAAGACCCAGGCAGGCGACGAGACCGATAACAACGGCGGCCTGCGTCAGGATGTTATTGATAATAAACTCAAGAACAGCCATGTTGTACACCCCTTTTTCTCATGTACATTTCTATCAATCTAGGCGAAAAGACCCTTACTCTAGGACGCCCATCTCCTTGAGCACCGGAGTCAACTTCTCCTCGATTTCCTTCTTATCGACAAGACGCTTGAGGAACACGCAGGGAAGACCGGTGTTGTAGCTTTCGATCTGCGTCTTGAAGTTCTCGGCAGCGACGATCATGTCGAAGCCCTTAGAGGCGCCCGCGGCGCTGGAAACGCTGTCGTGGTCCATCTTGCACTGGACCCCGAGCTTCTTCATGACCTGCTCAATAGCCATCTGGCAGGCAAAGCTGCTTCCAAGACCATTGCCGCAGCAGCACAAAATCTTGACCATGTTCATTTCCTTTCCTTTGGGGGCACGTGCCCCACCTCGGGGTAGATGCGGGCAAATACATAGGCTCGCCCGCACCAAGCGGCACTGTTTTACGCCGCTGCACCCGTAAATGCCTGATAAATCTCGTCGGCATCATCAGAAGCGACGATCTGCGCGATCTTGTCCTCATCCATAAAGATGCCAGCAAGTACCTTCATGGCCTCAATATGTGAATTGGAATCCTCTGCCGCAAGCGCGACCAAAAGACGAACATCAAAGCTGTCTTCCGAAAACTTAACAGGCTTCTTCAGGACCGTCACGGCAAGCTGACCTCGGGGCGACCGTGAATCAGCGCGACGTCTTCGGTGAGCACATAGTAGGGACCCATCTCGTTGGTGGCGCGGATAATCTCATCCGCATAGCGATCCTCGACGTAACCGCCCTCGTTGAGCGGAGCGATGGCGAGCTTGATCGCGTCCTGCCAGGAATCGACAGAATCGACAAGGCGAACGTTTTCGCGCTTGAGCATCTCCGTAATCTGCATCGGTGCGCCTCGTCCCTAAGCGACGATATTCTTGAAGAGGCTGATGCGATGCTCGACAACCTCTTCGACGGCCTTCTGAGCAGGCATAACCATGTTGCGGTTGGAGGCGTTCTCCTTGAGCTCGTCATAGCACTGCTTGGAGGTCTTGTTCCAGTTGACGAGCAGATCGGTGCCAACATTGAACTTGCGGATACCCAGGTCGATGACGTGACGAACATCCTCGTCCTTAACACCGGTACCACCATGGATGACCAGGGGGAAGCCGTTCACGGCATCGCGGATCTTCTCGAGCTGATCGAAGGAGATGTTGGTCTTGGACTTGTACTGACCATGGTTGGTGCCGATAGCGACGGCAAGGGCATCGATGCCGGTCTTCTCGATGAACTCGACGGCCTGCTCGGGATCGGTGTAGCGCACGTCGGCATCGGCGACGGCGACGCCATCCTCGGTACCGCCGACGGTGCCGAGCTCGGCCTCAACGGAAGCGCCGTGGGCCTGAGCCATCTCGACGATGCGCTTGGTACCAAGGATGTTCTCCTTGAAGGGAAGCGCGGAGCCGTCAAACATTACCGAGCTATAACCGGCCTCGAGAGCCTTGCGGATCTCGTCGAAGTTCTTGGCGTGATCGAGGTGAAGAACGACGTTGACGCCGTACTCCTCGGCCATGGACTTGCACACAGCAACCAGGTTGCGATGACCAACGTAGCTGGCGGTGCCCTCGGAGGTCTGGATGATCACGGGGGTGTGCAGGCGAGCCGCGACGCGAATAATCGACGGGCACATCTCAAGGTTATGGGTGTTGAAAGCACCAACGGCCATGTTGAGCTGGTTAGCCTCTGCCAGGACTTCGCGCAAGGTTACGTACATAGTGTTTGCCTCCTGTTGTCTCCACTGGATGTATCAAGTGGCGACCGCACAGGGGGTGCCGGCCGCCGTTCTTGATCGACAACTAGGTTATCACAAACGTCCGTATATTCGGATGTCCGTATGATATTTCGTTTGAAATGTTCCGATTTGACCGTTCACCTGAATTTTTCGACCGTTTACCCGTTAAAAAGGCGCCCGCAACCCATGCGGACGCCCTGGTCCGTCAGCCGCTCTCAACCAAAACGGAGTGCAAGCTCAACTGGCTCGACCCCACCTCGATCTAGCCATACGTCAAATATGAGGCAAATGAATCGGTAGCGTTTGTCCCAAATCTTGAGTATTTGTTCGGCAGAACGGCCCCTGCCGGCTCCTGCTAGACTGGTAGATTCCCAACCGTCCATCCAGGAGCCTCCATGTCGCGCAAGTCCGCCTACAAGCAAGTACTTTCCATCGGCACCGCCGTGGTGCTGGGGTTTGCGCTGTTCACAGGGTCGCTCGACGGAGCGCCCAAGTTGTTGTCGCCGCAAAGTGATGAACAGGCGGCAGCTCTGGCCGAAAAACAAAACGAAAGTCCCAGCCGCACCGACGACGAGGCGGACCTGGTC
The DNA here is from genome assembly GCA_900545075.1 of uncultured Collinsella sp. Lineage (GTDB taxonomy): Bacteria > Actinomycetota > Coriobacteriia > Coriobacteriales > Coriobacteriaceae > Collinsella. The sequence continues at coordinate 16,516 of UQXT01000033.1, read as the reverse complement.
GATCGGCTCGAATCAGGAACGGCGAGCTCCCCGGACCCTCAAAACAGCCAGGACTCTGGCGATGGCTCCGATTCCGCCACAACCGACACCGGCGACGGCGCTTCCGCGGACAGCGCCGCCACCCCCATCGACGAGGTCGAAAACCCCAATCTCGACCGCGCCCGGGGCGTATATCTCAGCAGCATTCCCGACTACGCCGGCAACCCCTACGTTGCCCTGCGCGCCGACAGCACGCACCCGCTCGGCACACCATCATTCACGCTCGATGAATACGAGCGCGCTACAGAAGAGGGTTGCTTTAAGAAGTTCTCCAAGCTCGACAGCCTGGGCCGCACCCGCAAAGCGCTCGCCTGCGTGGGCCCCGAATCGCTCGGTCAAGGCAAGCGCGGCGATATCTCGCGTATCCATCCTGCCGGTTGGCACCAGCAGCGCTACGACTTTATTCCGGGCCAGAGCCTCTACAACCGCTGCCACCTTATCGCCTGGTCGCTCTGCGGCGAAAACGCCAACCGCAAAAATCTCCTCACCGGCACGCGTTATCTCAACGAGACAGGCATGCTGCCGTTTGAGGAGCAGATTCTCGGCTACATCCGCGATACGGGCAACCACGTGCTCTACCGCGTCACGCCCATGTATAACGAAGAGGAACTTGTCTGCCGCGGCGTGCGCCTTGAGGCGCAATCGGTCGAGGACCACGGCAAGACCCTCTGCTTCCACGTATATTGCTACAACCTGCAGCCGCACGTGCAGATCGACTACGCCACCGGCCGCAACCAGGCATCCGGAGACTAGTGCCGACCGCACCGCCCGTAACCCAAAAATGATTCGTTTTCCTCCGTCCCCATGGGATCAAAAAAGGCCGCCCTGGATTACCCAGGGCGGCCTTTTCGTCAGCGTCCACATTGCAGGCAAAACCACACGCTACTTGGCGCGGCCCTCCTCATAGCGCTCGACTAGCTTGGCCTGAACGTCATAAGGCACCTGCTCATAGCCCGCGGGCTTCACGGTAAAGTCGCCCGTGCCGCGCGTGATAGAGCGCAGGCGCGTCGAATAATCCGTCAGCTCTGCCAGCGGCGCCTGGGCAATGACCACGGTGTCGCCGCGCTCATCGGTCTCCATGCCCGTCACGCGACCACGCGAGGCAGAGATGTCGCCCATCACGGCGCCGGCGTAGCTCTCGGGGATAGTCACCGTGATTTCCTCGATGGGCTCCAGCACCACCGGGTCGGCATCGGCGCATGCCTTGCGCAGGCCGATGCGAGCCGCCGCGCGGAACGCCATCTCGTTGGAGTCGACGCTGTGATACGAGCCGTCGTACACAGCCACGCGAATGCCCGTGAGCGGGTAGCCGGCAATGATGCCGTCCTTCATGGTCTCCTGGACACCCTTGTCCACGGCGGGGATCAGCGAGCGCGGAATACGGCCGCCTACGACCTCGTCCACAAACTCATAGCCATCGCTCGTGCCGTCGGGCCCAATGAGCGGCTCAACGCGCAGCCAGCAGTCGCCATACTGACCGGCACCGCCAGTCTGTTTCTTGTGGCGGCCCTGCGCGCTTGCCGTACGGCGAATGGTCTCGCGATACGGAATGCGGATCGGCACGCTCTTGGCCACGACCTTGGTGCGATCCTCCAAACGGTTGAGCAGCACCGAAACCTGCGCCTCACCCACCGCCGAAATGATGGTCTGGCCGGTCTCCTCGTCACGATCGATGCTCATGGTCGGATCAGCCTTGCATGCCTTCTCGATAAACGTGTAAAGCTTCTCTTCGTCGCCGCGATTCTCGGCCTCAATGGCGATACGGTACTGCGAGTTGGGGAACTTAAACGCCGCAGCCTCAACCTTGCCGGTAATCGAGAGCGTATCGCCCGTCTCGGCCGCCAGCTTGGGCGCCACGATGATATCGCCGGCATAAGCGTGGCCGACCTCAGTCATGTCGCGGCCGCACATCACATACAGGTGAGCCAGACGATCGCTCTTGCGGGTACGCGCGTTGATCAGCTCAAGGCCCGGCTCAAGCGTGCCCGTCAGCACCTTGATAAAGCTGATACGACCCTGCTGCGGATCGGCCAGGGTCTTAAACACAAACGCCACCGGACGGTCATCGTCGCTCGAAATCTTGAGCGAATCACCGTCGATAAGCGGCATCTCGCCGTAGTCGGTCGGCGCCGGGAAGTACGTGGCGATGTCGTCCATCAGCGAGTTGACGCCCTGCTCCTTAATGCAATCGCCCGCAAAGACCGGCACAAAGATGCGCTCGGCGATCGCTTTCGACAGCAGGCCTTCAAGCTCCTCCTGCGTCAGCGTCTCCTCGCCTTCCAAGTACTTCATCATCAGTTCATCGTCAGCCTCGGCCACCAGCTCGCACAGATGGTCATGGGCTTCCTCAGCCTGGGCACGATACTCCTCGGGAATCTCCGACTCAACGGCTTCGGTGCCGTTGCAATGGCGCGCCTTCATGCGCACCAGGTCGATGATGCCGTCAAAGTCCTCGCCCTCGCCCCAGGGAAGGGTCACGGCGCCCAGGCGCGTACCAAAGCGCTCCTGCAGCAGGTTCATCGTGGTCGCAAAGCTGGCCTCGGAGCGCGACAGGCGGTTTACGAACACCGCACGCGCCAGGCGCAGGTCCTCGGCGGCATACCAGAGCTTAACCGTCGTAGGCTGCGGGCCGGCCTCGGCATCGACCACAAACAGAGCCGTCTCGCAGACGCTCATCGCGGCAAAGGCGTCGCCGATAAAATCGGGGTAGCACGGGGCATCGAGCACATTGATACGCGCGCCCTTCCAGTCGATCGGCGCAATGGTCGTCGAGATGGAAAACGCACGCTTAACCTCTTCGGGGTCATAGTCGAGCGTGGGCTTGGTGCCGTCGTGGCCGCCCAGGCGGGCGGTCTTGCCGGAAAGGTGGAGCATGGCTTCGGCGAGTGAAGTCTTGCCCACCCCGCCTTGGCCTACGAGCACCACGTTCCTTACGTTACCGGTCTTGGGAGCACCCATGATGACCTCCTTGCAGGGCCGCGCGCAATGCGCGACGCCAACGGGGAGAGTTCGCGGTCGGTGCCATCCCGGGAGCAGCATGGTCGGCAGCCGAGCCGACTCACCCTCCAAATGTCCTATGCCACCACCCTACCCTCACGGGTGACTGTCCATGCACACCTTTCGGCGCACGTATGAATACAGGCGGCGAGAGGACAGAGCAAGTATGCCAGGCGATTATTAAACCCCGTCGATACAAATAAAAGCCGCCGCAGACCATAAGACCTGCGGCGGCTTTTTCTCAATACGTAGCTGAGCCTAGCCCTCGATACGGCTCAAGAACTCACGGGTACGTTGCTCACGCGGATGATCGATAACCTGCTCGGCCGGGCCCTCCTCGACAATGCGGCCTCCGTCCATAAAGACCACGCGATCGGCAACATCGCGCGCAAACTGCATCGCATGGGTCACGATCACCATCGTCATATTCTGCGCCGCCAGGTCTTTAATGACACGCAGCACCTCGGCCGTTAGCTCGGGATCGAGCGCCGAGGTCGGCTCGTCAAAGAATAAGATTTCCGGATCGAGCGCCAGGGCGCGGGCGATACTCACACGCTGTTGCTGACCGCCCGAAAGCTCACATGGCACCTTGTTCTCGTTGCCCGTAAGCCCCATCTGCGCGATCAACTCACGCGCGCGTGCTTCGGCCTGCTCGCGCGGGCGCTTGAGCACGCGAATCGGAGCATCGGTGATGTTTTTCATCACCGTATAGTGCGGAAACAGATTGTAGTTCTGAAACACCAGGCCAAATCGCGAGCGCGCCTGCTTGGGCACGTCGCCTTTCGCATATACCGCACCCGACCCCGCGTCCGTCGCAACGGCAAGGTCGCCAAACGAAAGCGAGCCACCGTCGAGTGCCTCGAGCAGCGTAGCGCAGCGCAGAAGCGTAGACTTACCGCCGCCTGAAGGCCCGATAATCGCCACAACCTCGCCGCGCTTTACCTCGAGCGAGATATCCTTGAGCACCTCATTGCCGCCAAACGCCTTGCGTGCGCTTTCGATTTTCATCACTGAGTTAGTCATGATAATAGTCCAGCTTCTTTTCGGCGGCGCCCAACAGCATCTCGACCACAAAGTTAAAGACCCAGTAAATCAGCGCCGCAATCGCAAACGGCACCATGCTCACCTGCGAGGCAACCAGCGCCTTGGCGGTCGAGAACATCTCACTCACGCCAATGGCAAACGCCAGCGACGTGTCTTTGACCAGCGTGATGATTTCGTTGCCCATCGCCGGCAGAATGCGCTTGGCGACCTGCGGCATCACGATGTACAAAAACGTCTGCAGACGCGAGTAGCCCAGCACCTCGGCGGCCTCATATTGACCGCGCGGAATCGACTGCAGGCCCGAGCGATAGATCTCGGCAAAGTAGCCGGCGTAGTTGATGATGAACGCCACAACGCACGCCGTCCACTTGGAATCGGGCGTGAGCGAAATGCCGAACACGTAATACGGGGCAAAGTAGATGGCAAACATCTGCAGCATGAGCGGCGTACCGCGCATGACCGAAATGTAGATGCGCGCAATCCAGCGCAGCGGCGCGACCTTGCTCATGCGCATAAACGCCACGGGAATTCCCAGGGGGATCGACCCGAGCAGCGTCAGCACAAACAGCTGCAAACTGACCAAGAACCCCTGGCCAAGCATCTGCATCATGACTTGGATAGACAACCTACCTTCTCCTTCGCAGCAACAGAACGGCTGATCTTATTCTCAAATAGGCACAGTGCCCAAGATTGCGAGCGACAAGCCCGACGAAGCGTACTTTGGTACGCGAGGAGGGTTGGAGCCGCAAGGTTGGGTGCTGTGGCTATTTGAGAACCCAGTTGTCGAAGGACAGGCCGTAGCTCGCATACTTGTCGCACAGGTCCTTGACCGTGCCGTCCTCGTAGAGCGCCTTAAGCGACTCGGTCACGGCATCGGCCGACTTGGTGTCGCCCTTCTTAAAGCCGACGGCGTAGTGCTCGCTGGACAGCGGCTCATCAAGCTGCGTATAGGCATCGGGCTTGGCGGCAAGCTGATACTGGGCAATCGAAAGGTCACAAGCCACGGCATCGACCGCGCCGCTCTCGAGCTGCATAAAGGCCGTGTTGTACTCGCCGATGGTATCGAGCGTGGCGAATGTCGCTGCCAGATCCTTCTGGTCACCCTCGAGCACATCCTGCGCAGCGGAATCGGTCTGGGTGATCACGGTCTTGCCGGCAAGATCGTCCCAGCTCTTGATGCCTGCATCCTTCTTTACCACCAGCACCTGCTCGTTGAGCATGTACGGCTCGGAGAACGTGTAGTCGTCCTCGCGGCCCTCCATGGTAAAGCCGTTCCAGATACAGTTGATGGCGCCCGAGTTGAGCAGCGTATCCTTGGCATCCCAGTCGATGGCCTCGTATTTGACCTCCCAGCCCTGCTTATCGGCAACAGCCTTGGCCAGATCGAGATCAAAGCCGGTGTACTCGCCATCGTCGCCCACAAAGCCGTACGGAGGGTAGGACTTGTCAAAGCCCACCACGAGCTTCTTGGACTCCGCAGCGCCCTTCACATCCTTGGCCGCGGCAGAGCCAGCAGCGGAGCCCTTGCCGGCGCCACCGCCGCAGCCGACAAGACCAAGGCCGAGCACCGTGGCAAACGAGCCGGCTAGACCAACAAACTGACGACGAGACATATCGGTATTCATGGTATTCCCCCTTGGTGTCACTTTAGTTAAGTAAAGTGAGTCATGTAACGTTCAGAATCATACACTCTACCTTGATAAAGTACAAGGGATGGTTTGCCCGGCGTGGGCGGGGAGCGGCGCGCAATCAAGTTTCCTGCTCTACAGTCCTGCGCAAGACGGAAAGCACATTAAGTGCTTTCCTTTGCGTGCGGAACTCGCGATAAACTTAATTGCGCGCCGCTCCCCGCCCACGCCGGGCAAACATCGTTGGACTTATCACTGACATGAAATGGGCGCTTGCATATCGTCTGCTAACTTGGCACGGTACAATGCTTTCAGATTTCAATTTGTAAATTAGTGGGGTTAATTCATGGCAGAATCTCGTGCGGAGCGTAAGGCTCGTCGTGCTTTGATCGAGGCGGCTGAGGGGTCGAAGGAGAAGAAATCTTCTACGAAATCCAAGTCTTCTAAAGCCGCAAAAAGCAAATCGACCAAGAGCAAGGCTAAGACCAAGCGTCCCGGCTCTCGTCGGAGCGGGGACAAGGCGTCTCAGACTCGCTCCAAGCGCTCGCATAAAGATCAGGTTTCGTCTGCCCGTAAGGCTGTGGACCCCAAGTCTCCCTGTTCGATCATGAAAGCTTGCGGTGGGTGCACGGCGCTCAATCGTCCTTATAAAAAGCAGTTGGCAGCTAAGCAGGCTGTTATGGAGGAGCTTTTTACTGCTCTATGCGAGCGCGAGGGTATTAGCGTCGACCCCATTCGCGGTATGGGCGTCACCCTGGGCGACCCGGGCAAATATTCTGCGCCGCGCGGCTTTCGCCATAAGGCCGCCACTCCCTTTGCCCCCGGCAAAGAGGGCGCTGTCCGCTGCGGCTTTTTTGAGCGCGGCACGCATAGGATCGTTGCTGTTCCTAAATGCCCCGTCGAGGCACCGGGCGCCCGACAGATCCTCAACGGCATCGCGCGCGAGGCTGAGCGCCTGCACATTCCCGCCTTTAACGAGGACAAGCATCTTGGTTTGCTTCGATATGCCGTCGTTCGCTGCGGCTGGCGCACCGACCAGATCATGGTCACCCTCGTGACCGCCCAGCGCGACCTGCCGCATGCGCAGGAATTCTTTGAGGCCGTCGCCACACTTGATCCGCATATCGTCACCGTCGCCCAAAACATTAACGGGCGCCCTGGCAACGCCATCCTAGGTGAGGAAACCCGCATTGTATATGGCGCCGAGTGCATGCGCGACCAGCTGCTCGGCTGCGAGTTCGATATCTCCCCCACCGCGTTCTACCAGACCAACCCGCAGCAGACCGAGCTGCTCTACCAGCTCGCTATCGACGGCATGGGCCTGCACCAGGGCGATGTGCTCATGGATGCTTACTGCGGCAGCGGCACCATCGGTCTTTGCGCAGCTAAAAATGCCCAGAGCAAGGGCATCGGCATCATGCTGCTCGGCGTGGAGCGCAACCCGGCGGGCATTGCCGACGCACGTCGCAATGCCGAGCTCAACGGCCTCACCCGCAGTGCTTGGTTTATGGCGGACGATGCCACCGACTACATCCTAGATGCCGCCGACAACAACGAGCGCGTCGACGTCCTTTCCATCGACCCGCCGCGCGCCGGCTCCACGCCCGAGTTTCTTGAGGCCGCCTGCGCACTTAAGCCGCGCCGCATCACCTATATCAGCTGTAATCCCGTCACCCAAGAGCGCGACCTGCACCAGCTCCTCGACGGTGGCTACCGACTGCTCAAGATTACGCCCGTCGACATGTTCCCTCATACCGACCACACCGAGACCGTCGCGGTCCTAGAGCGCCGCTAACCAGCCCAGGTAGATTTTTGGGACAAGGGGGGGCGGCCTGTCTGGACCGCCCCCCCCTTTCATTGGGCATATGAGCCTCGCTACATCCCCTTGCGTAGGTCGCACACGCCGGCTGCCGCCATCTCGCGCAGCAGCGTCTCGCGGTCGCGCGTCACGATCAAATCCAGCGGGAAGTGAATCTCGTCGAGCATCTTGCGGGCGTGATCGAGCTTGCCAATGGCCATTCCAATGTGGGCATCGGTCGACACGCCAATGCCCACGCCCAGCTCGGCGCAGCGTTCGGCGATTTTGCGGCACACGGCCCAATGCTCAGTGTCGACACCGTGTTCAAGACTATGGTTGTTGATCTCGATAATCTTGTGCTTGGCCTTAGCCGCCAGCAGCACCTCGTCGATATCGAACGGCACGCCCGAACGCCCCGTGTGACCCAGCATGAACACCTTGGGGTGCTCCAGGGCATTGATATACATCTCGGTCGTCTGGGCTAGCGTCGCGCCTTCGGCAAACTGCGCATTATGCACGCTTGCCACCAAATAATCCAAATTGCGCGTCACCAAATCGAACAGCGAATGCTGATGACTGTACGAATCGCCGGCAATATTGAGCGAAACAGGAATGTCCTCGCCAAACAAGCTTCCGTCCAGCGAAACGATATCGGCCTCGGCGCCGCGAAGCATCAGCACGCCGCTCCAAATGCGCGGCCAGATATCCTGGTTGAAAAAGAACTGGTAACTGCGCAGGTCATTGGGGCAAGCCGTAACCATAGAGCTCAGATGGTCGGCAGATCCAAGTACCTGCAGACCACGCTCTGCCGCCCAGTACACATTCTCCTCAATGGTCGAATATGCATGCGCAGAGAACATCGTATGGGTATGAATGTCGCAAGAAAGCAGGTAGGGCATCGGGTCTCCTTATCCGGCATGGCCGTCGCTTATATTCATTGTACGCATAGCCTTCGATAGTCGTAAAACCACTCCATCCCAACGACACAACGTCCATGACAACGGGGCCTGGCTTAACACCAAATCCCGTTTCACGTAAAACATTGTAGGCAGAGCGCTTTACTTTTAACGATACTCGTCCGCCAACTGTTTCCAAGCGGGTAGCGAATTGATAATCGTCTCGTAACTCACGCAATAGCCCAGACGGAACCAGCCCGGCATGCCAAAGCTGTCCGAGGGTACTGCGAGCAGTTCGTACTTCTTCGCGCGCTCGCAGAAGGCGTTCGCATCGGGCTCCAGCGCTTTCACCCATAGGTAAAAAGCGCCGTCCGGCTCAACATAGGTATAGCCGTAGTCCTCCAAGGCTTCGGTGAGCGCCGTGCGGTTGCGAGCATAGGCCTCGACATCACTCGGCTCATCGATGCAATCGATAATCACGCGCTGGAAGAGCGCCGGCGCGCACACGAAGCCCAGCGTACGGGCGGCACCGGCAACAGCCGGCATCAGACGCGCAGCCTGTGGATTGGTGTTGGGAACCAAGATCCAGCCCACGCGCTCGCCAGGTAGCGACAGCGACTTAGAATACGAATAGCACACCACAGTGTTCTCGTAGATCGAGGGTACCCAAGGCACCTCGGCACCGTACACGATCTCGCGATACGGCTCATCCGAGATGAGGACAATCGGATTCTCGGGATCGCGCTTGGCGTTGATCTCGCGTAAAACATTGGCCAGTCGCGTCAGCGTGTCGCGCGTATACACGGCACCGGTCGGATTGTTGGGTGAGTCGATAATGACGGCCGCCGTCTTATCGCTGATCGCCTTGAGCACGTTATCCACGCTCAGCTGGAACGTGTCTTCATCGGCAGGCGCCTCGACACACGTGCAGCCGGCCTTCTCAATCCACACGCGATACTCCGGAAAGTACGGGGCGATAACAATCACCTCGTCGCCCGGGTTCGTAACGGCGTTGAGCGTACAGGCGAGCGAAGCCGCGGCGCCCACCGTCATAAAGACGTCCTTGCCCTCATAGCTCGTGCCAAAGCGGCGGTTGAGCGATTCGGCGACGGCTACTCGACATTGCGGCAGGCCCGGCGCGGGAGTGTAGCCGTGCAACTGGTCACTCGGCAGCTCCAGGGCCTTCTTAATGGACTCAGCCACAGCAGCGGGCGCCGGAACACTCGGGTTGCCCAGAGAAAAATCGAATACGTTCTCCGCACCGATCTGTGCCTTGCGCACAAGGCCATAGCTAAAAATCTCACGGATGATGGAGCTTTCCGCACCGCGAGCATACATAGTTTCGTTGATCATCTGTTCCCCTTTCGCATAGGCGCTATTGTACGCTTTAGCCGAGCAAAGTGCCGCAGCAATGTTGATTGGGGACAGACTTAAATGCGTGAAAACGCTCATTTAAGTCTGTCCCCAATCAACAGATGGCCCCATATCGCTCAAAAGAAAAAGCCTCCGCAGGTTTCCCCGCGGAGGCTTTTGTTACAAGGGCTATTTGTCGGTGTCGGCATCGGCGTTGACGGCATGGCCATCGCCATCAACATCGGATGCGGTTTCGGCATCCTCCCTCATGGCCGCCTGCGCAAAGGCCGCGGCATCAGCCGCCAGCTCCTCCTCGCTCATACGAGGCGTGCGCTTCTTGGTCGGCATGCCGGCCGCCTTGGCATTGCGCTCCTCCTTGGCCGCCAGGATATCGCCCTCGCGCTCAAGGTAGGCGTCCCACTCGTTATCGAGCAGAGCATTCACGGCATCGCCCTCGACAGTCTCGCGCTCGAGCAGCACCTTCGCCATCAGATCGAGTTGATCGCGACGGGCATCCAAAATCTCGACCGCACGGCGATGGGCCTCGCGCATGATGCGCTGAACCTCGATATCGATGCGGCGCGCCGTCTCCTCGGAGTAATCCTGGTGATCGGCGTAATCGCGGCCCAGGAATACCTGATGCTGCGCCTCACCAAACACCTGCGTTCCAAGCTCCTCGCTCATGCCCAGGCGCGTGACCATCTCGCGCGCCATCTTGGTCGCGCGCTCCAGGTCGTTGCTCGCGCCCGACGTGATGTCATCGCACATGAGCTCCTCGGCGACGCGGCCGCCCAAGAACACGGCAAGCTCATCGAGCATCTCGTTCTTGGTCTTGAGGAAGTGGTCCTCCTGCGGAAGCTGCAACGTGTAGCCCAGAGCCTGGCCGCGGCTGACAATCGAAATCTTATGAACCGGATCGGAGTGCTCCAGGATGTGACCCACCAGGGCATGGCCGCTCTCATGGTAGGCAATCGTGGTGCGCTCGGCTTCGGTCATCACACGACCTTTGCGTTGCGGTCCGGCAATCACGCGCTCCATCGACTCCTCGACCTCGTCCATCGAGATCACGGAACGATTACGGCGAGCGGCCAGCAGCGCAGACTCGTTGAGCAGATTTGCCAGATCGGCGCCGGTGAAGCCAACGGTCATCTGGGCGAGCTTCTCAAACTTCACGTCCTCGTCCATCGGCTTGTTCTCGGCATGCACGCGCAAGATCTGCTCGCGGCCCTTCACATCCGGACGGTCGACCGTGACCTGACGGTCAAAACGACCGGGACGCAGCAATGCCGGATCCAGGATGTCAGGACGGTTGGTCGCAGCGATCAGGATGACCGACTCGCTCTCCTCAAAACCGTCCATCTCGACCAGCAGCTGGTTGAGTGTCTGCTCGCGCTCGTCGTGACCGCCGCCCAAGCCAGCTCCGCGCTGACGTCCCACGGCATCGATCTCATCGATGAAGATAATCGACGGGGCCTGGGACTTGGCCTCCTTAAAGAGGTCACGCACACGGCTGGCGCCGACACCCACGAACATCTCGACAAAGTCGGAACCCGAGATGCTAAAGAACGGCACGCCCGCCTCGCCGGCAACGGCCTTGGCCAGCAGCGTTTTACCGGTGCCCGGAGGACCCACCAGCAACACGCCACGCGGGATCTTGGCGCCCAGCTTGCGATAGCGATCCGGATCGCTCAAAAAGTCACGAATGCCCTCGAGCTCCTCGACTGCCTCGTCCACGCCGGCAACGTCTTCAAACTTGACCTTGGGGCGCGTGGCCTCGTTGGTCTTGGCGTTGGTCTTGCCAAACTGCATGTTCCTGTTGTTGGCGCCCATCATCTGGCGCATAAAGTAGAACATGATGGCGATCAGGGCAATCGTCGGAAGCACGCTCATCGCCAAGTCGCCCCAAAAATCGGGGTCATTGGTGTTGACGATGTACTTGGTATCGGGGTGCTCCGCCATGAGCTCGGCAAGCGAATCGGAGCCGACATAGGTCGAGGAGAAGCTCTTGAGCTCGCTCGTATCGCCCTTGTCCTTCTTCGTCTTCCAGTAATGACCCGTCACGCTTCCGTCTTGAACCGTATAGGTCAAATCTTCGACGCGATCCTGCTTAATGGCGCTGACCATCTCGCTCGTCGCGAGCTTAACGGTATTGCTGGAGTTGGCAAAGCCGGAACCCATATTAAAGAAGGCATAACCCAGAAGCGCGCAAGCCAAAAGAAAATACAGCCAGCCCGTACGCGTGGGCTTCTTGCCTCCGGGCATCCCGGGAATCTTTGGGTCCCGGGGAGTCTGGGAATTGTTGTCGTTACGGTCGTCGGGCATCTTACGAATAAACCTCCGGTTTCAAAATGCCCAGATACGGAAGGTTGCGATAGCGCTCGGCATAATCGAGGCCGTAGCCCACCACAAAGGCATCGGGGCAATGGGTTCCAACATACTTGGGCGTGATGGCCGAGGTACGGTCCTCAACGTCCTTCCACAGGAAGGCAGCGACCTCCAGCGAAGCGGGCTTGCGGCTCTCGAGGTTCTTCATCAGGTACTTGAGGGTCAGGCCCGAGTCCAAAATGTCCTCGACGATCAGCACGTCGCGACCACGGATGTCGATATCCAGATCCTTAATGATACGCACGATGCCCGAAGACTTCACACCGTCGCCATAGCTCGAAACAGCCATGAAATCGATGTTGGTCGGCAGTTCGATCTTGCGCATCAGATCGCCCATAAAGACAACGGCGCCGCGCAGAACCGCAATCAGCACCAGATCCTTACCCGCGTAGTCGCGCGTAATCTCCTCGCCCAGGCGAGAAACGATACCGTCGATATCCTCCTGCGTAAACAGAACCTTCTCGATATCCGGATGTTGAGAAGCCATGACAACCCTTTCTTGTGCTTAATCGCCCACACACCGCCGTATGGACGCGAACTACACATTCTAGCAGCGCACGGGGTATATTTTCCAGCCCGCGCACTATCAGCGCGGGAATACCGTCAACGCCGCACAGAACAGCTGGTGCGAGGGGCTAATCCGCATCAACCACGCGAAGCAGATAGGCCACACGCGTCGCCGCCGTGCACTTAAAGCGTTCGTCCGCGCGAACTCCGACGACCCACACCACGGCACCTCCCGGCGCCGTCCTCACCATGGGCACGCCGGCGCGCTCGGAAACGGGAATGCGGGCCTCGCCTAGCAAGTCGGATACCTTCTTGCTTCGGCCACTCATCCCTAACGGACACATCACGTCTCCCGGTGCGGGACCGTCCACCCACAGGCGCGCCAATCGCGCCTCGGCAGGGATCTCGCCACGCGAGCCCGCCAGGATCCGCTCACTATCGCTGTCGGCAAAACCCAGGGCAGCCGCGTCTACTAAAGCTGTCACTTCCCCGGCAGCCGCAAGCTCACGAGCGCGGCGCACGATATCGCATCCCGGCTCAACGGCCATCGGCTCTGCGACCAGCATGCGTCCCCCGCCCAACGGCAAACGACCGGGTACGGTAACCCAGTCCGCAACCAGGCCCTCACGAGCCACCGGCGCCTTAAACGCCAGCATGCCAAACTCGACGCGCGCGTCAATTCCCGCCGGAAGCGTGACCGAGCCTGCGCCCTCGGCAACGCAGGAAAGGACTCGCTCCACATGTCGCATCTCTGGACGAGCGTCCGGATCGATGCGTTTAATCGCCAGTCGCACGATGCGCCGCGCGATTACCACCTCGGCCGCAGCAAGGCGTCTGGCATCGAGCACCAGCGCGCCCGCCGCCTCCTTGCGCAAACAGCTTCGAAACGCCTGCGCCGACAGCTGGGATAGAAACGCGTCTTCGTCACCCAAGATCTCACAGGCGGCGCCAATCGTCTTGCACACGCTCGCATTACGCTGTGCCACCACTGGCATTACCCGATGGCGCACGTAGTTTCGCAGATACGAGATATCCTCATTGCTCTCGTCTTCACGCCACGGCTGACCATGTACCTGTAGATAGCCCACGAGCTCGCCATGAGTTAGGTCGAGCAAGGGACGCACCACGATATTCCTTCGACGGGGAATGCTCGAAAGCCCAGCCGGGCCCGACCCCTTAATGGCGTTCATCAAAAATGTTTCCGCACGGTCCGAAGAGGTATGGGCAGTACAGATGCGCGCCGCCGTTCTCGGCGCCCCCGTCTTGGCACAAAGCGCGCGAACATACCTTCGCGCCGCGGCATAACGCACCTCGCGCGCAGCCGCCTCGATATTGCCCGACTCCTCATCAAAATAAGCGTGCTCCACGCACAGCGGCAAACCATATTGCGCGCAGAGATCACGCACGAAGGCTTCATCGCCGTCGGACGCCTTACCGCGCAGATGATGGTTTACATGCAGCACATGCAGGCGCTCGCGAGCAATGGGGGCAACACCGCGTCCGTCTTGGATATCCAGCTTTGATGTGCACGCCATAAGAAGCAGTGCCGTCGAGTCCGCACCGCCTGATACCATGAGCACGACAGGAGCAGCCTGCTGCCTCGTCCGGGTCTCAACGACTGCCCCAGGCGCGGCATGGTGTCCGTAATGCTGTGATACCGTTGGCATCCGCTTCCTCCTCTATTCGTCCGCACCCATTGTATCCTTTGGAATCTTATGTCTCGTCTACGCCTTCATATCCTCGGCAGTGGCTCTAAAGGCAACTGCGCACTCATCGAGGGCCCGCAGGGGCTCATTATGATCGATGACGGACTGTCTCGTCGCGAAACGCTCAAACGCATGGCGGAGCTCGGCCTTACGGCAGACGACGTGTCCGCCCTTGTTGTCACCCATGAGCACAGCGACCACATCAAGGGGCTTGAGGTATGGTGTAAGCATTGGAATGGCCCGATCTTTTCCAGTAGAGGCACGCTCACATCAAAAGAAAGCCTCGCACATCTGCCTGTTGAAGAATTCGACCCAGGTGACACCCTCTCTATTGTCGGAGTCCGCATTCAAACGTATTCGACATCCCACGACGTCGTCAATCCCGTCGGCTACCGTTTTGACGCTCAGGGCGATTCGGTTGGCTTTGCCACCGACACCGGCGAGTTATCGAAACCTGCCATCGATACGCTCAAGGATTGTCGAATTCTCGCACTCGAAAGCAACCACGATGTAGCCATGCTGCGTCAAGGGGACTATCCTCGCTTTCTTCAGGAACGCATCCTGTCTGCAAAAGGACATCTCTCCAACGATCAGGCCGCCGATGCCGCACGCGTGCTGGTAACCGATCGCACCGAGCAGCTTATCGCGATGCACATTAGCCAAGACAACAATCGCCCAAGCCTTACCGTCAAAAGCTACGCAAACTCACTTGGGGCAGCACTCGACAACGAGCTTGGCAGCACCGCCACCCGCGTTGAGGGGCTGCATAAACTCACGATATGTCCCGCCGGGCAATATCGGCCTCTGACCATACAGTAGGCCGTCTCAAATAGAAAGGGGGCCGGGAATCACTTCCCGGCCCCCTTAGCGTTGGCACCGATGTTAATAGCCGATAGCGCTAGTCGATGGAAATCTTCGTAACGTTCTTCTTCTCGACAATCTTAGGAACCGTAACAGTAAGGATGCCGTCAGCGTACTTTGCAGAAAGACCCTCGCTCGAAGCATCCTTCAGGTACACACCGCGCGTCGCGCTGTACGAGCTAAACTCCTTCTGCAGGAAGTTCTTGCCCTCGTTCTCTTCGCTCTCCTCGACATTCACGCTAATGGAAAGACGACCCTCATTGAGCTCAACATCGATGTCATCCTTGGCAACGCCGGTTAAATAGGCCTTGACCTCGTACCCGTCGCCCTTGTCCTCAACATCGACAGGAAAAGCCTTAGAGGCAATCGAATTATTTGCCAAATCGGTCATATCATCGAAGAGATCAAACAATGAGCTAGCAGAGGGACGAACACCAAAGACCGAACGATAAGGAACCATGCTTGCCATGACTACCACTCCTTTTAGGGACTGCCGAGCCATCTTCCAGGTGGCAGGGACTTCGTTTGACGCTCTAATATATGCCCAACGATTATGTATATATACATTTTGCTATAAAGTTTTTTAAGTCTCTATCTATAAGCATATCTAAGTCTGGGCGACTAAGGTTTTAACGAGATTAAGGTTCTTTGAACCGTGCCTTAAATACCGTATACGCGCCTGTCAAAACGAGGCAAGGGCTTACAATAGGCGCATACACGATGTTAATGGCAACCTAAGGGCATCATGGACGATCAGACCACCGATAATTCGTATGAGCCGCTGCAGAACGATAGTTCTGCTTATTCACAGCCCAGACGCTACCATCGTCCCCATATTTCCCAAGATCCTATTGACGATGCGGAACCTGAATATATAACTCGCAATCGTTATCAAACCCTTGAAGAATCTCAATCAGGTCGCAGACACATGGGTGTCGCCTCGAGCGATCCGGTGTATCTAAAGGATGCCCCCTTATCCAAAAACAGCGCATGCAGCCAGGAGCAAACACAGACACCCGTTAAGCAACAACAAAGAGGACCTCGCCCCAAGCAAACTCTAACGCATTCCGCCCGTTATCTTGAGACGCCAAAGCAGGGGAAATCGATATTTATATCGTCAAGCAGACGACGCAAACAGCACCGTCTCCAAATCGCGCTCTTGATCATTGCCATCGTGGCAATAGCGATGGCCATTCATTTTGTTTTCTTCAAATAGAGAAGGCTATTAAACCATAGAGGCGTTTAGCCCATATCGACTAAACGCAAAAAAGGGGGAGGCCGCGAGGCCTCCCCCTTCTTCAA
>UQXT01000032.1 GCA_900545075.1 uncultured Collinsella sp. | reverse complement strand
TCGAGAAGATGACGAAGCGCTTGCTGATGCCGCTCCAGCATAGGAGCGCCACGGGAATGTTGAGCGCAAGCATGCCGAGCGAGATGTCGATGTGAACGCCGCCCAGCGAGGTAACGCGATCGAGCAGGACCGCGACGCCGGTGAGACCGCTCGGAAGCAGGTCGGCGGGCTGAATGAACGCCTGGATCAGGAATGTTTGGAGGACGGCAGAAATTGTGACCGCCACGGCGGTAATGGCACGGCGGACGATGGTGAGGCGGCCGAGCACGAGCACACGGTCCGTGAGCTGATCGATGGCGTTCGCCACGGAAGCTCCTTTCGAAGGCAGATGTAGTTGTGGGGCATGCCCGCGATTGTAGCATGGAGCGTGCGGGGGCGCTTCAATTCACCCTCTCTCGACAACCAAAGCGGGACCAACAGCCTCCACGACCAAAGGCCCAAATTACAAGTGAGTAGACTTTTTACGATCTGCCGAGCACACCCAAAACCGCCACCCCTGTGACCTGCGGTTTTGCTAGAGCAGATGCACTTTGCGCTCGTACTGCACCAAAAAGTCTACTCACTTAGTCCGAATCGAAGCCAAACGAATCCAAATAGAGGACAAATTAAGCCAATCCGCAGCAAAAGACGCGTGAACCAATGCTTCTCGCGGCGGATTGACACTACAAAGCGGCCAAAATGTCGGTCAGGCTGTCGATGACAACGTCGGCGGCGGACTGATCTAGGTTGACGCCCTCGTGCGGACGCAGCGCCAGGACGCGGGCGCCGGAGCGCTTGCCGGCCTCGATGCCCAAAGGCGAGTCCTCGATAACCAGGCATTCGGCAGGTTCCACCCCCAGCGCCTCCATGGCACGCAGGTAGATCTCGGGGTCGGGCTTAAACGCACTGCACTCGTGACCGCTGATGGTGTAGTCCAGCACGTCGGCGATACCGGCAATCCCCACCAGCTCGTCAATGAGCTCGCGATAGGACGAGCTCGCGATGGCACACTTCACGCCGCGCTCGTGCAGCTCACGCATCACCGGCTCCGTCTGCTCGTTGAGCAGCTCGGCATACGGAACGGGGTGGACCGGGCTGTAGACCTGCTTGTACTCCACGCGCAGACGCTCGCGCAGCTCAACATCGTCGGGCACCAGCGCCTCCCAAATGGCAGGCTCGTTAGACCCCGAAAGATCGGGAATCTCATCAAAGTGGAACCCCTTCTCTTCCATAAACGCCACGCGGCGGCGGTTGTAGAACCACTCGGTATCGACCAGCACGCCGTCCATGTCAAACAGCACTGCCTTGATCATACGCATCTCCTCCCACCTGCCAAAAAGGGACAGGTTTATTTTGGTAGGTTTTATCTGGGGCTTTGCGACGCGACAGACACGCTCTCCCCAGAGCAAAAAGGGGACGGGGCGCAAACCCCATCCCCTCTCAATCAACCCGTAAGGTCTACTTACTTGTGATTAGTAGGAAAGCTTCCACATGTAGCGACGCATGGTCAGCGGGTGCTGACGGGCCTCGGCGATCTGGTTGCCGTACTCGCGCATAACGGCGAGGTGCAGCAGCGGGTTGAAGTAGGTGACAACGCTCGCGGGCACGGCGTCAGCCAGGCCGTAGTCCTTGGAGTCAATCAGAGCGACCTTGGCGCCCATGCGCTCAAGGAAGGTGAGGGCGCGAGCGTCCATCGGACGGGTTGCGCCATCGGACATGAAGAAGACGTAGGGCTTACCCTCGGTGGAAACCTCGAACGGGCCGTGGAAGTACTCGCCGGTGTTGTAGGCGGCGGCGTCGATCCACTGCATCTCGGTGAACAGGAAGGCGGCGTGAGAATAAGCCATCTTCTCGGAGGCACCGGAAGCCATGAAGTAGATCATCTTGTCGTCCTTGAAGTCCTCGGCGAACTTCTTGGCAAGCTTCTTGCAGTGCTGAGCAGCGTTCTCGCAGAGATCGAAGACGTTGGTGAGGCCGGTGATCATGTCCTCGTAGTGGTCATAGCCCTCGGTCTGCTGAAGGATCTCGACAGCAAGAGCGATGGCGTAGCCGGGCTTCTCGCACTTGGCAGCGAAGTTGGCGTGGAAGCCGTGAACGATGACGTAGTCAGCGTCGACGGTCAGAGCGGAGCCAGCCTTGTTGGTGAGGGAGACGACCGGGCAGTTGTGCTTCTTGGCGGTCTTGTTGGCCTCGACGGTCTCGGGCGTGGAGCCACCGAGGGAGCAGGTGATCACGAAGGTGTGCTCGTTGACCCAGGAAGGCGTGTCGTAGTTGAACTCGTTAGCGGTGAAGATCTGAACGTTCAGCTTGTCCGTGTTGTTGGCCAGGAAGTACTTGGCGGGGTAAAGGTCGGACATGGAAGCGCCGCAGCCGACGAAGGCGACGCTGTGGATCTCGTGGTTGGACAGGACGTCAGCGACGATCTGCTTAGGGAGGTTAAGGTCGATCTCGTACATCTGACACATTCCTTTCGATTTTTGCGGCGCCACTTTGCCGGACGCACGCAGGGTTACCGTGATTTGGACCGAGTCACCGGCCCGTTGAGGATGTGACAAAGGAGCTGTCCCATTGTCACATTTTGGGAATGGAAGCCTGCCTGGGGTATGGGGTGTCAGGCAGGCTCCCCGGGGAAAGCGGTTAGACGCTTGGTCGCGACTAGGCCAGGATGCCGACCGCGGAGAGGGCGATGCCGCCCACGATGGCGATCACGAGAAGCCAACCGGTGTTGACGTTCTTCTTGATGAGCCAGTACATAAGGCCAGTGAGGCCAAGGGAGATCATCTGGGGCATCATGCCATCCAGGATGTCCTGGATAACGACGGTGCCCTCAGCGAACTGCAGCGGGGTGGTGGCGCCGATCAGCGTAGCGATCATGCCGCCCACGGACATAAGACCCACGATGCCGCAGACATACATGAGCTTCTCCATGAGGTCGCCGCCCTGAAGCTTGCTCAGGTACTCGTGGCCGCCCTGATAACCCATCTTGGCTGCGAACCAAGTGATCAGCACAGAGGGGACGATGGAGATGAGCATGGCCAGGATCGGGCCCATGATGGAGCCCTGCTGAGCCAGCTGAACGCCCAGGCCAAAGGCGATAACGCGGATGGTGCCCTGGAAGAAGGAGTCACCGATGCCGGAAAGCGGACCCATGAGGGAGGTCTTGACCGCGTTGATCGAATCGGGATCGAAGTTCTCGGGATCCTTGGCGTACTCCTCCTCCATGGAGGCGGCGAGGCCCAGGATGAAAGCGCTCGTCTGCGGGGTGCAGTTGTAGAACGCCATGTGACGGTGGTAAGCCTCTTTCTTAGCAGCGAGCTGCTTGGGGTCGGACTCATCCGGATAGAGGCGATCGAGCGTGGGAACCATGCCGTAGAGGAAGCCCATGTTCATCTGACGCTCGTAGTTCCAAGAGGCCTGGATGGCCCAGGAGCGCCAGAAGAACTGGCTGACCTTCTTGTTCAGGGACACGTCCTTGGTTGCGGTTGCCATAGTGTGTTCCTCCTTAGTCTTCGTCGTCTTCGAGCGGATCGTAGTCGGAATCGACACCGGCGGCTGCATGGGAACCGTTGAACTTGAAGCCCATGAAGACGACAGCCAGGCACACACCGATCAGAGCGACCGCGATGACGGACAGGTTGAGGTAAGCGGCGAGCAGGAAACCGATGAACAGGAACGGAGTCATACCCTTCTTGATCATCATGGTGAGCAGCAGGGCCAAGCCGTAGGCGGTCATGATCTTGGTCGAAACGTTAAGACCAGTGGACAGCCACTCGGGAACCATGTTGACGATGGCCTGAACCAGGTCGGTGCCAACAAAGACGGCGAGGAAGATCGGCAGGAAGTACATGACGGCGTACAGACCGGAGCCGGCGCAGATGTGCATACGGTAGGCGGTCTTGAACTTTCCGTTATCGATCGCGCTATCTGCCACATGGGTGAGGGCGGCGATGATGGAACGGAACACGATGCCGAGGAGCTGACCCAGGACGGCGACCGGGATGGCGATCGTCATGGCGGTCTCGGCGGAAGCATCGGTCAGGCACGCAAAGGCAGCGGCCACGATGCCGCCCAGGACCATATCGGGCGGAACGGCGGCGCCGACCTGCACCAGGCCCATGGACACGAGCTCGACGGCGGCACCGACGGCAAGGCCGGTGGGCACATCGCCCAGCAGCAGACCGACGAGCGTGGCGCCAACGAGGGGCTGCTCGAAGTTAAGACGACCGAGCAGGCGGGAGTCCCACATGCAGAACACGCCGACGAGGCCGACGAGCACCGCACTGATGAACGTATTCATACCCTTCTCCTTTCAGTCAGGCAAAAGCCTGGTTGATTACAGCTTGGCGTCGATGTCGACGCTCTGATACGTAGGGGTCTGCTGGACGTAGAGCTTGATGCCCATGTCGAGCAGCTGGTTGACGTCGGCCTTCTGGGTGGCGTCGAGGAAGACGGAGCTGTCCTTGCCGCCGACCTGATCGGCACCGTCGTGGTTGGCGGTGGCGCCCAGGTTGATGGCGTCGAGCTTGTAGCCCTGGCAGAACTGCAGCATCTCGGCGGTGTTGCCAAAGACGAACATGACGCGCTCGCCGAGGGTGTTGAGCTTGTCCATCTTGGCGAGGGCACGCTCGACGGTGAAGACGTTCAGGCGAACGCCCTGGGGCTTGGCCAGCTTAAGAGCGCCCTTCTTGATGTCATCGTTGGCGGCAGCGTTGTCGACGACGATGATGCGCTCGGCCTGAACCTTGGTGGTCCAGGTAAAGACGACCTGGCCGTGCAGCAGACGGTAGTCAAGACGTGCGAGGACGATCTTGGCGGGACCGGAGCTGTGACGGGGCGCCTTGGCCTTCTTGGCGGGAGCCGCGGCAGCCTCGACCGGTGCGTTGGGGTTGGTCAGGCCGGTGCGGGCCTCGTTGATGAGGGCCGCGAGCTCGGCGCCCTTGACGGGGACGGGGCTCATAGCGAGCGTGAGCGCCAGCGGGATGTTGAAACCGCTGACAACCGTGAACTTCGTGCCGTTCTTGGAAAGCTCGACCATGTTGTTGTTGACCGAGCTGCCGAGCATATCGGTCAGCACATAGACGGTGTCGTCCGCGTTGAACGTGGCGATCATGGCGTCCACCTTATTGGTGATGGGCTCCTTGTCGTCACGAGCAAGCGACACGACGTGGACGTTCGACACGTCGCCGAGAACCATCTCGAGCGTGTCTTTGGCGCCTGCGGCCAGGCCGCCATGAGATGCGAGAATGATCTGATTCATCTTGCCTCCTCCTTTTCGTTATGGTTATTATAACGTCTTATACGTTGCGGATATTGCTAATTAGTATAAAGACCGTTCGCGGGTGAAAATCGACCGTTGACGGGTTTAACGTACTCGAAACGTTGGGGCCGGGTAGGCCGGCGCTGGCTGGATAACCCGAGGTCAGACCCTGCGCGCAATCCCCTATCGCACGAAGTACCAGGGGCTTTCCTGCACGGTGGGCTCCAACGCAATGCCCGTGCGCTCCTTAAACAGATCCATGTCCTGAGATTTTTCGGTCCACCACGCGTTGGGCTTAAAGGTCATGCTCTCAACAACATGACCGACAAACACACTGTTGCGCAGCCTGGAGAAGTCGGTGTTCATGATCAGGATGGACGCGAGCACCAGCACAATGCCCAGAACCTTGATCGCGCCGGCGGACTCGGCATAGATACCAATGCCCACCAGTACGGTGACGACCGTCTCGAAAGACATTACGACGGGAACTTTCGATGTCTCGAGCCCCATGGACAGACCCTGCATATATAAGACATAGGCCACGGCTGTGGGGATGAGTCCAAAGCCAAGGAACAGCAGCAGCAGCTGTGGCGACATTGCCGCGGCGACATCCGGCCACGGAGCCGCGATAGCTGCCATAACCGCACCGCCAAAAACAAGACCCCAAAACGTGACAGCCAGCGGGTGGACCGTCTTGGTTGCTATCCGGCTAAACACCGCGAGCGACGCACCGCAAAGGCCTGCAATCACGCCCGACGTGACGCCCCAAACCGAAAAATGAAAACCGGAAAGGTCGCCATTGGTCACCGCAAGCACGCAGCCAACGATGTTAAAGACAATGGCAACGAGCTTGTTGGGGGTCACGTCCTCGCGATAAAGCACGCGGCCGAGCACGACGCCAAACACCGGCGAGGTATAGAGCAGCACCGAGGCCGTGGACATGCCGACCTCGCCCATGCACTCGTAATAGCAGGTGTTGGCGGCGGCTAAACCGACGATACCGACAAGCGCGCAGGGGACGAGCTCTTTGGGGCTTGCCTTGAATAGCGTCAGGGGACCCTGAGCCACGGTAGACCCCTCACCCGGACGGCAGCCCATAAACATCAGGACCGGCGCCAAGATAAGCGCTCCGACCAACAAGCGTAAGGCCGCCATGCTCTGAGACGAAACGCCCATGGCCGCAATGCCGTTTACAAAGATTCCGATGCTGCCCCACATAAGCGCGGCGATCAGTACCAGCACATAGCCCAGATTGCTTTTCTTCAACGCAGCCTCCTCGGTATTGTTTCCAATATGTTTCACACTACGTTATAGTCGTTATATACATTTTTCAAGACACAAATCGGCGAGCGGAAAAATCTGCTCTACCGCTACAACCCATTGGTGCAAGGGGGTCAGGTTCATATGCGCCAACTTGGTGCAAAGTAACCTGTCCCCAATACACCAATCCCTTAACAAGCACGGCGACGCCGACGTTTTGGCAACATCAGCGAGCGCCCGTCATTTGAGCCAAGGTGCTGTGAAATGAAAAGGCGCTGACCTTTTGGTCGCGCCTTTGAAATTGAACGGCAGATTGGCCAAATGCCGGGTGCGCAGCGTCGGCCGGTCCGCCGTTCGGTAGAACGGCGGAACCAATATCCCCTAGTAGTCAAGCTTCCACATGTAGCGGCGCGTCATGTAGTCCTTGTGGGTGACGGCAGAGAGCGCACGCATGTACACGTTGTTGAGGATCGGGGCAAAGATCAGGTGGTTGAAGTACTCGCTCACGCTGTCCTTGATGTCGTTGAGGCCGAGCTCCTTGGCGTCGAGCTGATAGACGCGCTCGCCACCGTACTGGTTGACGAAGCGGATGCCGCGCTCGTCGTTGCAGCGGCTGCGGCCGACGCTGATGAGCTGGAACAGCGAGGTACGCTTGTCCAGGATCTCGAAGGGGCCGTGGAAGAAGTCGCAGGTGTTGATGGTGCAGGAGTCGATCTGCAGCATCTCCTGCACGTTGCAGATGCTAAAGACGTAGGCGGCACCAAAGAGCGGACCCTGAGCCATGACGTTGATGCAGGGCTTGTCGGCGTTCTGCTCGGCCCACTTGGCAGCAAGCGGACGGGTGTACTCGACGGCCTTGCGATAGATGGGGTCGACCAAGTCGAACGCGGCCATAGCGGTCTCGTACTCGGCATAGCCCTCGGTCTGCTGCGTGAGCTCCATGGCGATCATGGTCACGACGGCGGAGTTGGTGCGGCCCATGCAGGACTCATCGACGGCCAGGCTGTCGTACTGGATCTTGTAGTCGCAAACCTCGGTGAGGCCGGACTCGTCAACATAGATGGCGATGGTGCTGGCGCCGTGGTCCTTGGCGACCTGGGCGGCAACGATGGTCTCCTTGGTGCCGCGCATGGACACGACGACGGCCAGGGTGTTCTCGTTGACGTAGGCCGGGGTGGCGTGCACGAACTCGTTGCTGGTGTAGCTGGAACTCACGACCTGCGTGGCCTCGTGCTCCATAAAGTACTGGGCAGGATAGTTACCGCCGTTGGATCCGCCGGCGCCAATCCACACGACGCGCTTGATGCCGCCCTTGTCAGCCTTGTCAGCCAAAACCTGGGAGACGACGTCCTTAACCTGTTCCTGAGTAGTCATCGTGCATCAGCCTTTCTTCTCGTTTGATGCTCTCGATGGCATACAAGTTACATACATGTTTTGGTTATGTCGACTAGTTGTATGCTATATTTGTCTTAGAAATTTTGCTGATGCGGTTTTCGACAACTGGCTACCAGCGGTTTTATTGTTGTATTGAATACATGCTTGCTTAGATAGGCATACAAGTTAGATACAGGTTGATCACATGAACGCTTCGTCTAAAAAGAAACTGAGCCAATACGAGCGCTTGGCGGGCATGTTGCGTGACCGCATCGCCGCCGGTATCTACGCACGCGGAGACAAGCTGCCGTCCGAGATGGAACTCATGGACGAATCGGGGCTGTCGCGCAGCACCGTGCGCCACGCCCTTAAGGTTCTCGTTGATGAGGGCCTGGTGCGCACCGAGCGCGGGCGTGGCGCCTTTGTGGCCGACACGCCCGCGCTCCACGAGAACAACCTAGTGTTTTCGAGCTATACCAAGCAGGTCGAAGGTCAGGGCATGAAGCCCACCACGCGCACCGTGGACTCGGGCTTTGCCAAGGCGGCCGGCAGCATAGCTAAGTTCTTTGACGCCGCCGTGGGCAGCAAGCTCGTCAAACTTGTCCGCCTGCGCTACCTGGACGACGTGCCGCTGTGCCTGGAGACCACCTACCTGCCGCCAAGCTTCGAGACGCTCATCGATCGCGATATCAACGGTTCGCTCTACGCGACGCTGCGCCAAGAATTCCATCGCGCGCCAGCACAGGGACATAAGACCTTTGAGGTGTGCTATGCCTCGCAAAACGAGGCGTTTTTGCTCAACGTCGAGCGCGGGCAGGCGCTGATCCTGATCACCGACTACGTCTACGACACCGACGGCCGACCGCTCCATGTCTCTAAGCGCATCCAACGCACCGACCGCGCCAAATACACCGAGCCAATCGGCTAACCTGCCAAAATAAACCTGTCCCTAAATGGTAGGTTTGGGGAGGTCGGGGAACCAGGTTGGTTTGGGTTGGTTGGGCGTGCGCTCGGCCAGGACCAACTCCATCCAGCACATGTCGTACCAGCGGCCGAACTTTTGGGCACAGCGATCGAAGGCGCCCACCAAGCGATATCCCATATGGGCATGGAAGTCCTGGCTATTGTGCGTTAGATACTCGTCGTCCTTGTCGTGCGGCACGGCGATGAGCGCACACATGTTGGTGATGCCCATCGCGATCAGGCATTGCTTGAGCGCATCGTGCAGCTTGCGGCCCAGCCCGCCGTGGCGCACGTCGCGCGCCAGGTAGATCGACGTCTCGACCGACCAGTCGTATGCCTCGCGGCTGTTGAGCGAACTCACATAGGCATAGCCTACCGGACGCCCGTCCAGCTCCATCACCAGATACGGATAGCGCTTGAGTGTACGCTCGATGCGCCCGGCGAACTCCTCAACGCTCGGCACCTCGTATTCGCAGGTAATCGCCGTCTGGCGCACATACGGCTCATAGATGGCAAGCAACGCCGGCGCATCATCGGGCGTCGCCAGACGAATCGTCGGCTCGGACATCTCGGTCATACAACCCTTCTCCCTCAAAAACAAAGGCCGCCTTGCGCCAAACCCAAGCGCAAGGCGGCCCCCGTCATCATGTCAACTTACAGGACAGCCGCCAGCGCGTCGATGTCCTCCTGCGTCGTGGCCCAGCTGGTGCAAAAGCGCACCACCGTGTGGGTATCGTCGTACTTTTCCCAGTACTCGATCGCCGCATGCTCGCGAATGCGGGCCATGTCCTCGTTGGGCAGAATCACGAACTGCTGGTTTGTGGGCGTCTCCAAGAAGAACTGGTAGCCGCGCTCGTGCAGCACGCGACGCAGCGCCTGAGCGGTCTCAATCGCCTGGCGACCAATCTCAAAATACAGGCCGTCAGTAAAGAGCGCCTCAAACTGCACGCCCGTCAGGCGGCCCTTGGCCAACAGCGCGCCGTGCTGCTTAATACGCGGAATGGGATGCGCCGGGGCGTGCATGCCGCAGAACACCACAGCCTCGCCGCAGAGCGCACCGCACTTGGTGCCGCCGATGTAGAACACGTCACACAGCTGCGCCAGCTCGGGCAGGGTAATGTCGCACTCATCGGCCGCCAGCGCATAGGCCAGACGAGCACCGTCCACAAACAGCGGAATCTCGCGCTTCTGGCACACCGCGTGAATCGCCGCGAGCTCGGCCTTGGAGTACAGCGTGCCGTACTCGGTCGACAGACTCACGTACACGGCGCCCGGGAACACCGTGTGCTCGTAGCTCTCGTTTTCGTAGAACACCTGGATATAGTTCTCGAGGTCCTCGGCGTGCATCTTGCCCTCGTAGCCGGGGATGGTGAGTACCTTGTGGCCGCCAAACTCAATGGCGCCCGCCTCGTGGCAGGCGACGTGGCCAGTCTCGGCAGCAACGACGCCCTCGTACGGCGCGAGCAGCATATCGATCACCGTCGCGTTGGCCTGCGTGCCGCCCACCAGAAAAAACACGTCGGCATCGGGGGCCTGGCAGGCCTCGCGAATAAGGTGCTTGGCACGCTCGGTATGCGCATCGGTACCGTAGCCGGGCTGCGGCTCCATATTGGTGTCGACGAGCGCCTGCAGCACTGCCGGGTGTGCGCCGTGGGAATAATCGTTGTTAAACGCGAGCATGGCAATCCTCTCTTACCGGGTATCGGCCAGATGATTCAAACGGAGCTATTGTACGCCGTTGGGATAGGCAATGCGCGCGGCAAGGCACTCAAGTGCCAGTACCAGGGCAAAACCGCAGCTCACATCAGTCAAAAAGTGCGCTCCAATCACGATGCGCCCAAAGGCGACGAGCGCCGCAACCACAGCCGCCACCCAAAAGACCATGCGACGGCGCGAAGGTTTTTCCTTAAAGGTTGCCGCGGGAAGCCCGGCGAGCATAAGACCGATCGCCGCGTGCGCCGTGTGTCCGCTCGCAAACGACTTGAACCCGTCCTTGATCACGCCGGCGGCGATATAGGTCCACTTGTCGGGGTTGCCGATTACCCACCACGGCTGAAACTCGAGCCCCGGCGTGACCTCGATCACGCGCATGCGCGGGCGCGACCACAACGGCTTAACAATGACGTTGAGGATAATGGCCTGAGCGACCCACACGGCCAGTACCATCAACGCCCAGCGCGTGAGATCGTCGGGCTTGGTCGTGCGCGTAAAGCGATAAACGATAAGGTTGGCAGCGATGACCAGCACAAACGTCAGCACCAACTGAACCGCAATGAGTTTGCCGCCAACCCGCAGGGACGAAACGATCTCGTAGCCGGTCAGGCCAACGTTGACGAGGATGCCCAGCACGGCGAGCCACTTGCTCGTCTTGGAATCGGGTCGTGCCGAGCGCACGAGCATAACGCCCGCGATGCTCGCCGTCAGCTCGAACGGCAGCTCGCCGGCGGCCTCGATAAAGCGACCGTACATGCTGCCGATGTTGAACAACGCGCTCGAGATCTGATAGTCGAAGAAACTGCCCACGCCCAGGCAAAGGGCAAGGACAACCGCGATAGCAGCGGCATCTTTCTTATAGATGTATCCGAACATGCTTTCCTTTCGATGGGGCTGGAATCAACCTGCGAGGTGGCGGGGCAAAGAACAACTGGTAGCTATGCCCCGCTACGCCCCCTACTTGTTAGTCATCGTCGCTCGCGCCTAATTGCTGCAGCAACATGAGCGCCGCGGCCACGGGGCCGGTGCCGTCGTTGGCGTCGAGACCGCGACCCAGGCCGCTGCCCGCGCCGGCGCCCGCCTTGTAGGGCACCGACAGTTTGCGGCTCTTGGGAAAGTTCACCGCGCCATAGCGGGTCTTAAGCTCAAAGGCCACCTTCTTGGGCACGTCGACGCCCAAAAACGTGATGCGACCGCCACTGAGCGTGACGCTCTCGAGCCCCAGGCGCTCGCCGCGAATGCGGATGCGCGCGCGATTGAACAGGTTGAGTCCCGCCAACGGCAGCTCACCATGCGCGGCCTCGGTCTCTTCCTGCACCTCGTCGATACTCTCCAGGTCCTCGGCCGCCGCGAGCTTGCGGTACACGAGCACGCGCTGGTCCACCGCCGGCAGGTACTCCTCGGACAAGAAGTAGTCGGCCGGCAGGTTGATGCCCACGCTCGCCGCCTCCACGCCGGCATCGTCGTCGCCGCGCGCCTCGGCCACGGCCTGTCCCAGCATCTGCGTAAACAGGTCAAAGCCCACACTCGACAGGTTACCGTGCTGCTCGGCGCCCATGAGCGAACCGGCGCCGCGGATCTCCAGGTCGCGCATGGCGATGCGCATGCCGCTGCCCAAGTCCTGGAACTCGGAAAGTGCGGTCAGGCGCGCTGTGGCCTCCTCGGTGAGCGGCAGCTCGCCCGGGAACATAAAGTACGCATAGGCCTGCGTGGCCGAGCGGCCGACGCGACCCTTGAGCTGGTAGAGCTGCGCCAGGCCCAAGCGCTGCGAATCCTCGATAATGAGCGTGTTGGCGGTCGCGTTATCGATGCCGCTCTCCACGATGGTCGTGGCGATGAGCACGTCGATCTTTTTGGTCGCGAACTCGATCATCACGTCCTCGACCTCGCGCGGGCTCATCTTGCCGTGCGCCACGCCCACGCGCGCCTCGGGCGCGGCCTCGTGCACGCGCGCCACGGCGTCGTCGATGGTCTTGACGCGGTTGGACACGTAATACACCTGACCGCCGCGGCCCACCTCCAGGCGAATCGCCGCGCTCACCACGTCGGGGTCGTACTCCCCCACGTGCACGATCACGGGACGACGCCCAGTCGGCGGCGTGGTGATCAGGCTCATGTCGCGCACGCCGCTCGTGGCCATCTGCATGGTGCGCGGGATAGGCGTGGCCGAAAGCGTGAGCACGTCAATCTGCTCGCGCAGGTTCTTGAGCTGCTCCTTGTGCTGCACGCCAAAGCGCTGCTCCTCGTCGATGATCACCAGGCCCAGGTTCTTGGGGTTCACATCGGCCGAAAGCAGGCGGTGCGTGCCGATAAGCACGTCAATCGTGCCCTCGGCGAACGCCTTGAGCGCGCGCTTTTGCTGCGCCGGCGTGCGAAAACGGCTGAGCACCTCGACCTCAAGGCCAAACGGAGCAAAGCGCTCAAAGAACGTCTCGTAGTGCTGCTGGGCCAGAATGGTCGTGGGGCAGAGCACCATGACCTGGCGGCCGGAGTCAACGCACTTAAACGCCGCGCGCAGAGCGACCTCGGTCTTGCCAAAGCCCACGTCGCCGCACAGCAGGCGGTCCATGGGCTTGGGTGCCTCCATGTCGGCCTTAATGTCGGCGATGGCCTCCAGCTGGTCGCGCGTCTCGTCGTAGGGGAAGCTCTGCTCCATCTCGATTTGCTCGGGCGTATCGGGCGGACAGGCGATACCGGTAATCGACGAGCGGCGCGTATACAGGTCGACCAGGTCAAACGCCAGCTTTTTGGCATTCTTGCGCGCCTTGTTGGTGGCCCGCGTCCAGTCGGCGGTGTTGAGCCTGGTCAAGCGCGGTTTATCGCCGTCGGGACCAACGTAGCGCGTAATGCGATCAACCTGCTCCAGTGGCACGTAGAGCTTGTCGCCATCGGCGTATTCCAGCAAAAAGTAGTCGCGTTCCTTGCCGCCCACTTCCTGGCGCGCGATCTCGCTAAAGAGCGCGATGCCGTGGGTAGCGTGCACCACGTAGTCGCCCGGCTTAAACGGGAACGTGATCTGCGTAATGTCCACCTTGCGACGGCTGCGCGCACGGTTGGCGTCCATGCGGGCGTTGAGGTCGGCGATCGAGAACACGGCCAGGTTGGCATCGGGCACCACCACGCCCTGCGGCAGGGCGGCATCGACAAAGGTCACGCGTCCGCGCGAGATGGTGGGCACGGCGGCACCGGCGGCTGCCTGGGCGGCACCCGCCTCGAGTGAGCGGGCGTTGAGCGCGTCGGCGCGGCGCTCGCGAATTGCAGCATGAGCATCCTGGCGGGCAGCACGGTCAGCAGAATCCGCCGCTGCCACGCGCACGCGGTCGCCGATAGCGCCGGCATTTTCGGGCGCCGCGGTCAGCGACTCCTCAAAGGTAATGCCCTCGTCGCCAAAGGTGAGCTCCATCGACTCGCGCGCACCGCGGTCGGGGATGGCAAACACGCAGGCATAGCGCTTGCCCACGACCTCCTGAATGCGCGTCATAAAGCGGTTGTCCGAGCCCGCAATGGCCGGCTGCTCAATCTTGAGCTCGGCCGTCACCGCACCGCCGGCACGAATGAGGCTCACGTAGTTCAGGCGCTGCTGGGCACCAAAATCGAGCTGCTGGGCACGTACATACAGGCCATCCAGTCGGTCAATCCCCGCCTCGCCGGCACGCGCCTCGATATCCTCGTAGGCGCGCAGGCAATCGTCGAACAGTGAGCGCGGCTCGGACAGAACCACGAGCGCCTTTCCGCTCACGTGTGCCAGCGGGCTCACGGTCTGACCGTACATCACCGGCAAAAAGCGGTCGAGCTCGGGCGTGACGATACGTGCATCCACCATCTCGAGCAGCGCCGCCAGCTTGCTATCGTCCTGGCTGGCGCGATAGAGCGCCACATGCATGTTGTGAACGGCATCGTCGGTAAGCGCCAGCTCACGGCAGGGGAAGATCTCGATACTGTCCTCGTTGCCGATGGTTTGACCCGTCGAGCTCACCATGCGGCGAATGCGGTCGATCTCGTCGCCAAAGAACTCGATGCGCACGGGTGCCTTTTCCTGCGCGGGGAACACCTCGACGGTGTCGCCGTGCACGCGGAACAGGCCGGGCGCGTCGGCGGCGCCGGCATTGGTGTAGCCCATGCCCACCAGGCGCTGCGGCACCTCGTCAAAAGGAATCTCCTCGCCCACCGCAAAAGTGGTGGACTCCCAATAGCGACTCTCGACCGGCGGCACGCAGCGCAGCAGCGCGCGGGCCGAGGCAACCATGATGCAGTTGTCCCCGCGCACGATGCGTCCCAGAGCCTCGCAGCGCTGCGCCACCACGGCGTCGTCGGGCGCCTGCTCGCGCCACGGATAGTCCTTGCGCTCGGGAAAACGGCACACGTGCGCCAGGCCCACGTAGGCGGCAAGGCTACGTGCGGCGCGATCGGCCGCATCCTCGCCACTCACAATGTAGACCGTCGGGCGCGGACGGCGCGCAAACTGGGCGGCCGCCATAAGCGTGCGACCCGACTGCGACACGGCCAGCGTCACGTCCTCGCCGGCATCGAGCCCGGCCTCGACGGTCTGCAGTGCCTCGGCAGTGTAGAGCTGCGCGGCTATACGGTGAATGAGCATGCTGTTCCTCCGGCATTGCAACGCCAAAAGCCCGCCGGGGCAAGCTCGGCGGGTCGTACGTCAAAGTTCATTGACGTTTATGGTACCGCACGGTCCCGTGACCAAAAGCCAAAGCGACATCATGCCAAATGTTGCCCACAACGGTCTTGACAACGCGTTTTCCCAGCTTATTAATCCGCTCTCCGCTTTTTGATTTGCTGTCTTCCGGCAGCGATTTACACCGTCCGCGCCCCCTGGCGAGCATTTCGAGCTGCAAAGCGCCTATAATTGACCATGCTTACGTATTCAATGTCACTTTTTGAGGAGGGGGGGGGTAAAAACAAATGGCCGACACTCCATCTTGTGCACTGTACGCCGGGCTTAAGTCACTCGGTCGCATCAACAACGGTAACGCCGCGCAAATTCTCATGGCCGGCAACGCCCGTTACGGTGGACGCCTCATCTCCGAACGCTTGACGGTCCCGTCGTTTATCTCGCGCGAAATCGTTCACGCCAAACCCGGTGACCTTCCCGAGCCGCTGTTTAAGCCCTTTGAACAAAGTGCGCGCCAGATACTCAACCTCATCATGCAAAACCGAGGCTCCGACCCCCAATCGCTGAGCAAGGTCGCTAAACGCTATATGGAATCGTGCGTCCCAGACATGCAGGATGCCCTTACTAATTGCGGCGTCGACGGCATGCTCTTTAGAAACGGCGTCGAGCGCATCGAGACCGCTAACGATAGTGACATCAAAGATCGCCTCTACATCCATCTGGTCTTTTTTATCGTTACCGGCTGCCTTGGCGACCCCGCCCGCGCCATCGAACACACCGAGTCCTTTGTGTCCGACCAGATGCTCTCAACACTCGGCACGGTCGAGACGACCGTCACCTCGTTTTTCTCGACAACCGCGCGCCCCATGGGAGACATTCGCCTGGGGCTGCTGCGCGTCGTGGGCAACTCGGCACGACCGCCGCTGCGCCCCCTTACAACGGACCCGGTGGGCAGCATTATCGGGTCGCTGACGGGCGACGAGAACGCCATCACCGACGTCGATTCCGATGTCTCGCGCCAGCACCTGCGCATTTGGTTCCAAGACGGGCACTGGCTTGCGCAGGGCCTCGACTCCACCAACGGATCTTTTTTGATCTCGGGCGTCGACCGCTGCCGACAGCCTATCGAGCCGCCCAGACGCGACCGCCCCGCCAACTTTGCCAACACCCCCGTTGAGATTCACAACGGAGACACGCTTTGCTTGGGCGCCACGACGCGTTTTTTGGTCATTCGCATCACAGACTAGTTCATACACACATCATCGACGCACAAGGTGCCGTTATTTGCATCAACCACTGCAAATAACGGCACCTTTTCGATTAAGGCAACGGTTGCGCTACCTTTTCACTAACATTATTGTTACGCATTTTATTCTCGAAAGGATCGCCCCGTGACGTACGACACGGACATGAATATCATCGCGTTGTCTCCCTTTGAACCAAACGCCATGTTTGCGACCACCGAAGACCCCGATGCCATTCGCCGCTTTACCACCCTGTTGGATTGCGGAGCAGTCGGCGGAGGCTCCCACCATCTTCGCAAGGTCGCCAACACCGAGGGCGAGACCTTTGCGCTCAAGACGCTTTGGCCCCTCGGCAGTTGTGAGGAAAACGGCCCCGCCATCACCCCTTCAGACATCAAGACGCTTACCGAGGAATATCGCAACCTTGCAGCCGTCTCACTGTTGGGCGGCTTTCCCAAAACCTATGGCTACGGTTATACCGGCAACACGCCGGTCATCCTTATGGAGTGGATTGAGGGCCTGCCCCTTCGCGATGCCGCGGCAGAGCTAACCGACCCCGCCGAGGGCGGCCACATTCCCGCAAACACCGTCGCCGCAATCGGAAAACGCCTGGGAGAGATTCTCCTGGGTGCCCAAAAGCTCGATGCGCCGTTTGTGCACCGTGATATCTCCTTGCGCAATATCATCATTCGCACAACGCGCCGGCCCCTTGCCCAGCAGATTGCACACTGCAGTTTTGACCTTTGCCTGGTCGATCTGGGCAGCTCGAGCATCAAGCGCTCGGACCCCTCGTTTACCATGTCCACCGGCATCTGGCGCAACGGCACCCCCGAGTTCGCCCCGCCCGAGATGCTCTCCAACGATATCCCCGAGCTGGCGCCGCTTCGCACGTCGCCCAGCATCGATACATATGAGCTCTGCAGCGTGCTCTACACGCTCTATGCCGGTCATACGCCATATCGCCTAAACGAGCATATGGACCAGTCTCCCTACCTGTATAAGATCGAGCACGAGCCCGAGCCGCTCGAGGCGCGCTTACCCGGCGACCAAAAGCTTGTCGATGTCATCATGAGCGGCATCCATAACGAGCAGTCCCAGCGCGCGCCGCTGTCTACGATTGTCAGCAAGCTCGATGCCTGGATTAAAGACATCGATTTTGAGCCGCGCACGCCGCTGCCCGCCCCGATCGACTTTAGCCAGCAACCGAAGCCTTCCGGCTCCGACAAGGCTCAGACGCGTCACCCGGTCATCTCGCGTCGCGCTGTGCTCGCGCTCGGCGGCGTCTGCGTTGCCGGCATCGCAGCTTCTGCCCTTGCCACGGGGTGCTGGGGGCTCATCGACCTGGCGCACGGCATCAAGCCGTCACTCGACGATTACACCTGGGAAGAACTCGCCCTGATCTCCCGCAAAATCCAAGAGACATCTACCAACAAAAAGGCGCTCGAGATTGCCGAAACCTACCACCTGGTAAACAGCAAGCAGTCGCTCGAAAACGAGAACACCAAAACCGTCAGGCTTTCCGACGGGATCACCAAGGCACAAGTCCAGATCGTGGGCTTTAAGGCAGACACGCTCACCGATGACGGCCTCCCCGCGGGCATCACCTTTATGTTCCGTACCCCCATCGCCATGCGCGCCGTAAATGACAGCGCCGCTACGGGCGGTTGGGAACAATCGTCGCTTCGCGAATGGTTGGCGGACAAGGGCATGGCTACGCTGCCCGACGATCTCCGTAATCAGATCCGCCCGGTGCGAAAGCTTACCAACAACACCGGCGCCACTAAAGACGTCTCCAGCATCACCGCCACCGACGACATGCTCTTGCTGCCGTCCATGAGCGAGCTGTGCGGCTACCAAGCGCCCGAAACGTTCGCAGAAGGCTGCGAGTACCTTTCTGGCCTCTACAGCGGAGAAGGCGAGCAGTACCAGCTCTATCGCGAGCAGAGTGTGAGCGGTCTGACCACCAATGATGCGATGATCCGCACCGTCGCCGGCCAAAAGATCTGCTACTGGGAGCGCACCCCCAGCGCCGACTGCAGCGAGGGCGCCAACTCGACGTACTTTAACCGCGTTGGAAAAGACGGCGACGTGTTTAGCTGGGCAACGCCCGGAAACAAACCGGACCAAATGACCTATGTCCTGCCCGGCTTTTGCATCTAACACCTTCACCGGATACCAGAAAGGAGCCTCGCATCATGCGTGCGGAAACACCTTCCGAAGTGCTCTTTGATTTCCTTAAGTGCGACCTGCAGATCAATAATCGCGAAGCGGCGCGCATCTTGACTTCGGACAAGCCGATGGGCTCCAAACCGGCCCCATGGTTTCGCATTGCCGAAAAGACGTTTCTATCGCGACGCGTAGTGCACGTCGTTCCGGGTACCGACAAGATCGACCCCGAGATGTTTGCCGATTTTTCGCAGAGCGTCCAGAACTTGGCCGCCGCTGTAAAAATCGGCAGCGGCAGCAGTCCAGCTGCCGCCAACGCTCGCCAGCAAGCCATAGCGACCCGCACCCTTGAGCGTATGGCAAAATCGCTCGATTACTGGGGGCTCGATGCCTCCATCCTGCGCAATATCTTTGACCGCATCGCCGTCACGCCGGGCCTCAAGCAAAGCGACCGGCGGCTTTTGGAGCTCCTTGCGCTAACGGTCTGCGGATGCCTGGCCGATCCCAATGTCGCCGCCTCCGAGGTCAAGGACTTTGCCATAACGCGACTATCCCAGACCTTTGGCACACTCGAGACCGCCGAGGCCGCCCAGGTGCAGGATACCAACCACAAGGTCAACGAGCCTCCTGCAAAACTGGGGCTGCTCAGGCTTGCGAAAGACGGCTCGGCCTTGCCGCCGATCTATCCCTTGAGCCTCGATCCGGAGGGCACGGTTTTAGGCTCGTTCGCACACGACCGAAACAGCATCACCAACGTGGGTCCCGATGTATCCCGCCGGCACCTGCGCGTGGCGTTTTCTAACGGCACATGGCTCGCAAGCGGCCTTCACTCCACCAATGGAACGGTGCTGGTGACACGCAGCGGCGCGACCACCGTTATCGAAAAGCCACGCTCGCTGCGCACCGCCGGTGACGAGGACAAGCAGATTCCTATCCACGACGGCGACCTGCTCAAGCTGGGCTCCTCGACCGATTTTTTGGTGCTGAAGATCTCCTCAAACGTACGCGCGCTGGCCTAGGGCTGAGCTCGCCCAATAAGAATCAACGCAAAAGAGCGCCGCTGCACACATCGCAGCGGCGCTCTTTTCCATGACGTGGACATCTAAAAACGGATGTAGGAGCCGACAAAACTCACGCAAGATAATTCAAACATAAAAGCCGCGTGGGGGTCAGGTCCCCACGCGGCTATCAGGTTTGGGCTAATTAAGCCCGGAAGTAAACACTAGAAGTGATTAGTGCTCGCGACGCTTGGTCATGTACATGCCCACAGCGACAGCCACGGCGCCGGTAAGGGCGGCAGCGGAGGTCACAACAAAGGTCGGGTCACCAGTGGTAGGAAGGGCAGCGGCGTTCTTCTTGGCCTTAGCCTCGTCCTTCTTGTCAGCAGCAACCTGCTTCTTGCCATCATCCTTCTTCAAAGAATCGGACTTGGGGGTCTTAGCGGTGAAGAAGGCGTAGACAGTGGTGTCCTCGGTGATAGGAGTAGAGAAGTCAAACTTCTTGAAGGACTCCTTGGAAGAAGACCAGCCGACAAAGTTGAAGCCATCAACGGAAGGATCGCTGGGCTGAGCAACAGTCTTGCCGTCCTCGACCTCAACAGTGGTGGTGGAACCATCAACATAGAAATTGACCTTGTGGGTCTGGACAGCAGGCGTCTCGTTCTTGGTCCACTGGGCGTAGAACGTCACGTGGTCGCCGCCGCCCTGGACGGGCTTGCTGAAGTCGACCGGGTCGGTACCCTTGGAGTCATAGGTCCAGCCGGCGAAGGTGTAGCCCTCGCGAGTCGGGGCCAGGGGCTGGCGGG
>UQXT01000031.1 GCA_900545075.1 uncultured Collinsella sp. | reverse complement strand
CTATACCCTGGCGCCGGAAGCCCCGTATGCAACACATCGTCTCCGCCAACGTTCAAGTACATGCGGTACCAGACCGAGCAGAGCCCCCAAACCGTAAAAATACGCAGTGGGAAAAACCGAACAATGGTGGGAATCGCGTCCACAATGCGCGAAAGATTGATGTTAAAGCGAGGGCGATTCGCGCCCTCGTTGTTAACCGGAGTAGCCGCCTCCGGATCGCCCGGAAGAGGCACGCCGGCGCGTCGCGCACGCAGGCGGTCGAGACGCTCCTGAGTAGAAACCGTTTGAGCCTGCGGTACTTCTGACGAAATGGACACTCCCGCAGTCTCACCCGCGAACGACGTCGCGTCCTCTTGCTGTCCCTCAGCACGAGCACTATAAAGACGGGCGAGACGCTCTTGCGCCGACAGGCCCTCTTGCTGTTTATCGTTTGCCATATGTTTTGCCTTCACCTATTAGTAATGGAAGTGCGTCTGGGCATAGCGGTTAAGCGCATACCCAAACTCCCTGGTCACCGTCTTGATAGTGTGCGTCTCCATCTTTCTGGTCTGAGGATTACGCCGGTTAAAGACGAACGTGGGCATAAAGCCGCTCACTTCTTGAAACCCGCTCAGAGAATTAAAGGGGATGATAATCGGCGGATTGGAATTGCCCGGAGCGAAAAGCCTGCCCGCCACTGCCTTGCTATGACCCAGGCCTGGAACGAGTGACTTGACCACAGAATGGTTATCGAGCGTTGACCCCTCACGCTTGGCGATAATCTCAAGGTGGTTCTCGTAGATCCTGATGGAACACGGACGTCCATCGTACGAACCCAAACCTTCATTGATCACCACGTCGTTTCGAATCTCACGTTGAGCCATGTTCGAACGCAAGTGTGCATTTGTTTGAGAGCCGCGTTGAGACGCCACGTTCTCAATACCCAACATGTCATCAAAGGCAGCCATGGCGCGTCGCTCGGTACCATGGAGACCGTCATTGCGTTGCGGTGTATTGGGAACCTGCGGTCGAGGCACCACCGGTCGCTGTTGGCGACCATTATTGGAATCCGAGAAAAGATTCCCCAGTCGTAGCGTGGGCATACCATGCTCCTATCGTTTATCAAAATTAACAGGTCACCAAGGAGTCAGAAACCCTCCTTGGCGACC
Organism: uncultured Collinsella sp.; assembly: GCA_900545075.1. Classification (GTDB taxonomy): domain Bacteria; phylum Actinomycetota; class Coriobacteriia; order Coriobacteriales; family Coriobacteriaceae; genus Collinsella. The sequence goes on along the minus strand of UQXT01000031.1, from coordinate 19,649 downwards.
CAAAACGGTTCATGAAAAGAGCGACCCGCTCTATTAGGCGGAAAGGAAAAGGTAGAAGAAGAATGCGCAGATTCCAAAGCCAATCAGCATCACAATAAATCCGAAGATACTAAGCAGCTGTGCAATGGTCACAATACCCCAGAGGAAAAACTCGATGACGATCGGCAGGATCCAAGAGAAAAGCCAGGTGCGAATCGACTTTGCACTACCGGGGTGAGCATCGTCTCCAAAGAGAAGCATGACCGTCATACCACCGATGAGAATCGCCATTACTACGTCAAGCTTGGTAAACGTGTCGCCATCAACAAACATCGTTCCCATAAACCCAAAGGCGCTGGTGACAAGCGGAACGAAAACGACCAAGCGGCCAGCATAGCGTCCCAGTCTGTCCATCAGCTGCGGATCCATGTAAAACGCCGCCGGCGCACGACCACTTGAAAATGCAAGCGAACCGACCTGAGCAAGAGGCTTGTCCTCTGCCGACATCGCAAGCTCCTCAAAAACCCGCCCCTTACGATCGGCAAACTCAACGAGCTGGAGCAAATATCGTTCAAGCGCATCCGAATTGGCATCGATATCGTTCCTAAGCGCGCTAACACGATCGGCGGCCGAATAAGAGCGCAGAAGATTGAGAGCGAGAAAACCAAAGCAGCCAATAAACGCAACCGCCAGGAAAATGCCCGCAAGCGGACCAAACGAACCCCAAGAAACAATCAGCTGACCAAAGGCACCACGGGAGCACATGATAAGGATGCAGTAAAGAAGCGCCACAAGAACGGTATACATCAAAACACCCCGCTGCTCCTTCTTTATGGCAGCAGCGCGAGCATCGCTATCGGCAATACCCTCAACGACACCGTAATCGCGTGTATCCTGCTCGATAGCGGCCTTTAAGGAGCCGTCTGCAACACCGCGGCTATCCTCGAGGAACTCAGCATATTCGGCAGAGGAGATCAAGCTTTCATCTGCAAGAAGCCTTACGCCGCGAGCCGCGAGCAACCGCTCGTCAACGCCTTGGGATATAAGCTCGGCCACATAGCCGCGTGGCACGGCATCGTCGCCGACCTGAGCGCAAAACAGCGCATTGCGCGTGCAGGGGCGCGTTCCGTGCTTTCCGTCGACTTCCCAGCCGTTCACATACGGAACAGGCGTGAGCTCCATATCTTCCCGAAGCTTGATTCCCTCAAGACGCGCGTTGGAACCAGCCTGAATGAGCATGGAAACGGCAGTGTTTGCCGGCGGATTCAATCCGAGCAGGGCAATTTTAACCGCCTCGCCCACAGAGCCTTGGGCCGAGTCGTAGAGGTCGGTGTGGGCGGCAAGCCACAGCCAAGCAGCATAGCTACCAAACTTACGATAAAACGCGCGCACCGCCTTCTTATTGACCGCGACCTTATCCATATAATCGATCACGACATCTATATCGACGGCTCCGTGCGAAGTTGCCGCATCTCGAGCCGAGATAATTGCCGCCATCTCAGAAACGCCCGCAAAATTGAGCAAGAATTCATCCAGCTTGTGAGCCGACGAGCAAACGCCAAAAAACGCCGCCGGACGATTAACAACCGACATAAGCACCGTCTGAGCAGCAGAACTTTTCTCCTCGTTGCGCGTCAGCAACCCCTTGAATAAACAAGCAGCGAAATGAGGATCACTCGAGTGCAGCGCCAACTTTTCGAGTTCATGAATATCGGCAGCAAGCTTTGCGCGCTCATCGTTAAGATCGTTGTCTTGAGAAAGAATGCGAGATAAAAATCCCGAAGGCAGCACGCCTGACGATTTTGACCCGTCGAGACCGGACAGAACGGCGTAGCGATCAATTTCGGTGACATCCATCTTGGCGATGCGTGCCGGGAGGGCATCGCTCGCATCGGTGAGCGAGACATCCTCGCCGCGCCACGACATAATCTTGCCGTTGGACATCTCATAGATTACGCAAGCAAGGGCCAGGTCGGGATTGGACGCTGTCTGGATATCCTCTTCGACCAACTGGTGAATCCTGGTCTGCAGGTCATTTTCACCCCAGTCGCCCATCAGGTTTTCGAGCTGCTGCTGGCTCATGCGAAGCTTGGCCTCGTCCCAATTGGAGGACAGCGTGCGAGCGAGCAACACCGGATCGCTATACAGCTTGCCGGCAAACTCGTAAGGTTTGCGTGCGCTACCGGCATCCATGGTGGGAAGTTTGCGATAGAAATGTTCTGGATCGGCCATCCAGTCTTTGACCTCTTCGTAGCCAAAGCGCTCGCCCGATAGCTCAAACGTCAAACCCTTGAGCAGGTTCCCCAAGGTCGCATCTTCCGGATGGTTGAAGTCTGCAGGCTCGCCCGTCTCTTGGCGATCGGAAAGCGTATTGTCGTTTATGAACTCCTGCAGCGGATGGACATTGTTTTCGTAGAGCGTCCAGATCGTGTAGCCAAACGAATACCAGTCGTTACGAGGGTCGACCATGCCGCCACGACCAGGCGTATAGCCATCGGAGCGCGTCATGGTGTTTGTCAGGCGGCTGTCAAATCCGGCAAGCGAGCGGGCGGAGCCATAATCTCCCAGCACGATCTGCTTGTCGTACAGGTAGACGTTCTGCGGCTTAATGTCACGATGGACAATGCCAAGCTCGGTATGGAGCAGCTCAATTGCCTGGCTGAGCTCGGGAATCACGCGGCTCTTAACCATATTCTTGCTACGGGGACGATCAAAAAGGCATGTGGCCAGCGGCGTAATGGAAACATCCCACAGCTGAGGAGCCGCAGCCCCCACTTCGGTCGCGCTCAGGCCCTGGTGCAGATAGGCAAAGATGGGCAGTAGATGCGTTTGAGACACGGGGCGGCCATTAAGCCCCATTATGGCGCTTACCACCTTTTGATATGCCGAACGCTCGGCGCCCACAAGAGGCTTAAAGACCTTAGCAACGCATGCCAAACCATCGCTCACCCGCTCGGCGGCAACAATGCTAGATTGACCGCCATGGCCAATGACCTGTCCCAAATGAATAATAAACTGCTGCCCGTCATTCGAGACAACCGTCGCATCCTCCGCAACAAAAGGCGAGGCAGATGCAGCGGCAGCATGTGCGCCCCCACGAGAAACGGTCACCGTTTCACCGTTGGGACTGGCCGTGGCGCCGCGCGAGACAGTTACCGTCTGGCCGTCGGGGCTCGCAGCGCGCGGCACCGTGACAGTTTCGCCTGCCGCAGAAGTACCAGGGCGTGAAACAGTAACGGTCTCACCGTCGGCGGGAGCACCGATAGACGGCCTCGCAACCGTTACTGTTTCACCATTCGATTCGATCATCGGGCGATGCACCGTTACGGTTTCGTTTGTCGATGGCGCGTCGTCGCGGCGGACGGTGACCGTTTCACCAGATGCCGGAACGTCAGCTCGACGTACCGTCACGGTCTCTCCAGGCGCAGAAGCCTGGTCGCCACGGTTCACGGTAACCGTCTCTCCCCCTACGGGCGCATTCCCGCGGCGCACCGTTACGGTCTCATCATTGTCATTGCCGCCATCTCGGTGTACCGTAATCGTCTCATCAGACATGGCTACTCCCCTACCTCAATTACAATCAGCGTTGCATCGTCCGTCGAGCCGTTCACCCGAGCCTCGGCATATAGCTCTTCGCACAACTGGGCACATGTCGAATCGCTCGCAAGCATCTGCTGCAAACGCTCCTGCGCAATTTGCCCATCGATACCATCGGAACAGATCAGATAGCGATCGCCCGGAAGCATCACGGTCGTCTTGACCTCAAGATTGCGACCGCCCTGATTGAGTCCAATCGCGAGCTCAATACAATGCGAAACGGCATCATCCCTGTATTCAGTGCCAACGCCGCCCACGCGCCGCTCAGGCGTGTGGTCACAGCTAAGCACGGCAAGCACACCGCCACGCAGTCGGTACACGCGAGAATCGCCGGCATTAAAAACAGCACCGTGCCCGTCAGGAGCAACCACAAGGCCAGCAACCGTGGATGCGGCAACAGACAGTCCATAGCGAGCCGCATACGTCTCAACATCGTTCTCGGCTCGCTCGCCCGCCATGCGTAGGCGCTCCTGTAACGCGTTGACGGTATCGGCCTCAAAGACGCGCACGGCCTGCGCAAACGCCTGAGCAGCAAGCGTCGAGGCGGCCGCTCCGTGCCCGCCTTCGCTCACACCGTCAAAGACTGCCATGCAGCCCATCTCGCGCTCGCAATCGCTCACCAGACCATAGCAAAGGACGTTGCCGTCAAGAAGCAAGCGGTCCTCGTTGACGGGGTGATTGGTTCCCGCTTGAGTTTTTGCTGCAGCGACAAACTTCGTCATCGCCAATCGCCTCCCATCGATCCGGGCACGAGCTCAAATGCGATATGCGCATCATCGCCCTCGCCCTGCGGCACGGCGCGTGCCACCATGCCGGGACGACCGCGCCACTCGGCGCGGTGTTCAAACAGAAAATCGGAAAGCCCGTTAAGGTAGCCGCTCTCCACCAAGTTGCCAATGCCGCGGCCGCCCTTAGCCTTGACAGCATCCGTCATGGCAATGGAGTGCAGCAGCTCGCGGGCAGCGTCGGTCGCCTCAACCGTAATATCGGGCTGCGCCTTATGCACGTTGCGGTTAACGGCATCGATCTTGGAATTAAGGATCTGAAGTGCCACGGCATCGTCGATAAAGTTAAAGATCACCACGTTGTCGCCGATACGGCCCAAGAACTCGGGCTTAAACTCGCGATCCATCTCGGTGCGCACGCGCTCGCAAATCTCGTCATAGGGCGTGTTGGGCGCGATGGTATTACGAACTTCGTTGCCCTGCGCATCGATCTCAATCTTGGAAAAGCCGATGTTGCTCGTAAAGAAGATGACCGTCTCAGAGAAGTACACGGTATTACCCTGGCCATCGGTCAGGCGGCCATCTTCGAGGATCTGCAGGAACTTGTCCATAATGCTGGGCGCGGCCTTCTCGATCTCGTCGAAAAGAACCACCGAGAACGGATTGGCCTTGACCGCATTGGTAAGCTGACCGCCCTCGGCATAGCCCACGTATCCCGGAGGAGCGCCAAAGAGCTTTTGATCGGAGTTCTCGGCACCGTACTCGGACATATCAAAACGCAGCATGCTGCGCTCGTCGCCAAAGAGAAGCTCCGTAATGGCCTTAACGATCTCGGTCTTACCGGTACCGGTGGGACCGCTCAAAAACAGGACGCCCTTGGGCTTAGAGCCAGATGAATGGGTGGCGCCCGAAAGGCCCATAACGGAGCGCTTGAGCACGGTGACGGCCTTCTCAACGGCCTCGTCCTGGCCCTTTACGCGGCGTTTGATCTTTTCCTCGGGATCCTCTTCGAGCTTCTCGAACATCTGCTGCCATTTGTTCTCGCGAAAGCCGTACTTGTAGACGTCGACGAGCTTGGGAAGGATGGCCTCGATGGAAGCCTCGGGGTTTTGCATGTCGCGCTGGTACATACGCTGCAGCCCCTCGAGCTCCTTAACGCTCATGCCGTCGGTGGTATCGATAAAGCGACGCACCGCACGGTCGTCGGAATCGGACAGCGCCTCACCAAAGCCAAACTTGCTCTGAATATAGGCTTCGCGCATGTCGCGGTCGGGATGCGGCAGCGTGATGGTGCGCAAGAAGGGGTTCGCCTCGATAAACCACACGGGCAGGTTGCGCACGTTATCCGTTACCAGAATGAGCGTGTTGACAGCCGTGCGGTTAATAAGGCGTGCTTTGCTGGCGCCAAGGTACAAGTTGAGGAAAAACTGCGTCTCGTCGGGCATAAGGCCAGTCGAGGATGCAAGCAGGCGCGACGCCATGTTGACGATCACGCAAAGCGGCTTGGCCTCGGTGCCGCCATCGGGGTTGTCGTTGTATTTAAGACGCAACATTGAGCGGATAACCTCGCCGTATGATGGCAGGCTCGACTGCTCGGTGGCATATGCTTGGCGGCCATCGGCGATGCAGGCGTTCGCCTCCATCATGCGATCATCGCTCTTAGAAGCCTCGTCATGGGCCAGCGACACCAGGCGTTTGCAATCGACGTTGCCCATGCTGCTCGAGAACAGCTGGATGGGATCGAAATATGCCACGTTGTACTCAACTGAGCCATTGGCGTCTTCAAAAAGGCCGCGTACGACCTCGGCAAGCTCCGAGAACTGAAGGCTGCCGTCAACCACATCGGGATACTTGTCGTTGACGTTGCCCTCAAGAATAAAGAGGCTCTTCACCCCTTTAAAGTTGAGCATCTCGCGCTGCCAGGATTGGCGCTCGAAATCAGTTGCCATGTGTTATACCTCCTTGGCAGAAAATTCATGGTGGTAACGGTCGGCAATACCAACGGTGATAACCGTGCCGTCCTGGACATAGTTTTGAAGCTGACGAGGCTGTTGAAGATACTGGTCGTAATCATCGTGTGGGCGGTCGCTCAGGTAGATTACGCGCTGGTTAGTCGAGCCGCGCAGCGCACAATCGGGCACGTTGAGCTCGTCTACGTACGGACCGTCAATCAGCACATCGATAAGAGACTTAAGCGTCTCCCACGTATCCGCACCGATCACCTGCGGCAACTCTTCGAGCGTAAATCCGGTGTAAACGAGAATGTCATCATAAGCGCAGCGGATCGTTGCCAGTAGCTTCACGAGCTCTGATGCCTGCTCGAGCGGATCTCCACCCGAAACCGTCAGCCGATGTACGCCGTGCTCGCGCGCGGTATCGAGCAACATCTGCGCAAGCTCATCAACATCGACATCCTGCTCGGGCAGCTGGTTGCGCCATTGGGGCGAAATACATCCGGCACAACGCTTTGAATAACCAGCGGTCCAGACAACAATACGTTCTCCCGGACCCAGCGAGACGACGGGGGCAAGCACATGGCTAACGAACATCGGCGTAATCCTCGCCCGGATCGAGTGTACGGTACACGGCCGAGATACGTGCAAGCGAGCAACCGCATTCCTCACAGCCATCCCCAACCTTTGCACGCTCATCAGCAACGAGATGCAAACGACCGCACTCGGGGCACTCGACAAACCAGCCCTCGACACCCGCAGACTCACCAGCGGCAGAAACAACCGGTGCCGCAGCAGGCGCGGGCTGCGGCACAGACCAAGCCTGGGTCTGCACGGGTTGCGCTGCAGGCGGTTGCTCCACAGTAACCGTCAGACGCAATTGGGCAAATTCGCCAGACGCAGCCGGAATGAGCAGCGTATCGCCGGTATGAATCGGCTGGGCCACGCCGGGAACCAAGTTGAGGATCTGGCCGCCACGCATAAGAGCCGTTCCGTTATTGGACCCCTCATCGGCAACCATCCACGTGCCCCGCTCAAAACGAACGCTGGCATGCTGCCGGGACATGGCAAAGTTCGAAGCCATAGAAGGAAACGCGTTGCGTCCAAGCACGGCAGCGTCCGTGAGACGAAGCTGCTCACCCATTACTGGATCGGCAAGCGTAAGCGCGGGAGCCGCGGGAGTAGCTGCAGCATTCGCCATGGGTTGCGGCGCGGGCTGCGGCATTGGCGCAGGCGTCGGCCGTGGCATCGGCGCAGGCGTCGGCTGCGGCGCAGGAACCGGAGCAGGTTGCGGAACGGGCATGGGGGTAGGCTGCGGCGTGGGAGCAGGAGCAGCCTGATGTGCCTGCTGGGGTGCGGGACGCTGAGGCCGCGAAGCACTGTCCATCGATGATGTTGCAGGGTAGACGGCGGGAGCCGGACGCTCAGCGACCGCGGCGGCAAAGCCGGACGCTGAGGCGACTGGCGCCTCGGGTGCCGAGACCGCGGGCGCAGGGGCCGAAGGCGCGGGGGCCGCACCAGCGGGACGCGGCGTCCCACAGTCCTCGCACATATCGCGGGCATCATCGTTCATAAGACCACAGATAGGGCATTCCCATGTCATGGTTTACCTCATTTCCCTCTGCTTGAGTTGACTTGCTTGACGGCGATTACGCAGACGACGTTCCGCATCTGCGGAAGGTGTGGGCGGCACGTAATCGTGCGGGTGAATCTCGACGGCGGTCTGAGGATCAGCGGGTCGAACAAAATGGCCGGGGGCGTCGGATGCGACAACAACGCCGCGTTCTTTAAGGTCTTCCTTAAACTGCAGGTAAAAATCGCAGAACTCAACTTGGTCCTGAACGACTTTGTCGACCGTCGCTTGATCTTGGGCCTTCATATCTTTGATGACGGTGGGATTAACCGGATCTTCCGAAAACTCGGATGGATCGGCCTCGACAACTCGCATCACAAGCTGCTGTTCGTGCGACCCTTTAAGGACGGCAACCGCCTTGCGCTTGTTCGTGTCGAAGATAAGGCGCCATGGCTTGCCAGACCCATCCATAACCGCATAACGGACAACGTCAGCCCCGTGTTCGGCCATAACCTCATTAACACAGCGCTCGATGTATTCGTCTTTAGCCGCCGAGGCAAGCGCAGCGTCTGCGGCATCCACGGCAGCGTACAAATCCTCAATCTCATGAGGCCGTCTGAGCACCGTCGGACGATGGTAGCGTTCATTAAGAAGGTCAACGCGCAGTCGGTATGCTTCATACTGCTCATGAAGCTCGTTCGACTCATGCTGGGCACTCTTCATCACATGCTCGAAGTCCTTGAGAATCTTCATGGCGGCAAGGCGTTGCTCCTCGCTCGAATCTGGACCAAGCGCGTTAAACGAGGCGCGGGCGGTCTCGAATTTTGCACCCAGGCGATTTCGCAGTGCTATGTCGAGCACCTCATCCTGCATAAGCGGGATGATGCGCGCCGTCCACTCCTCAAACGCGCGAGCTGCGTCCTCAAAGGAACCCGTCGAGGAGTTTGCGGCGGTATCCGCGATATGTAGGAGCGCTTTCTCAAGATCGATGGAACCGTCGCGAGCAATGTCGTAATCGATTGCCTTTAGCAATCCTTGGGCCCTGAGCTTTTCGGACGTCTGTGCGGCATCGATGCGGCTCTGGCTCATCTCGACCCTGCGCTGGGCATGGGCATCGAAGGTTAGCGTCGGGATCAAAGTGTGAAGCGTCGCCGCAAGCTGTGCCAATGCCGCCTCAGTTCGAATCCGCGTCACCGTATCCCGACCCATGACGACCTCTTCGCCCACAAGCGGTCCTGTCACGTTTTTCCTCGAATATTCGTCAATCACGCTATCCAACGCGGCGCGTGTCGACTCATCCATATCGGGAAACTCAAGGAGCATCTGCGACTTGATGTCCAATAGCCCATGCCTATAGTCCTTAACGGCATTTTCTGCCTCGGCCTTCTCCGCCTCTATGCGCAACGCCGCTGCCCCGGCAACAATTGCAGCGGGGGCCAATGGCACTGCCAGCGGTGAAGTGACTATTCCGGCAGCGACTACAAAATTATCTCCCACCGAGCCGCTCATTATCACGTTCCCTTCTTCATGGATAACGGGGCCATCCCGGTCATCAAGCGTTTTTACTGCCTCATTTCTACCGCCGCTCTGCGCGATTCTGTTGCGCAACATTGGCGAGCGGCAGATTTGTCGATGTTGCGCAACAGAAGGCGGCGGCTAGCGCATATCCTGCTAATGGAAGAAAGGATGAAAGCGCGCCATGACCGGTTCCTACGAAGAAGTTCGACTCGTCAAGTTTCATACGCCAGCACTGCTCACCGAGCGCGAGCAGGCTGCGGCACGGCGTCGCTTCTGCACGCTTCTCGTTCCGCCGCAAAAGGGCGGCTTTGGCGGCAACGCCTATGTCCGCCGCGTCCAGAGCGGCGATCGCGCTTTTGAGCTCGCGCTTAAGATGCCGCGCCCCGATGCCCAACCCGAGCAAGAACAGCTCAACCGAGAAACTTTGGAAGAGGAGTACCGTACGCTCTCCGTCGTATCCAACCTAAGGGGTTTCCCCGATGTCTACGGTTTTGGCTACACGGCAGACGGAACCCCGGCGCTGCTCATGGAATGGGTTGACGGCGTCTCGCTTCTTGATGCACGGCCAGCTCTGAGCGATGGCGCTGAAACCTGCCCCGGCGATATCGTCGCCGCGCTGGGTCTGAGCGTACTCAAGATCATCTTGTCCACGCAATCGCTCGACACGCCCTTTGTTCACCGCGACCTCTCCATGCGCAACATCATGCTGCGTCACGATCGCATCCCGCTCGAGGAGCAGGTCTCGAGTGGCTATTTTGACATCTGCCTGATCGATATGGGCAGTGCCAAGCTCGTTAAGCCGGACTTTTCCTTTACCGTCGACGTCAACGCTTTTCGCGGTGCCACGCCGGCATACGCAGCACCCGAAATGCTGGAGCGGTTTAAGGCCGACCCCGGTGCGCGTGACAATCCCGCCGTCGACATCTATGCGCTGGGAAGCATCCTCTACGAGCTTTATTGCGGACACGCGCCCTTTGAGGCAGAGCTCAGGCGCTCTGGAGATCACGCGCGCCTCAAGCGCACCGTGCAACCGCAACCCCTTGCGCCCGCAACTCCCCGCGAACAGGGCTTGGTCAACGCGATTATGGCTTGTTTGGCAGTCTCGCAAGACGCACGCCCTTCGGCAAATGAACTCGCGGCGCGCCTTGAGCCTTTCGCCCGTACGGGTGCTCCGCGAAAGCGCCGGCCTGTGGCGGATCGCGGCAGCACTGCCGCCTTGGTGGACGCCACCGTCCCCACCCGCACGGCTGCACAGGCGCAGCCCGCGTCTCGGCCAACCCCATCCACCGAGACCATCCGCAGCGCCGAGTCCATGCGTCGCGCACGCCTTGCCGTCAAACGTCAACGCTCGATGGCACTCACGATGGTGATTGTTGCCCTGGTAGCAATCGTGGTCATACTCGTCCTCGCATCTGCCGGCATGCTTTAGCCGGCGGCGATGCCAAGGTCAGCTCATAGACCCTATACAAATAACGGTGACGAACACAGCTCTCGATAAAGCCGCACCCGTCACCGCTTCACGCATCGCATACAGGCGGCACTAGGAAATCATAAGCTCGAAGGAATCCGTGATGCGCGTTCCCATATTAACGGCGCCGTCTCCCGATTCGACTGTGGTATTCAGGTAGTACTTGCCGTTCTTCTTTTTAGGTACACCCGTAACCGTAAGGTCGCAGCCGTCCTCCTCGACGGGAAGCGAAAACTCAAAACCCTTGTTCCTAACAAACGAACCGGTGACATCCGTGTAGGTGCGATAGTCGTCACCATCGGATTGCGCGACGGTTTTTTCGGCGTTGTAGGTATCGTGGGCATGCAGCGTGGCCGAGATGTCTGCAACCACTTCGCCGGAATCGCTGATGCTCTTAAACACAATCACAAGGTCGTTTTTGCTCGCGCCGTAGCAAGTATGGCCCCAAGAGTTGCCCGTCTCCTTAAGTGATCCGCGCCACGTGGTGTTGGCGAAGCTCGTGGGCTTATCGATGTTGAGCTTCGCCGTGCTACCGGAGGTCGTAGTGGTCGACGAGGTCGCATTGCCCGTCGTGGAAGAGCCCTCGGCATCGGAGCTGGCGTCCCCGCCGTTCTTGCTTGCGGTCTTGAGCTCCGCCTTAGCGTCCTTAAGGTCGGACTTTGTCTGATCGAGCTCGTCTTGCGTTTTTGTGAGTTCGTCCTTGGAAGATTCAAGCTGCTTCTTGAGCTTTTGAATCTGCTCCGTATTTTGCGGATGAGCCAAACCATATGAGTAGCCCGCCCAGCCGGTTCCCGCGCACAAGGCGGCAACGACAATAATGCCGGCGGCGATGGCGGGCGCATACGACTTGCCCAGGCGCTTGCGTGCCAACTTGTACTCGGCCTTGGCCGTCTTGAGGCTCTCGCGGTCCTGCTCGAGCTGCTCTTCCTCACTGAGCGGCGTAGAACCAAAATCGGCATGGCAGGCAGGCTCAGTTTCCACGTCCTCGATCGTAGTGCCAAAGTCTGACAAGGGATCGACTACACGCGTGGCGTCCGAATCGGATTCGGGCACAGCGGGCTCAAACGCGCCGGGTGCCGCCACCGGCTGCTCGTCTGCTTTCGAGGCAGCATCCGCCTTAGGCAACTCCACCGTTGCCGCCGTAGCGGCCTCGCCGTCGCGCCAAGAAAAGGCAGGGCTCTGTGACACGGTCTGGGGCGTAGTATAGGGATCTTCGGAAACGGGCGCAGTCGACGAGGGCGCGGCAAGAGGCGATCCACACTCAGAGCAAAAACTAGCGTCATCGGGCAACAATGCACCGCAATAAGGGCATTCCATAGGGCACGACCTCTCAAAATGTGTCGTTTGCAGCCATCCTGCAACTTGGCGTATCTGCCCTATAATGTCTCAATAGTTATGCAAAGCGTTGCGCAACATTTTTCGAGTCGGTACGCTTTGAGCGTAGCCATTTCCTATCATGTTTGCAGTACGTCATTAAAGTTATCTGGGGAGGCAGCCATGGCGGCGGAAACACCGTGCTCGGTCCTCTACAACGACATCCGATCGTTCGGCGGTCTCAAGCATCTCGAGATTGCGCGAATGCTCATTAACGGCAATTCGTATGCAGGCAGTACCCTGCTCGACAAATGCTCTACCAACCGCTCGTACCTCACTCGCTACATCGTCCACCGCGAGCCCGATCAGTGTGCGCCAGGTATCTACAATGACCTTACCGTCTCCACGCTTAACCTTGCCGCCGCCATTAGCAGCAAACTCGGCGGAGGCGATCGCGCCTATCGGGAAATATCCGAGCATTACAGCGGCCCGGCGGCCCAAGGCATGATGTCGGTTCTCGCCGATTATGACCTCGACGACCGCCTCTACGCCAATGCCTTGGGGCGTATCAACAGCTCCGATGACCACAGCCCCCGCGAAAAAAGCACGCTCTTCTTGATGCTCTTTGTGGCGACGGGCGCACTTGCCGATCCCGTTCAAGGCGTGGCCACCGTCGAGCGCTTTTGCGACAGCAAGACGGGCGGGCACTTTGGTACCACCGAAACTACCGTCGGACGTGGCTTTATGAGCAGCCTGGAGCAGCCGCGCACTGTCGCCCCCAACCTCGGTCTGCTCAGAACCCATGCCGACAACTGCGCCGACATGCAAATCCATCCCCTCACACGCGATCCACGCGGCACCGTGATTGGTTCTTTGCCCAAAACCTCGCCCAGCATCACCGATGTGGGCGCCGACGCATCGCGTGAGCATCTTCGCATTTGGCTTGAGGGTGAGCACTGGTACGCCCAGGGCCTTGGATCGACCAACGGCACGGTGCTCGAATCGGGTGCAGGCGACGGCGATACCGTAATCGAGCCGCCCCGTGACCAACGAGAGCCCGGCAAAGTCTATCCCCCCGTGGAAATCGCTAACAGTGACAGACTTCATTTGGGTCTCTATACAACGTTTCTCGTTATTGTGGACTAGCGCGTAGAGACGTGGGAAACAGGTGTCACTCGTCTTATATCATTTACGTTGCGCGCTGCACTATAAATAGCAATACGAGTCAGCTTATCGGCGAACACGTCTATCATGGGCTTTAATCGATAATCGCGTTCTCGGCGTGAGCACGCGGCCCCACCAAATGAAGGAACGTCTTGGATACCACCAACACCGCCCCTGGCGACAAACTCATCCGTCTTGACACGTTCGACACCGCCGTGGCAGTCGACCCCAGCGCCGAGGATGATGCCAAGCGACGGTTTATGACGCTTATTCTTCAGACGGCATACCGCGACGGCGGCAATATCGGGCACGTGCTGCGCGCGACCAACACGAGCGGCGAGGTCTTTGCCGTCAAGCTGCTCAAGGACAACGCCATCCTTTCCGGCCAAGCCCCCGATCGCTCCGCCGAGCAAGCGGCTGCGCACCTGGCCAACACCGCTGCGCTGTTCGAGGAGTACCGTCATCTGTGCACCGTCTCGCACCTGCGCGGATTTCCGCGCGTCTATGGCTATGGATCGTGCGAGGACGACCCGCTCATCCTCATGGAGTGGGTCGAGGGAACATCGCTCAAGCAGGCGCTGCCTTTGCTTCCGCACGATGCCTCGGGCGGGCTAACCACCCAGATGGTGGCCGCCGTTGGAAACGCCGTGCTTCGCGCACTCCTGATGACCAAGGGTCTCGTTAATCCGGTCGTCCATCGCGACCTGTCGCCCGCCAATATCATGTTCCGTACCACCAGTCGAACGCTCGAGCAGCAGATCGTCGATTGCTCCTTTGACCCCTGCCTCATCGACATGGGCTCCGCGACCATGGCCCTCGGCGATGACACGATCACCCGGCGCGCCGACATCTGGCGCTTTGCCACGCCCGCATACGCCGCGCCCGAGATGCTCACGCAGGATATCGAAGGCATCGCGGCCCTTCGCCGCTCGCCCGCAATCGACGTCTACGCGCTTTCGAGCATTCTGTACCAGCTCTACAGCGGTCGCAAGCCGTTCGATGTCGAGTCGACGGGTGCCGCGGCAACCGGCTCGTTCTACCTCATAAAGACCAAGACCAAGCCGGCACCGCTCGAGCCGCGATGCAATGACGACGAGGCACTCGTCCAGATCATCATGAAAGGCATTTCAATCGAGCAGTGCGATCGTCCCACCGAGCAGCAGATGCTCGAGGTGCTCTCGGCATACCTCACCGATGCCGAATCCGAGGGCCGCGAAGGCGCAGAGGACGAGGCCGCGATTGATATCGATTCTGGCACGCACCTTAAGGTCGACGTCGCCGGCGAGCGCGCGCGAGAGATCCTGGAGCAGGCCCGGCACGATGCCATGACCCGCCGCCGCTTTATTATCGGTGGCGTTGTCGCAGCCGTTGCGGGGCTCGGCGTTATCGGGGCGGCAACCCATGGCTTTGGCATCCCCGACTACCTGGACGGCATCCGCGGTTCACTTGACGACTACACCTGGGATCAGCTGCGGGAGATTTCGCTCAAGATTAAGGCCGCCGAGACCCGTAGCGAGGCACGCGAGATTGCAAAGCGCTACCATCTGCTCGATGCCGATGGGCACATCCCCTATCCGTGCACCAAGCGCGTGAGGCTCACCAACGGGCTGCACGTCGGCGCGCAGCTTGTGGGCATCCGTCACGACGAGCTTCTAGACGGTACGGGCAAGGCCGGGCTGACGTTTATGTTCGACGCGGGTATTGCCGAGCGCGATGCTGCGGCTGAACCGCCGAGCGCCGGCTGGGCAGATTGCGAGCTGCGGGGATGGCTCAACGGCGACGGCCTTAAGCTGCTACCCAACGAGTTGCGCGCGCTCATTAAAGGGGTCAAGAAGGTCTCGAACAATGTGGGCGCCGCCAACAGTGCATCGTGTCTGAGCGAGTTGCCCGCAACCCTTTGGCTGCCCGCCATGGTCGAGCTGTGCGGTACGCAACCGCCCGAGTCATTTGTCGAGGACTTTCACTACCTGGCCGACATCTATAACGGCGAGGGCAAGGAGTACCAGCTGTTCCGCGAGCTTAAGGTGAGTCCGTATACCACGAACGAGATGTTGGTTCGCCAGTGGAAGGGCAAGGACACCTGTTGGTGGGAACGAACGGCGAGTCCCGACACATCGGAGAGCGAAGGCACACTCTATATGAATCGCGTGGGACACGACGGCGACGTCTTTACGTACGCAACGCCTGCGGAAAAGCCAAACAAGCGAACCTGTGTGATCCCCGGGTTCTGCATCTAGGCAGCGGGCGTCTTGCCGTGACGGGACCCCACCCCGGCAATTGTCTCGATCTGTAACACTAGCTCGGCAGATACGGGTCTAAATGTTACAGATCGAGACAAACCCCAACCCCGCGAGACAACATCTCAATCTGTAACAACTAGGACCCAAATATCGGTCTTGCTGTTACAGATCGAGATGTTCAGGTTACCCTCGAATGGTTTGTCTCGATCTGTAATATCTAGCAGGCAAAACGGTCCCCAGATGTTACAGATTGAGACGTTAAGTTGTGGCTCGATGTAATGTCTCGATCTGTAACAGTTAGAGTTCATTTTCCCTGCTAGACGTTACAGATTGAGATGATTGGTTGAGACGGTCCATCGGCCAACCAACCACCCTCATCTGTAACGAAATGTCATACATTTCTTTCTGTACTGGACACCCCCAGGGGGTATGGGTGTATAGTATCGGCAGGTTAACAATTTCAACACCGAACCACAGAAAGGAGAAGCCATGGCTCAAGATAAGTTCGACGTAGGCGGCATGACATGCGCCGCCTGCCAGGCGCACGTGGACCGTGCCGTGAGCAAGCTCGACGGCGTCCAAAGCGTCGCCGTCAACCTACTCGCCGGTTCCATGATGGTCGACTACGACCCCGCGCAGGTCTCCCCCGACGATATCTGCACCGCCGTCGACCACGCGGGCTACTCGGCCTCACCCGTCGACGCAGGCACCGGTGCCGCCGGCTCAAGCGGCAGCTCGCAGGCCAGGTCTGGCGTCACCCATATGGAGTCGCCGACCAAAAAGTTGGAGGCCGCCGCCTCTGCCATGCGCACCCGCCTCATCATCTCGATCGTATTCCTCATCCCACTGTTCTACATAGGCATGGGGCACATGCTCGGCTGGCCGCTGCCCGGCATTTTCACCGACCATACCCATAGCATGACGCTCGCCCTCACCGAGCTCGTCCTGCTCATCCCCATCGTCTATGTCAACGACGCGTACTTTATCAACGGGTTTAAATCGCTCGCGCACGGCGCGCCCACCATGGACGCCCTTATTGCCGTGGGCGCCACCGCCTCCATCGCCTGGTCGCTCTACGCCATGTTCATCATGGCCGACCAGCTGGCCACAGGTCAGGTCCACGAGGCCATGATGACGAGCATGGACAACCTGTATTTTGAGAGCGCAGGTACGATCTTATCGCTCGTCACCGTGGGCAAATACCTCGAGACGCGCAGCAAGTCCAAAACCGGCGGCGCTATCGAGGCGCTCATCGACTTGGCACCCAAGACCGCGACCGTCGTTGCCGACGACGGCACCGAGACCACCGTCGACGTCGACAGCATCCTTCCCGGCCAGGTCCTGCGCGTGCGCCCCGGAGAGTCCATCCCCGTCGATGGCGTGGTGCTCGAGGGCAGCTCGGCCGTGGACGAAAGCGCGCTCACCGGCGAATCCATTCCCGTGGAGAAGACCGCCGGCGACACTGTCAATGCGGCCACGGTCAACCGCACGGGCTCGTTTACCTTCCGCGCCACGCGGGTGGGCGCCGACACGTCGCTTGCCAAGATCATCCAGCTCGTCGAGGACGCCAATGCCACCAAGGCGCCTATCGCCCGCCTGGCCGACAAGGTCGCCGGTATGTTCGTGCCCGTGGTGTTTGTGATCTCGGCCGTGACTTTTATAGCGTGGATGGCACTGACCGGCAGCATTAATGAGGCGCTCACCTCCGCCGTGGCCGTGCTGGTAATCAGCTGCCCGTGCGCACTGGGTCTGGCCACGCCCGTCGCCATTATGGTGGGCACCGGCAAGGGCGCCGAGATGGGCATTCTGTTTAAGAGCGCCGAGGCACTGGAGAACCTGCGCAGCGTGGGCACTGTGGTGCTCGATAAGACGGGCACGGTCACCCGCGGCAAGCCTGCCGTGACCGATATCGTGGTAGCCACGCGCGCCGACGGATCGCCCGCCATGAGCGAAAAGGCGCTGCTCAAGCTGGCCGCCGCGTTGGAGCGCTCAAGCGAGCACCCGCTGGCCGAGGCGATTATGGCCGAGTGCGAGGCACGCGGAATTGTCGCGCGCATGGTCGAGGACTTTGCCGCCGTGCCCGGTCGTGGCGTTACGGCACGCGAGGGGCAGAATGTCATCGCCGCCGGCAACGTGCGTCTGATGGACGAGCTGGGCGCGAAGGTGCCCGCCGGCCTTGCCGAACAGTTCGCCACCGAGGGCAAAACACCGCTGTTCTTTGCCAAGAACGGCGAGCTCGTCGGCACCATCGCCGTGGCTGACGAGGTCAAAGAGACGAGCGCCGAGGCCATCGCCGCGCTCCGCAAGCTTGGCGTCGACGTGCGCATGCTCACCGGCGACAACCGCGTGACGGCCGAGGCCATCGCCCGCCGCGTGGGACTGAACAGCAAGCAGGTCATCGCCGACGTCCTCCCCGCTGACAAGGAGCGCCACGTACGCGAGCTGCAGGATGCGGGCAGCAAGGTCACCATGGTGGGCGACGGCATCAACGACTCCCCCGCCCTAGCGCGCGCCGACGTGGGCCTTGCGATCGGCACCGGCGCCGACATCGCCAAGGAGGGGGCGGATGTGGTGCTCATGCGCAGCGACCTTATGGATGTTGCGCGGGCCATCGAACTTTCGCGCGCGACGATCCGCAACATCAAGCAGGACCTGTTCTGGGCGCTGTTCTACAACGGCATCGGCATTCCGCTCGCCGCGGGCGTGTTCTTCCCGCTCACCGGTTGGCAACTCTCGCCGATGTTTGGCGCCGCGGCCATGAGTCTGTCGAGCGTGTGCGTCGTGTCCAATGCACTGCGCCTGAAATCCTTTAAGCCTAAAGTGGCAAAATAGGCTCACCATTTAGTCCATTTTGAACGGGTTTTCCAGGTGCCCGAGATTGACCTGAAAGAGGAGCGACGCGTACTTTGGTACGCAAGCGACGGCTTGAAGGTCAAGGTCGGGTGCCTGGGAAAGCCGACACAACAGAGAGGAATACCCATGCGTTACACAATCAAGACTTCCGGCCTTATGTGCGGCCACTGCGACGCCACCGTCGAAACGGCACTGCTCAACGTGACCGGCGTGACCGACGCCGACGCCGACCACGAGACCCAGACCGTACAGGTGGAGTGCGCCGACACCGTGACCGCCGAGCAGCTCGCCGCCGCTGTCGAGGCCGTGGGCGAGAAGTTCCACGCCCTATCCGTGACCGCCGCGTAGCAGACGCCGTCTACTCAATCCTCAGAAGTTGCGGTGAAATACGGACTGTTGAGCCGCCCTAGGCCTTTAAACAGTCCGTATTTCACCGCAACTGACGGGGGCATCCGGAAGATCGACCAGAAACGAGGACCCGCCATGATGGCAGACCACAAATCGGTGACCCGCATGCTCAAGACGGCACGCGGCCAGATCGACGGCATCTTGCGGATGGTCGATGAGGACCGCTACTGCGTCGATATTTCCACGCAGCTCATGGCAACGCAGGCGCTCATTGCGCGCATCAACGCCGACGTGCTCAAGGCGCATATCGAGGGCTGCGTGACTTCGGCAATCGAATCGGGCGACGAAGATCTCAAAGCTGCCAAGCTCGCCGAGATCGAACGCGTCGTCGACAAGCTCTCCAAGTAATTGGGGCATTGGGGACAGGTATGTTTGCACCACATTGGTGCAGATTAACCTGTCCCCCTTGCTCTAAATCGGGTATAAAGGCGTGCAGCATATCGAACGAAAGGCAATTTGCATGAATGACTTTATGAAGGGTCGCAATGGTGCCGATGAACTCACCATCGTGATGGGTTTTGCCGGCATCGTCATCGCGATGGTCGGATCGATAGCCCGCATCCAGTGGCTCAGCTGGATCGCCATCGCCGTTATCGTGATTGGCGTGCTGCGCGGCCTGTCCAAAAACGTCGACGCACGTCGCAAGGAGAACGAGGCCTTTGTCGCCGCGACCGCGAACGTCCCCGGCCTGGGCAAGTTCGTCGCCAGCTTGGGCGGTGGAACTGCAGCGGCCAGCACCTCGCGCGCAGCCGGTACTAGCAAGGAAGACTTTGAACGTGCCAAGCGCACAGCCAAGAAGATGTGGAAGGGCCGCAAGACCACGGCCTATCTCAAGTGCCCCAACTGCGGCCAGATGCT